>CACXCN010000031.1 GCA_902766095.1 uncultured Selenomonas sp. | reverse complement strand
TTCCTAACAGAAAACCTATGCTAGAGGAACCGGCTTAGTTACAGGGGAAATCGGCATTTCTTGCCCACAGGGATGCCCGAAGAGCCTATAATTAGGAAAGAAAGTCTGCTGCTTCGGAGAATCCGGCTATGAAACTCGTCTTATGCATTTTCTAATAAAATTAATTTGACGTATTGACTTTTTGACTTTTTGCGTTATAATATAACTGAAATCAAGAAAAAGCCTTGATTCCACCATATTGATAAGCAAAAAGCAAAACGGAGGATATAAATCATGGGGCAAGAAAAATATACTGAACGCACGCTGGCGGCGCTCCAATCAGCGCAGCAGATTGCGGCTATGAGGTATCATCAAGAGATCGGATCCCTCCATGTTCTGCTGGCATTGGCCAAAGAACCTGAGGGATTGCTCGAAACTATTTTCCAGGACTGCGGTACGGATATGGCCATGCTGAAGGCTCGCTTGGAGCAGGAGTTGGCCAAGATACCGTCAGTCAAGGGAACCGACCGCCTCGGCATGGGCATGGACATGGTCCGTGTCCTCGGACGGGCAGAGCAGCTCGCTGCATCGATGAAGGATGACTACATATCGACAGAGCATCTGCTGCTGGCGATAGCTACCGATGGCAGTGATGATGTGCAGAAGATATGCCGTGAGTTCGGTCTGACGAAAGATCGTATCAAGACCTCGATCAAGAAGAACCGGAAGCAGAATGTCACCAATGGGAATCCGGAGCAGGGCTTCAAGGCACTTGAGAAATTCGGCCGTGACTTGACGGCTGCCGCCCGCAGCGGCAAGCTCGACCCGGTCATCGGACGTGATGATGAGATACGGCGCACGATCGAGATTTTGTCCCGCCGTACGAAGAACAATCCGGTCCTGATTGGTGAGCCGGGCGTCGGAAAGACGGCTATCGTCGAAGGACTGGCCCGTCGTATCGTGGCAGGCGATGTCCCGGAGTCGCTGAAGAACAAGACGCTGTATTCACTCGACATGGGCTCGCTCGTAGCCGGAGCAAAATTCAGAGGTGAGTTTGAGGAACGCTTGAAATCCGTCCTGAATGAGATCGCCAAATCCGAGGGACAGATCCTGCTGTTCATCGATGAAATCCATACGGTCGTCGGTGCCGGTGCGGCCGAAGGGGCCATGGATGCCGGCAATATCCTGAAACCGATGCTGGCTCGTGGCGAGCTGCGCTGCATCGGTGCGACGACGCTGAACGAGTATCGCAAATACATCGAAAAGGATCAGGCTCTCGAGCGCCGTTTCCAGCCGGTCATGGTCGGCGAGCCGGATGTCGAGGATACCATCTCCATCCTGCGTGGCCTGAAGGAGCGCTACGAAGTCCATCACGGCGTCCGCATCCGCGATGCAGCGCTCGTGGCTGCTGCTACATTGTCGGACCGCTACATATCGGACCGCTTCCTGCCGGATAAGGCCATCGACCTCGTCGATGAGGCTGCGGCCAAGCTGCGCACGGAGATCGAGTCCGTACCGGCGCCTATCGATGAAGTACAGCGCAAGATCATGCAGCTCGAGATCGAGGAGCAGGCTCTGAACAAGGAGACCGATGAGGCATCGCAGGAGCGTCTGACAGCTATACGTCAGGAGCTGGCCGACCTGAAGAAAAAGGCTGACGACCTCAAGGCACGCTGGGATAAAGAAAAGAATGGCATACTCAGAGTGCGGGCCATCAAGAAGGAAATGGATGAGGCTCGCAGCCAGATGGATCAGGCCGAACGCGATGGCGATCTGACCAGGGCTTCCGAAATCAAATACGGCAAGCTGCCACAGCTCGAAAACAATCTGCATGAGGAAGAGAAAATCGTCAGCGAGACCGGAGATAACCGCCTGCTGAAGGAAGAAGTCGGCGAAGAAGATATCGCGGAAGTCGTCTCGCGCTGGACAGGCATACCGGTCACAAAGATGATGACCGGTGAGCGGGAGAAACTCATCCATCTCGCCGACGTGCTGCACGAGCGGGTCGTAGGCCAGGATGAGGCCGTTGAGGCTGTCAGCGAAGCCATACTGCGTGCCCGCGCCGGTATCAAGGATCCGAACCGCCCGATCGGTTCGTTCATATTCCTGGGTCCGACCGGCGTCGGCAAGACCGAGCTGGCCAAGACGCTGGCGGAGGCATTGTTCGACGATGAGCGTAGCATGATCCGCATCGATATGTCCGAATACATGGAGAAGCACTCTGTGTCCCGTCTCATCGGCGCGCCTCCGGGCTACGTCGGCTATGATGAGGGTGGTCAGCTCACGGAGGCCGTGCGTCGCCGCCCGTACAGCGTCATCCTGCTCGATGAGATCGAGAAGGCTCACCGCGACGTGTTCAACGTCCTGTTGCAGATCCTCGATGACGGCCGTCTGACCGATGGCAAGGGACGCGTAGTCAACTTCAAGAATACTGTGATCATCATGACGAGCAACCTTGGCTCGCATGAGATACTGAACAAGGACTACGAAGAGGCGAAGAAATCGGTACAGGATATCCTGAAGGATTACTTCCGTCCGGAATTCCTGAACCGCGTGGACGACATCATCGTATTCAAGGCGCTGGCTGAGGAGCAGGTCAAGGGCATTGCCAGAATCCTGCTGAAGAAGCTCAGCGACCGCCTCGAGCATCAGGTCGGTATCAAGCTGTCCTGCACGGACCGGGCGATAGCCGAGCTCGCTACCGAGGGCTACGATCCGAACTTCGGTGCCCGTCCGCTGCGTCGGCTCATCGTACATAGCGTCGAAACTGCTCTGTCGAAAAAGATCATAAAGGGCGAAGTCAAAGACGGTGATTCGCTCGTCATCGATTATGCTGACGGTGCGTTTACCTATGAAAAGAAATAAGTTTCAGAATCGTAGAAATATGTTTCATTAAAGAATGGGAGACTGTAACCAGAGAAGGGGTATGGTCTCCTGTTCCTGTTTCAAAAGGAGGCAGATCATGCTGCAGATAGAAAAAGTGCGGGCAGCCCTCACGGCTGTGAAAGAATGTTGCGGGCATTGCGATATATGTTCGCCAAGCTGTCCGATATTCATAGCGAAGCGTGCCCTTTCCTCTCTTTATGACGACCTCGAGGCGGCTGAAGAGACAAATAAATAGAGTTTCATGACTATGCGTTTAGATACAGTTATTTCAGAACATGTTTTCTAAGAGGGTACATAGTCTTGACAGTATAAACATGAGCGTGTATGATTATGGCAAGGTTTACAATTTAGTGGTATAAATATGCGAAGCCATATTTTAGATGTACAAGTGAGCAAGTGTTTTTTAGGAAAGGAGGACATTCATGCTGGTCAAAATGTGCGGATTTTCTAACTACGAGGACGCGCGTAGTGCAGAAAAATCAGGAGCTGCTTTTGTCGGGTTCATGTTTTGGCCCTCTAGCAAGCGCTATGTAGCTCCTGAGACAGTGGCTGATATCATACAGCATCTCGGCCGCATCCGCAAGGTGGGGGTCTTTGTCGATGAAGATCCGGAGGTCGTGAACAGGATTGCTGAGCAATGCCAGCTTGATTATGTCCAGCTGCATGGGCATGAGTCGATTGATTATGCAAAGAAGATTGACTATCCCATAATCAAGGCGTTTCGCTATGGGGATGATTTTACGCCGGAGGCGGCGAATGAATATCCCTGTGAGCTGGTACTGATTGATAAGGGGAACAAGGCCGCGCCAGGTGGAGCTGGAGAGGTTTTTGACTGGCGGCAGGCCGCCCCTGAAATAAAGAAAGTGAGACGGGGTGTGATTGTTGCTGGGGGCATAAACAGCAGCAATGTTGCCGACGTATATCGCATCCTTCATCCCTTCGCAGTCGATGCTTCCAGTGGCCTCGAGACAGACGGGTCCAAGGATATAAAGAAGATCAAGGCATTTATGCGAGTGGTCAAGAACCTGGATAATTGGGAAATCTGACCCTTGGCAATCTGCCCGTATACAAAGCTGATGAAGTCATAGAGACGATAGAGGAATGGGAGATGACCTTGCTGTGGTAGTGGATAGTGAACGTGGCCAGCAAAAGCCGTTGACAGTTGAGGAATTGGCCCGGATACACAGATCCAACCGTCCTGAAAAGCCGCGGTCTCCGCAGGAGATAAGGGCTCGCTATGACCTGGACCGCAAGGAGTATCAGCAACTCATGAGTCAGAAGCAGGACAATCGTGAGCAGCGTCTGATGCTTTATGCTGAGATCAAGGTTCTAGGCTGGTGCATGGGGCGCGAGGAATCGAAAGTCATAAAAGAAATAAATACACCTGTACGTTGATTCGGACGACACAGAGAGGCTCCATAGCTAGAGATTATTGCATAATCGATAGGTGGAGCTTTTCTTTTTTTATGAATGCTTGCATGATAGGATATGATATAATGGATAAAAAAGAATTACAAAACTGCATTGCAGCCGCAGTCAAAGCAGCTCAAGAAAAGAATCCGCTCGTCCCTTCCATAACGAACAATGTTACCATCAATCTTGTGGCGAACACGCAGCTCGCAGTGGGCGGCTCGGCGGCCATGGTCTACTTGCCTGACGAAGGTGTCGGTATGGCTGACATCGGCGATGCCATGTATATCAATATGGGGACATTGCTGCCGGTCCATGCGGAGAGCATGCTCCGTACGGCTGCTGAGCTGGCAGCGAAGCACAAACCCTGGGTGCTCGACCCCGTCGGCATCGGGGTAGGGGCGGAGCGTCGCATCATACTCGCGGAGCTGTTCCATACACCGCCGACCATCGTTCGCGGCAATGCCTCAGAGCTGATCGCTCTGGCCGACCTTTGGAGCGTAGAGAGTCTGACGGCAGACAGTGGAGTGCGCGGCGTCGATTCGACGGACTCCATCACGGCGGCTCTGCGCCCGGCTATGGCTGTCGCTAAGGCCATCAAAGGCGTAGTCGCGGTCTCGGGAGCATGCGATCTCGTCACGGATGGCAGCCTGGTGGCCATCGCGAAGGGGGGCTCCGAGCTTTTCACTCGCATCACCGGTGCTGGCTGTTCCCTGGGTGGCGTGACGGCCGTATACGCTGCTGTGGCTGATGCTTTCACCGCGGCGCTGACTGCTGTCCAGATGTACAATTATGCTGGCGCCGCCGCTGCGGCCAAAGCTGCAGGCCCGGGCTCTTTCGAATACATGTTCCGCGATGAGTTATATCAGGCGGATGCCGAGGCGGTGGCCCAGAGCGAATTCGCGCTGTTCAGCGATGCGAATCCGGCTCAGCTGGCCTCGCAGATCGATGCGTATACAAACTGTTGAGCACCGTTCGCCCAGCTGATTGCTTTACAGGAAAGAGGGTTATGATGAATACATTGATTGCTGTAGCCATTGCTCCATGTGGTACGGGAGAGGAGATGTCATCGTATGTCGGGCAGGTCGTGAAGGTCATACGCGACTCCGGCCTGAGCTGTCGCACGACCTCCATGTTCACAGAGATCGAAGGCGAGTGGGATGACGTCATGGATGTCGTGAAGCGAGCCACCATGGTCCTGGCTGACCAGGGCATCCGCACCGAAGTCGTCCTCAAAGCCGATATCCGCCCCGGTTACAAGGATATGATGCATGGCAAGCTGGAACGACTCGAAGAGAAAATCGCAGCTGACAAGGGTTGAGTAAAGGAAGTATGGCGATATGAACATGAGGAAGAAACTTGATATATCGGCGTATCTCGTGGTAGGACCAGAGAATACGCTGGGGCGCCCAGTCAGCGATATCGTACGCGCGGCGCTGCAGGGCGGATTTACCTGTGTGCAGATACGGTCGAAGACGGCCAGCGCCCGGGAGCTCATAGCGGAGACCGGCCGTGCCGCCGCCGTGATTGCCGAACTCGGGAAATCCGAGGACGTGGCCCTGCTCGTCGATGATCGTCTCGACGTCGTGTTGGCTGCACGCGAGCAGAATATAAAAGTGGACGGCATCCACGTCGGTCAGAGCGATATCCCTACAGCTGTCTGCCGCAAGTTGCTCGGTCCGGAATCCATCGTCGGACTCTCGGCGCCTACGGCTGACCTGCTGGATTACGTAAAGAACACCGATACCGCCGATATCGATTATTTCGGGGCTGGTCCGCTGCATGCCACGGACACGAAGCCCGAGGCTGGTCATACCGCCGACGGACGTTTCATCCAGCGCACGTTTTCAGAACTCACGGAGCTGCACCGGCTCAGCCCTTTGCCGGTAGTCGTTGGCGGAGGCGTGAAGTCGCGCGATCTGAAAGATTTGAAAGCTACCGGCGTGGAGGGATTCTTCGTCGTCAGTGCCATCGCCGGCGCGACAGATCCGCTGCAGGCGGCTACAGAGATGGTCAGCCTCTGGCATTCCGCCTGATCGCTTGCGACCTGCCTTGACACTATGCAGCGCTCTGTTATAGAATAGTGGGCGTGCGATAAGCACGACAAAACCAGCACTATAAAGGCGGGAGAAAATTTTTCATCATGAATAAGCGCTTGAGAAATATCGTCGTTGCCGTTATTGTCCTGTTCTGTCTGGCGGCCGCAGCGTTGTACCATGTGGCGACCTCGGCTCCGCCGCAGGCTGTACCGGTACTGAACTATCATCAGATCAATGACCGCGATAACAATGCCCTGACGGTCCACACGGATCAGTTCGAGAAGCAGATGAAGTATCTGCACGATAATGGCTACACGACCATAACGCCGGCGAAAATGATGGATGCCTGGCAGAATGGCACGCCGCTGCCTGAGAAGCCGGTCATCATCACATTCGACGACGGCTATATTGATAACTACAAGAACGCCTATCCCGTACTGCAGAAATACAATCTGCGGGCAACCATATTCCTGATATCGGATTATCTCGGCGTATATCCGAACTATCTGACCTGGAGCGAGGCAGCGGACATGCAGGAGAGCGGGCTCATCGATTTCGAGAGTCATACGCTGTCGCATATGGAGCTTTCAGAGGAAAAGGCCGGCTCCAAAGCCGAGATCAAGAAACAGCTCGAGGACTCCAAGGCTGCCATCGAATGGCATCTCAAGAAGAATATCAACTTCATCGCCTACCCCTGTGGCACCTATGATGAAGAGGTGGAGCAGATGACGAAGGATGCCGGCTATCGGGCTGCTTTCACGGTCAACTACGGCCTCGCAGAACCATCGAATAATCCGTTCGTCCTCGACCGCGTACCGATATTCGGTTGCAACTCGCACACGTATGCACGCTTCGTGGCCCGGTTGAAGTATGCGCCGCTGGTTGCTCCTCTGGAGAGATACCGGGCGAGCCTCGTCAAGGGCGGTCATACGCTATTGGCCCGCTTCATACCGAACCCCTGAGATCGAAGGAGACTGTGAACAGCAGCCTCCTTTTTGTCTTCCTAAGCCATCGCACCAGTGGATCGGGCGCTTGCACTTGACAATAAGGAATTCAGAGCTACAATAATTATTGAACATGTTCAATATATGAAAGGCGTTTTCTCTACGGAATCATACACAGAGGAGGGAGACTCATGAGAAAAATATCTCCCGAGCATACGAAGGAGATAAAGGAACGCATCCTGAATGCGACGAAGGACAGTCTGGTCCAGGATGGCTACCGCCGGACGACAATCCGGCATATCGTCGAGCGTTCCGGAGTTCTCACGGGCAGCATCTATTATTTCTATCGCAACAAGGAAGAAATATTCCAGGACCTGTTCCGCAACATCATCCGCGAATGTATCGAGCGCATCGAAGCCTGCTGCGCCGATGAGACACCGGCATTCCGCTATGCAGCAGTATGCGAGACTGAGCTGAAGACATTGTCTGAGGACAAGAATATCCGCGAAATCTATTACCAATGCTACAACTCGCCACTCATATTCGAGACGTTCGTCCAGGCATTCGCTCGTCTGGCCAAACGCGAATTCGGTGATGCCTTCACCAATGATGAATACTACCGCAAGGCGCTGCTGCTCAAGGGGGCCATGCATGGCTGCCTGGCCGAGATGTATTTCGATCATCCGGTAGATCTCGTAGCCAGCCGGAAGGACATAACGTGCGCAGTCCTGGTCTTGTTCAAGGTATCTGACGATGAGATAAAGGCCACCATACAGCGCATGCAGCAAAAAGGAGACCTTTGGAAACATATTGCCAGCGAACTCATAAATATTCCGCTGGCATTTTGAGATAAATGCTAGGGATAAAGGGCAAGGGCATAGTGCCCTTTGTTTTTTGACAGTCACTTGAACATGTTCAAATAAAGGAAGGATGGTAATGATGCAGATAAGGAAAACAATCCCAGCTCTGAGTCTCTTGTTGCTGGCTCTGACGGCACTGCTGCTGTCAGGCTGCGGAGCGGCTGACAAGTCGCAAGCGGTCAGCTGGGGGCGGGCAGATGCCAAGGAAATCGATATCAACTCGAAGATATCCGGGCGCGTCATCGAACTGCTCGTCAAAGAGGGCGATACGGTGAAGGCCGGTGACGTGATCGCACGCATCGATCGGCGCTCACTCGATGCCCAGCGTCTGCAGGCCGAGGCCGCGATAAAGAATGTAGAGGCTCAGCAGCTGCAGGCTGGTGTCGTTACGAGTATGCAGTCCGGAACGACAGCTTCTGCCGTCGGGCAAGCTCGGGCAGCACTCGACAAGGCACAGTCCGATTTATCGCTCGCTCAGGCGGACTATGTACGCTATCGCGACTTGCTGGCGGACGGGGCAGTTTCCCAGCAGACCTATGACCAGTATGCTACGCGCTATGAGACGGCTCAGGCCGCAGCCAATCAGGCTCAGGCGGCTGTCGATGAGGCCGCCTCCGGTACGATGCAGGTCAGCGCCGACAAGGCAAAGGAGGAGGCTCTGGCCAAGCAGCTCGAGCAGGCCCAGGCTGCCCTGCAGGAAGTCGATGTGAATCTCGACGAGACGGAGATACGGGCCCCGTTCGATGGCGTTATAACCGAGAAATACATCGAAGAGGGATCCATGATATCGACGGGAACACCGCTCGTCGCCATACAGGACCCGACCGATAACTGGGTGGATATCAAAGTGCCCGAAACCCAGTTGAAGGATTTCTCACTCGGTCAGGAGGTCGAGCTCATCGGCCGCGATGGTGAGACACGCGTGACCGGCACCGTGACCGATATCAGCAAGAAAGCGGAATTCGCCACGCAGCGTGCCACGAGCGAGCGGGCCGATGCCAGCGATATCATCAGCTTTAATGTCAAGATACAGGTCAACTCGCCCGCCCTATGGCCCGGCATGAGATTCCGGCTGGCAACGGCTGGTGAGAAGTCATGAGCGGCACCAGGCAGCCGGGGTTATCCGGGTGGCTCCGCCAGTTCGCTGCCATATTCGGTGCCGAGATGCGGTATTTGGTAAGAAGCAAGGTATGCCTGATCAATATCGGTGTCCCAGTAGCCTTTGCCCTCCTGTTCGGCTGCGTCTACACCTACAACGTGGTCAATGACATACCGCTCTGCATCTATGATGAGGAGCAGAGCAACGTTTCCCGCCAGATCATAACGGCGTTTGGCGATTCCGACCGCTTCACTATAACTGCATATGTCCAGAGCGAGGAGGAGATGCGCGAGGCCATATACAGCGGTGAGGCCCGGGCTGCACTCGAGATACCGCAGGATTTCTCAAAAGATTTCAAGACGGGTGATACAGCGGATATCATGCTCATGGTCGATTCCGCGAACAATATGTTCGGCAATGCGGCCATAGCGGCAGCTCAGGAGATCGCACGCAGTCTCTGCGTATCGGTGGCCAACTCCGTCATGCAGAGCGCCGGCCTGCTGCCGCAGGAGGCACTCAATACGGTCTATCCCGTCCGCCTCGGCGTGCGTATACTCGGCAATCCGGTCAATGGCTATACGGAATTCATGCTCGGCGGCCTCATGCTGAACGGCCTCCAGATTGGTCTTATGCTGGCACTGGCTCCGCTGCTCATCACGGAGCTGCAACGCCGTCAATGGCCGTCGGTACCAGTCTGGCTCCTCCTGCCGGCGAAAGTCATTCCCTACATATTGTGGAGTCTCGTCGGATTCACTATCGCCATGCTGATCTGCATCTATGTTTTTGCCGTGCCGATGGTGGGAAACTGGCTCGACGCCTTCATCGATGCCACGGGCTTCCTGCTATTCGTGGCCGGAGCCCTCATGCTGTTCTCCGCCTGCTCGCCGAGCCGGCCGCTCTCGCTGCAGATACCGATGCTCTACATCATGCCGGGCGTGCTGTATTCGGGTCTGTCCTGGCCGACCTTCGATATGTCGAGCTA
Organism: uncultured Selenomonas sp.; assembly: GCA_902766095.1. Lineage (GTDB taxonomy): Bacteria > Bacillota > Negativicutes > Selenomonadales > Selenomonadaceae > UBA2913. Next base: position 54,887 of record CACXCN010000031.1, on the reverse strand, counting down.
CGCCTACATGTTCGGCAGCCTGCTGCCGATGAGCTATTCCGGTGATGTCCTGCGCGATATCATGCTGAATGGGTATTCGCCTGATCTTTGGCCGAATCTTGGCTGCATGTTGCTCGGTTGCCTCATCCCTGGCAGCCTCGGCGAGCTCATATTCGCCATCCGCCGCCATTTCCGAGAGAAACACCGTGCCGCAGCAACGGCAGGGGAGGTGAGCTGAGATGAATATCCTCCGACTTTTGAAGCGCGAGTTCTGGCAGTCGCTGCACGATCCGCGGCGCATCGGCTTCCTGTTTGCCGCCGGCGTGGCCTATCTCATCGTATTCGGTATGCTTTACTACCCGAATCTGGTAAAGAACATCCCTGCCGTCATCTATGACGAGGATAACTCGGCGCTGAGCCGTGAACTCATCAAAGACTTCGAAGCCAGCGACAGCTACAGCATTACAGCCTATGTATCATCTCAGGAGGAGATGCAGCAGGCTCTGCGGGATAAGACGGCCCTCGTCGCCATCGGCATTCCGAAAGATTTTGCGCGCCATGTCAAGACGGGCAGCCATTCAACCGTACTCTATATGGTGAATGGCGCAAACATCATCGTGACGAATGTGACGAGCTCGGCAGCTCAGGATATCGTCAATAGCTTCTCGACCAAGGTCGCTGCGGAACGCGCTGCTCTCCGCCTCGGAGCCGACAAGGAAGCAATGGCGAAACATATCGCGCCTGTAACGGTGAACTATCGCGTACTCGACAATCCGACTCAGGGCTATGTGAAATTCTTCCTGCTCGGCCTTGCCTGCGTCGCCTTCCAGCAAGGCATATTCTTTGCTGTAGGAGCTAGTATCAGCTACGAGACCGAGCATCCGGACGAAGCCGCAGTGGCACCCGCCTGGCAGCTCGTCCTAGCAAAACTGCTGTTCTATTGGTCACAGGCGGTCATCGCCTGGCTCATCATCGTGGCTCTCATCGAGGCGGTCGTCGGCCTGCCACTACAGGCACCGCTGTGGCAGCTCATGTCACTGTCGCTGCTGTTCATAGCTGCTGCGATGGGCTTCGGTATGTTCGTCGCCAGCTGCTTTCAGAACGAGATGCAGTTCCTGCGCGCCATTATCATGTATCCGGTCGCAGCCTTCATCTTGTCGGGCTATACCTGGCCGCTGGATTCGCTGCCACCCGTACTCCAAGACATCGCGCACCTGTTCCCACTGACCTGGTTCTCGAACAACGTCCGCCAGCTTTTCCTGGCCGGACACACGCCCGGGCTGAGTACCAGCCTGACAGCATTAGCGGTGATGGCTGCCTCGTATCTGGTTATTGCCATTCTGCTCTGCCGCTGGCGGTGGTGTCGGTCGTGAATCATACATCCTGTCTCATCCGGGGCAGGATTTTTTTTCTGTACGACGAATGTATATGGAGAAATGGAGGGTCGATTATGTATACTTTGAAAAATGATGAATTCCAGGGCAAGCGCCCGCAGATTGATGAAGAAGCCTTCGTAGCGCCGCAGGTATTCCTGTCCGGCGATGTGCGTGTCGCACGCTATGCCAGCCTCTGGCCCGGCGTCGTCGCCCGGGGCGATGTGAACTACATATCCGTGGGCGAGTGCTCGAACGTTCAGGACCTCGTCTGCCTGCATGTCGCGGATGACGACCCCTGCATCATCGGCGACTATGTGACTATCGGTCACGGGGCAACGGTGCACGGCTGTGTCATCGAGGATCACGTCCTCATCGGCATGAATGCGACAGTCCTCACGGGAGCAAAGATCGGTCGTGGCTCGATCATTGCCGCTGGTGCATTGGTAAAAGAAAATGCCGTCATCCCGCCGAATTCCCTCGTTGTCGGTGTCCCGGGCAAGATCGTCCGTACGCAGGACCGTATGGACAGCATCCATGCTCAGGCCATCAAATACAAGACGGAGTGGGCCATCGGCTACGGCGTCTATCCTGAGATCGGCGGAGAGCTCTATCACGGGGAAAAGATTATCTGAGATGATATCTACGAGTATTTAAGCTGAAATAATTTACAACTGCTTGGAGAGCGATAATTACTGTTACAAAACACAGTGTATACAATTAAATAATACTTGCAATCAAGCGCCAAAAGTGTTAGTATATGCTTAATGATAAAACGCTTAGATGAAGAGGGCGCCCACATGCATGAATACCAGCCGGGGAAGTTCGGGCAGTCAGGATGGATGCTGCTCGAGGTCATGATCGTCACGATGCTCATGGGCATCGTGACCGTCGTGGCAATGCCCCGGCTGGCACGCATGTATGCAGAGGCGGCTACTGAGTATACAGCGCAATGCCTGCTGTCCGACATACGCTATGCCCAGACAATCAGCCGCACCGGCGTCCATCAGGCAGCGATCTATCATGACCAGGATATCTACAGTGGCAGTTTGCTCATCGTCGAGATAAGTCCCGGCTACTACCGAGTGCGCATGGGTGCGTTCAATTACCTGATGAGTCATAAGCTGTTGCCATTCACACATGTTACCTGGGTACGGAGTTCGGGCGAAGACTCATACGGCGAGGTTTACTTCGCTAAAAATGGCAATCTCGTAAGTTCTCCGGTTACCTTTCACATATACAATGATGCCGGTCCCCGCCGGGGCTGGCACCTCATGGTCAGCTCCGGTGCCCGCGTGCGCCTGGAGAGATAGGATGTATTTTTGAGAGGTGGTATCATGCAAAAAAATGATGAGGCAGGCTTTACGCTGCTTAGTGTCCTGATCGCGGTCATGATCATCGGTGTGATGACGGCGATCGCGGTACCGCGGCTGTCAGCGATGATGACCCGGGCCAATACGGCCCGCATCCAGTCCGACCTGACGACAATCGATACCTCGATCGCGCTCTATCAGACAGAGAAAGGGACAAATCCGAAGTCACTATCTGATCTGACGGAATATCTGCAGGACGCCGACAAGCTGAAACCGCCGGCAGGCAAGTGTTACATGCGTGGCAAGGCTGATCCTCAGCCGGTGCCGGAGGGCACTACATATGCGATTGGCGAAGGAACCACGAAGACCGGTGAGGTTCGGGCTACTTGCCTCGAGCATACCGCGAATGACTTCGTCCATGACACGACGTCCCAGACGAACTGACACTATAGCAAAGCCGGCTTCGAGCCGGATATGACAAGGCAGCTTTTGAGTGAGTATGGATATGGATATCATGAGGACAGTATTCCTGTTTACACTGATATGGCTGGGGATAGCTGATGTGCGGACAGGGCTGCTGGTCAATCGTATCGTGCTGCCACTGGGAGTCCTCGGGCTCCTGTGGCAGCTGTTTCATGTGTGCCAGCTGGATGCGGAGTGGGTTACGGTACTGGCTGGCGCGGCCGCAGGCGGTGGGAGCCTGTGGCTGCTGCGCCGCGTGACGCGCGGCGGTCTCGGGGGCGGCGATGTGAAGCTCGGCCTGGTCATGGGGATATGGCTGGGCTGTCCCGGGATATTCATCGCCCTGTTGGCAGCCTTCGTGCTCGGCGGATTCGTGGCAGCCGGACTGCTGCTCGGACGGCGCTGCACCGGTCGTGATGCTCTGCCTTTCGGCCCTTTCCTCGCGGCTGGCGGCTGGATCGCGGTTCTCGCGGGGCAATGGCTTTGGCAGGCCTATATGACGCTGTTCTAGAGCGGATCATGAGTAGCATGGGAGGAAATTTCATGCACGTATCAGAACGGGCTGCAGGCAGCGAGACAGGATTCTTCCTGCTGGAGACCATTATCATCGCACTGTTGGCGACGCTGGTGGCAGGAGGCGTATTCACCATATATCAGGCGGCGCGTCTCAGCCGTCAGGATGGGGCACGCGAGGCCGGCATATTCCTGGCCCAGTCGCAGCTGGCCTACCTCGAATGGCAGGCCGACCATGGCGGCATCACGCCGGGGACAGTGCCGTGGCAGGGCGAGCCCAGCGACCTCACGGTGAACGATCTCCGATACGAGGTGAATGCCGTAGTGGTCGGATCGGCGTCTGCTGTCTCAGCCCCCGCGTACGATGTCGATGTATCTGTCAGCTGGGAGGGGGGAGGGCGCAATGGCCAGCTCAGCCTGCATCGTTTCATCGGCAGTCACCGGCTGTCAGAGCAGACGCCGGCAACCGATGAGTAGCGTACGCCGTACCGGCGAGCAGGGCTACCTGCTGCTCGAGCTGGCAACTGCCCTGCCGCTGATTGGGATGCTGCTGGTGGGGCTGGGGCTGGCCGTAGTACTATGTGTACGCAGCTATATGCTGCTGAATGGCGACGAAGAGCTCCAGCAGGAGGTCGCCATCTGCATGCAGCGCATGGTGAATGATGCTCTTTGGGGCAACAGCATAGCTACGGACCAGAAGCAGCTGGCCACCATCAAGATCAACCAGACAGGAAATACATTGGGCTATGGCTACGATGTACCGGCTGATTATCACGATGTCCAGCGCTACAGCGTGAACGGCAGCAAACTCGTCGATGGCGCTGCCTATGCGCCGATGACGGGGGATAATGCCCTCGGCAGAGTCATCGTGGTGGAATTCCGCTGCGATGCTGTGGAGGGGAAGCCCGGTCTCTATCGTCTGAGCCTCACCTGCCGGAGCATGGTCACACGGCGCACCTATACACTGACGACAGCAGTCTACGAGCCGGTTGCCCGGACATTTCAGGAGGAGGCGACACGCGATGCCGATCTACCGTGATGAGCGGGGCATGGCGAGCTTCATCAGTCTCTGCATCATGCTGCTCGTCATCATGTTCGCCAGCGGGGTCGCTTATTTCGTCGGGCAGGGTCAGCGGAACACACGGGAATATGTGCGTGAGACCGAGCTGCGTCTGGCTGCCGAGGGAGCTGTCGAGGAGTACGCCCTGCAGGTCATGGCGCAGCCGGAGCTCGTCAATGACATGAAGCGCGGTGGCGCTTTCAACCGTCTGCCGCCTCGCGAGGATACGGAGCGGGAAATCATCACGCAGATATCTGTTACGCCGGAGAATGATCTGCTCTATATCGCCGGTGTGAGCCGTGATACTGAGCAGCGCCGCGGAGCTATGACCTGGAGGCGCATGGTGCTGGTGAAAGCCGAGTTGAAGGATGTCAATGCAGGCAAGGGGAGGGCACGATATGTTTGGCAGTCATGGCTTAAATGAATTGCTGAACCGGCAGCTTCTGGGGCGCCTGAGCGATTTCCTTCGTTACCGCATGGACTACATCGTCGGCGTGCGGCCGCAGCCGGACCGCGTGCTGCTCGTCCTGCTCGAGCGCCAGGACGAGGGCTGGGAAATCGTTTCTGTCGTGGCAGAGGAGCGGCGCAGCAGCTTCGCAGACGGTCCGACAGCAGGGCAGTGGGGAGCCGCCGAGCTGGTGGACATCATCGACATGGGACTGAAGCGCTATGGCTGGCAGGGCTACCCCATCGCGATCAGTATACCGGCGACCGATATGTTCGGCTACATCGTCCATCTGCCGCATATTGCCGATGAAGAGCAGCGTCGCTATGCCCTCCACTGCGAGATGGACGGGCGACTGCGCCATGATGGCATAGATATCGATCTCTGCCAGACCGTCGAGGTGACGCTGGACGATACCGCCGAGACCGCCTGGCTGTCCGCCATGCCCCGCTTGCTGCTCGACGGTATCCGTCATGCCTGCCGCACGGCCGGCCTCGACCTGATCGACATCGAGGCCATACCACCGCTTGCCGAGCTATACTCCGGCCCTGATATCGAGGCCTTGCCGCAGGGGAGCGGTACGCTGCAGGTCGCCGGCCATATCGTCAGCTACGCGGCTGACCATGTGGATCAGGAGCAGCGGGACGCTGTACTGTATGCGGTCTGGGCCGCGGTGCCGAAACGAGCCCGCTGGGCGGAGCTGAGCTTCATCATGCAGGACCGGCCAAACGATGACAGCCTCGACTATCGGCGTCTGGCTCTGCTGCTGGTCGGAATTTGCCTGCTATCGCTGAGCATACTTACCGCTCATGATGCCTGGGGCTTCTATGAGAGCCGCCAGCACATGCTGCAGTCCGAGAGCCAGCTTGCCGAGATGGCTCCGGACCGGAAACGCTGCGAGCTGTGGGAACAGGTACGCACGCGCGCCGAGCAAAAGGAACAGCTCGTCGCACAGCTGGCTGACCAGCAGCAACCCTGGTATGCCCTGCTCGTACATCTCGGCACAGTGACGGTCGATGGCGTCTGGCTCGACAGTGTCGAGGCGGGCGACGATAACGAGGTACGGCTGAGCGGGCAGGCCACCGACTATGCCTCGTTGACGGCCTACGTCGAGCAGCTGGAGCATGACGAATTCTTTGCTGACGGGGTGACGCTCGAATCCTCCGGCCGATCAGAACAGCATGAGGGGGCGACTAGTGGCACACTCAACTTCCGTCTGCATTTGAAAATCTAGCTTATACGAGATGATGAAATGGAACGCTTTACTGCAAAAAATCGTTATCTGCTGCTCGCAGCCGCTATCTGCCTGCTGCTGATCGTCATATACATATTCCTGCTCCGCGCGCCGTTGCATGGTGCGGCTGCTTCTGCAGAGGCACGGGCTCAGGTTGCAGCTGCCCAGGTCCTGAAGGTCACGAATTTCCACAATGCCCATATCAGCGACGAGAAGAAATATGAGCAGGACTTGCAACAGCGTCAGGAGCGGGCTGATAAGGCTCTGCCCGATGATATCGAGCAGGGACGCATCGTCGGCTACCTGCAGAGCAAGGCGCTGGCCAGCCAGCTCGAGCTCTGCGAACTGACGCCCGGCGAGCTGCGCGTTCAGGACGGCCTCCGGGTTCTCCCGCTGAAACTGAAACTCCGTGGCAACTATTTCCAGCTGCTTGATTTCCTTGAACAGCTCCAAGATGGAGAGCGCTATACGATCATCCAGACCCCCCGCGTGAAGAGCAAAAACGATTGCCTGGAATGCATACTGGAAATCGATGCCTTTTCAATGGGCACAAAATAGGTTGAAATTCTCATCTGCACATTTCACCGAAAAATAAGTTCCGACCACCCTTGACAGACTCTCTAGGGCCATGTATACTTAATATGTTTGTTGGCACCGCAGCTCAGATAACGAGGCACTCCGACGTTTTCCTAGCTGCTGGTCTATATAGAAATAGGAGGATTTTTAATGCTTACTCAGACAGAGAAACAGGAAATCATGAAGAAGTATGCCGTCCATGAGGGTGACACTGGTTCGCCAGAGGTACAGATTGCCGTTCTGACGGCTCGTATCAACTACCTCACGGAGCACCTGAAGCAGCACAAGAAGGATCATCATTCCCGTCGTGGCCTGCTGAAGATGGTCGGCCGCCGTCGTTCGTTCCTGGCATACCTTTACAAGAAGGACATCGAGCGCTATCGTTCGATAGTCTCTCGTCTCGGCATCCGTTCCACGATGGAGCACTGAGAATAGTTTAGCTCAGTCATTGCCTCATCCCGGCGGTAAGCGGGGATCGGACAATGGCATAATAATAGCTGCTTAGAGGCTGTCGCAATTTATATCGCGACAGCCTCTATCGTTTCAATCGGTCCTGGCCGATAATTCCTGCAATAAAAACCATGCACCGGGAAAAGGTATGGGCGCTATAATGTCGAATATATAAAATTAAAGTAAATAAATGTTAGATAAAATATGGGAGGAAGTTTGATGGAAGGTTTCCATACTTATGAGATGGAGCTTGGCGGACGCAAGCTGATCATCGAGAATGGCAAGATGGCCAAGCAGGCCAATGGCGCAGTGCTGGTCCGCTATGGTGACACCGTAGTGCTGGTGACGGCCACAGCCTCCGCTGAGCCGCGTGAGGGAGTAGACTTCTTCCCGCTGACCGTCGACTATGAGGAAAAGATGTATGCCGGCGGCAAGATACCAGGCGGATTCATCAAGCGCGAAGGGCGTCCCTCGAACGAGGCCGTGCTGTGTGCCCGTCTGATCGACCGTCCGATACGTCCGCTGTTCCCGAAAGGCTATCGCAATGATGTCCAGATTGTCGCGACCGTACTGTCGTATGAGCCGGACAATGCTCCGGAACTGGTCGGCATGATCGGTGCCTCGTGTGCGCTCTCAGTATCGGATATCCCGTTCAATGGCCCGATTGCCGGTGTGCGCGTCGGCCGCGTGAATGATGAGTTCGTCATCAATCCGACCGAGGAGCAGCGTGCCGTCTCCACCCTGAACCTGACCGTGGCCGGCTCTGCTGACGCCGTCATGATGGTCGAAGCCGGAGCAAACGAGCTGCCAGAGGAGGTAATCCTCGACGCCATCATGTTCGGTCATGAGGAGATCAAGCGCATCGTCGCCTTCGAGAAGAAAATCCAGGATGAATGCGGCAAGGAGAAGCATATCGCAAAGCTGTTCACGGTACCGGACGAGCTCATGGACGGCATCCGCGACTACTGCGGCGAGCGTCTCGATGCAGCGGTCCGCAATCCGGACAAGCTCGATCGCGATGCTCATATCGCTGACATCGCTGCTGACGTCATGGATCATTTCCTGCCAGACTATCCGGAGATGGACAAAGAGATCGAGATTGCGTTCCACGACATCGAGAAATCGCTCGTGCGCCACATGATAACACATGAAAAGATACGTCCGGATGGCCGCGCTACTGACGAGGTACGTCCGGTGACCTGCGAAGTCGGCATCCTGCCGCGCCCGCATGGCTCGGGGCTTTTCACCCGCGGTCAGACGCAGGTCCTGTCCGTCACTACGCTTGGCGCTCTCGGCGATGAGCAGATCATCGATGGGCTTGGTCCTGAGTATGCAAAGCACTACATCCATCACTATAATTTCCCCGGCTACTCCGTCGGTGAGGCGAAGCCTATGCGCAGTCCAGGCCGCCGTGAGATCGGTCATGGTGCTCTCGCAGAGCGTGCCCTGCTGCCGGTCATCCCGTCCATAGAGGAATTCCCGTACACGATTCGCGTCGTGTCCGAGGTTCTCGAGTCGAACGGCTCGAGCTCCATGGCCTCGACCTGCGGCTCCACGCTGTCGCTCATGCATGCCGGCGTACCGATCAAGCGTCCGGTTTCCGGCGTCGCTATGGGCCTCGTCAAAGAGGGCGATGCCTACACGATACTGACGGACATCCAGGGCATGGAGGATGCTCTCGGTGATATGGACTTCAAGGTCACCGGCACCACGGAGGGCGTCACTGCCATCCAGATGGATATCAAGGTGGCCGGCATCAACCGCGACATCCTGGCATCGGCTTTGGAGCAGGCCAAACGCGGCCGTGCTTTCATCCTCGGCAAGATGCTCGAGTGCATCTCCGAGCCGAACAAAGAGCTGTCGCCATATGCACCGCGCGTCGAGACGGTCAAGATAAAGGTCGATCAGATCAGCGATGTCATCGGCAAGGGCGGCAAGGTCGTCAAGGGCATCACCGAGGAGACCGGCGTCCAGGTCGACATTCACGAGGATGGCAACATATTCCTGACCTCGAGCGATGCTGCCGGCATGGCCAAGGCTAAACAGATGATCGAGGATATCGTACATGAGATAAAGCCCGGCGAGATCTACACCGGCCGTGTCACCCGTCTCATGAAATTCGGTGCTTTTGTCGAACTGCTGCCGGGCCGTGAAGGTCTCTGCCACATATCCCAGCTGGCGAAACGCCGCGTAGAGAACGTAGAGGATGTCGTACAGGTCGGTGACCAGCTGCAGGTCAAGGTTACTGAGATCGATGACCGCGGCCGTATAAATGTCAGCCACAAGGTGCTGCTGTAATACCTACATCATCTCACATCGTAAGTAAATCAGGGCAATTTTCCCCATAAAGCAGGGGAGAATTGCCTTTTTTACTGATGCGTTCAGCGGATCGGCAGCGAAGCCATGTATGACATGCAGCTTGAAAAAAATGTAAATAGCATTTGGGGTAAAAAAACAGCCGACATTGTCGGCTGCATGAATAGAATACTGTGAAAAAGTGGTTGGAATGATCAATCATCATGCGGAACCAGGGCTGAAGTGACGCGATGCTTCAAGCGCTGGTTTACATGGGCATAGCGGGCTGTCACTTTCGGATCACGATGACGCAGCGTTTCCTGAACAAGGCGCAAATCCTTCGTGGCCTGATAAAGATTCGTCCCGCAACTGTGGCGGAAGACATGGCAGGAATAGCCGGGGTGCTTCAAATCACAGGCTTCGAGGGCCTTGTTCATGACATTACGGATACCGTTGCGCGATATGCGTCCTAGAAAATTGCGGTGTGATGACGATAGTATCAATGGGGTCAGCACGCCGTCTTTCTTTATGGCATGATCCCTGGGGACAGCATCCAGATATTCCTTGATCAGCGCGAAAGTCTCATCGCAGGGGTAAATCGGCTCCATCCGGCCCTTGGCACCTTTGCCGCGTATCATGATTGCCTTTACCTCCCAGTTGATATCCTCGCGGCAGGCTCTGTGCACCTCGACATTGCGCAGCCCCTCGACGCCCATCAGGTAAAGGATGAGCTTGTTCCGCGTCCGGGTGAAGTCATCAGGATCCTGGTCAAAAACATGTATGATGGCCTGCATCTGCTGCGGAGTGTAGAAATGGAGCAGGGCATCACTCGTACGGCTCACAGAGGGTGAATCGATATCTGTTGCCGGATTCTCAGTGATGAGCCCGACGGTCTTTGCTGCAGAAAAGAAAGCCCGCACAGCTGCCAGCATGAGCTGGATACTGTCAGCCTTATATTGCTGGTTCAGCAAATATTCACGATATATGAGCAATTGGTATGTCTGCACGGCAAGCGGATGACATTTATTACTGAGGCACCAGCGGATGAAAAAATCGATTTGATTGCAGTAATGGCGCATGGTATCCTCAGAGGGATTGCCTTTGGCGATGACACGCGGCAGAAAGTCGGCATAATGCTCGACAAAATAATCCGGCGTAAGCGCACTGGTATTCAATGCATATGATAAATTGCTGTCCCGTGGCGCAAGCTGTTTGTTGTTCATAATGATTGCCTCCGATATCTATTCATTATAGCATAAGATGACCAGCTGATACAAAAGCAGAAATAGTGCCAAGCAGATTCCAGGAAGATACGGGGCCTAAAAAGAGTTTGATTCAGTCAATCAATACAAGACGCAGTATTTTCTTAATACGAAGCAAAATGCGTCGTTGGCAAAGCCTCAATCTTAGTGTGGCTAATTCCCCTTAGCCACACTAAAAGCTCAGAAGCTTCCATTTGCCTCACATTTGCTATGCTTGCTAACTGCAACCACTTAATCACAGATTCAATCATCGAATCAATAACTTAACATTCACTTTGCGTTACGATGTATAAAAAGCCCACTTCCTTCATGGAAGCAGGCTTTTCGATATGTTCATGGCATGATGGCTTATTCATCGTGGTCATGCATATGTTCCAGTTCGTAAACTTCTTTTTCTCTTTCAGCCTGTGGCTGTGGTGACGAGATGAACATGGCGTCACCAAACGAGAAAAACCGATATTTTTGTTCGACGGCTGTCTTGTAGGCGTCGAGGATGAATTTGCGGCCGGCGAAGGCGGATATCAGCATGATCAGGGTCGATTTTGGCAGGTGGAAATTCGTTATCAGGGCATCGACGATCTTGAAATCGTAGCCCGGATATATGAATATACCGGTCCAGTCGCTTTTGCCAGCGATCTGGCCCTTGGCTGTGGCCGCTGATTCGAGCGTCCGGATGCTCGTCGTACCGACGGCTATGACGCGGTGTCCGGCTGCCTTCGTATCCATCACGAGTTTGGCTGTCTCATCGGATATCACGTAATGCTCTTTATGCATGACATGATCCTCGATGTTGTCGACATTCACAGGCCGGAAAGTCCCGAGCCCGACGTGCAGCGTCACGAATCCCAGATTGACCCCCATGTCCTTGAGTTCCTGCATCTGCTCTTTGGTGAAATGGAGCCCCGCGGTCGGTGCAGCTGCGGAGCCTTCCTCACGGTTGTAAACGGTCTGGTAGCGCTCGCTGTCCTCGAGTTTTTCGTGTATGTACGGCGGCAGCGGCGTCTCACCGAGGCGATCCAGGATCTCTTCGAATACGCCATCGTAATGGAATTCTACGATACGCCCGCCGAAATCCGTATGCTCGATGACGGTGCAGGATAGCTCATCGCTGAAATTGATGACATTGCCCTCTTTGGCCTTCTTGCCCGGTTTGGCCAATGTTTCCCAGCGATTGGCATCGAGGCGCCGCAACAGGAATACCTCGACACGGCCGCCGGTCTGATCGCGATGGCCGATGAGACGGGCTGGCATGACGCGGGTATCGTTGAATATCAAGGTATCGCCAGGAACGAGATAATCCTTCAGATCATAGAAATGACGATGCTCGATCGTCTTTTTGACTGGGTCGAGAACCATGAGGCGCGAGGCGTTGCGTGGCTCGATCGGAGTCTGAGCGATACGTTCTTCAGGCAAATCATAATCGAAATCGGTAAGTAGCATATTTTAAATCTTCTTTCTATATCTATATTATCTGATATCTATATCGTCTGATGACAGTGGCAGGATTGATTCATCAATATAGATTTTTGATATCGACACCTGTATAGTAATGCTTCAGTATCTGTGCCGCTGTCTCGCCTTTATCAGCCAGGCGTTTGGCACCGAACTGCGAGAGGCCCAAGCCATGCCCGGATCCATAGCCTTGGAATACGACGTTATCATGCTCCAGCTTGAGCGTGAACATCGTACTATGCAGGCCGAAAAGTTTACGCAATTCATTACCAGTGATGGAAAGCGACCCATTCCGGCCGATGAAGATGGCCGTCCGTACCCGGCCGGAGCGCGTGCGCCCCAGCGTCATATCGGCTTGCTTATCGTTGAAATGCAAATCGCCAAGCTCGATCTTCTTTATGTCGCCTATTTTTCTCCCTGCGCCTTTGGAACTGCTCAGACGAGCACTGACCGTCGCCTGTGGCAAGGTAATCGTCCATGGCTGCGTCTCCACCTCCGGCTCACGCACTGCCCGCAGGTAAGGCAGCTTCGTCCCCCATACGGCCTCGCTGTCCTCAGTCATGCCACCGGAATCCGTATGGAACAACGCATCGATGAGACTGCCATCATAGGTCAGTACCAGACCGCGAGTATCAGCAACAGCGGCATCTGATGGAGCACGCTCCACGGCTACGCCGCGATAGCTCTGACAGTGCGTGGTTGCGCAAATATCGTAGCCTTCTGCCTTATGGCGGCTGCGGTTCTTCAGGGCAAATGTCCGTGCCGCTATCGTCTGGGCCTTCAGGGCTTCGTCCGGCCATTCTGCTGACATCTCTATGGGAATGACTCCACGCAGGTAATCTTCGACTCCCAGCGCATTAACAATAGTCAGGCCGTTTTGTTTGTGGAGCACCTCAGCTGATCCGCGGTATACCGTGCCATTGATGCGGACTCGGAATGCATCCGCCGGGGTTGCCTTCTGACTGGCATTGGCTGCCGTTGCGTTTTTTACCGCATTTTTTTTCTGCTTGTTCTGCTTGCTGCTCGCCGGAGTTTTCTCTTTTTTCACAGCGTCCTTAGCGGCTGCTGCCGGCCGCAGCTGCAGTGTGCCGTTGCCCAGGATCTGCCCGTTCACGAGCATGCCTTTGGCATCCCAGGTGATGGCTATGTTTTGTCCGATTGGCACTCTGGCTATGATTTCGTCACCAGATACGAGCTCACCAGCAGCTCCGCTGACAGACAGGTTTACTCCGGTCTGTCCGCTGCTCAGGCCGACTTTCACCTGTGGCTGCCAGGCTGCAGCAGCATCATGGGGCAGCCACAGCAACAGGCTCAGGCAGAACAAGCCCAGCCGTAATAGTTTCTTTGCTGTTATCATGTGCGTCATCACACCTCATCATCGAGTTCGACTCACTGAGCTGCATCCTGGGCTGCCTGCTCAGCAGCTGCGGCTGCCAGCCGGGCCCGCTTTTTTGCCTTGTTGGCTTTCTTGCGCGCCTTGCGTATGGCCTTGCTGTAGCGTTCCTCTTCACTGAATACGCATCCGCAGTACGGCTGGCGATAGAGCTCAAGCTCATGGGACAGGTCTATGCCCTCCTGCCATCCGGGGCGGAAATCTTCATAGTAGAAATCAACACCGTACTCGGCAGCGAATTTTTCCGCTGTCCGCCGCATGAGATCATGTTGCTGGTATATGCTGTAGAAAAGCGTAGAGGTGAAATGAGTGTAGCCATGTTCAGCGGCATAGCGCGCTGTTTCCTGCAGTCGCCAGGTATAGCACATCGTGCACCGTCCATTGGGGATGGCTTCCGCCGGCAATGCTTTCTTGAGGAATTCACGCAATCTATAGTTCTCATCCGTTATGATTTCCATATTTGTTTTCTGCGCGAATTCTTTGGCCGTCTCTAGTCGGTGTTCCCATTCCTTATACGGATGGATATTGGGATTGAAAAAGTAGCCCGTAGGCTCGATTCCCTCGGAGCGAAGCTTCTTCAACGGATAGCAGGAACAGGGGCCGCAGCACATGTGCAGAAGTAATTTCATATCTGATCGTCCTCCTCGATCTGGCTCAGGCTACGGGATACGGTATGCCCATATGCTCATAACCGGCCTCAGTCACTACGCGCCCGCGCGGGGTACGATTGATAAAGCCCAGCTGGATCAGGAAGGGCTCATAGACATCCTCGATCGTATCGGTTGATTCACTGATTGCAGCCGCAAGCGTCTCGAGACCGACCGGGCCGCCGGCGAATTTCGTTATCATCGTATGGAGCAAGCGGCGGTCCGTGCGGTCCAGGCCCGCCTTGTCCACCTCGAGCATATCGAGGGCGCTGTCGGCCAGCTTGTCCGTGATGATGCCCTCCCCTTTGATTTGGGCGAAATCGCGGACGCGCTTGAGCAGACGGTTGGCGATGCGCGGGGTACCGCGCGAGCGCCGGGCAATCTCATGGGCACCGCCCGGCTCGATATCTATCTGCAGTATGCCGGCGGCCCGGCGGATAATCTCGACGAGGGCATCAACGGTATAGTACTCGAGCCGTGCGATGACGCCGAATCGGTCTCGCAGCGGCGGTGCCAGAGCACCGGCTTTCGTCGTGGCGCCTATGAGCGTGAACGGCGCGATGTCGAGCCTGATGGATTGCGCACTCGGGCCTTTGCCGACGATGATATCGAGGGCGTAGTCCTCCATCGCCGAGTACAGGATCTCCTCGACGCTGCGGGACAGGCGATGGATCTCGTCGATAAACAGCACATCATGCTCCTGCATATTCGTCAGCAGGGCAGCCAAATCGCCCTGGCGCTCAATGGCCGGGCCCGAGGTCTGATGGAAATTGACCCCGAGCTCGCTGGCGATGATGCCGGCCAGGGTCGTCTTTCCGAGTCCCGGAGGCCCATAGAGCAGGACATGGTCCAGAGCCTCGCCGCGCTTCAAGGCGGCCTCTATATATATCTTCAGCTTGGCCTTTTCCTTATCCTGACCTATGTACTCCGAGAGATGGGTTGGGCGCAGGCTGTACTGCCATATGTCGCCCGACTGCTCGCCTCCCGTGACTACCCGCCCCTCGGACAGGCTATCTATATCAGCCATCGTATCCTCCTCTGCTCTCCTGTATCATGCGGAATTCTGCTGCGGCCGATGGCTCAGCCCAGCTTGTTCAATCTGGCCAGAGCCAGTTTGATGATATCAGCCGTCGAGCGTCCGGCAGGCATGTCTTTCATCACCGGTGCGATCTCGCTCGGCGTATACTGCAGCTGCAGCAGGGCCGCCGTGGCTTGTGCGATCGCATCGTCCCCTACGGGCGGAGCGACATTCGTACCCGGCTGCGGGATTTCGTCGCCGGCAAAGGCCAGCTTATCCCGCAGCTCCAGAATCAGACGCTCGGCGGACTTCTTGCCGATGCCCGGCAGGCGTGTCAAGACTTTTAGCTGCTCATTCTGTATGGCCGCCGCCAGCTCTGGGAGCGATATGGTAGATATGATTCCCAGAGCGACTTTCGGGCCGATGCCGGATACATTGATCAGTTCCCGGAATAAATCGTATTCACGCGATTCGCGGAAGCCATAGAGCTGAATCGCGTCCTCGCGCACACTCATATGAGTATACAGAGTCACCGTATCGCCTTTATGAAGTTCCTCGCGCGTACGAGCCGGTATATAGATACGATATCCGACCCCGTTCACATCAAGCAGGCAATGGTCAGTCCCCAGTTCAGCCACCTGGCCGCGTAAAAATCCTATCATAATGAGTTCTCCTACGTAGACGGACGATAATCAGACCGGTTGCCCCTGCCGCAGCTTGTTGCGGAATACGATGCTGTTCATACAGCGCAAGGTACATATAGCGATAGCCAGAGCATCCGCCGTATCATCAGGATGCGGCGGCTTGGGC
Source organism: uncultured Selenomonas sp. (assembly GCA_902766095.1). Lineage (GTDB taxonomy): Bacteria > Bacillota > Negativicutes > Selenomonadales > Selenomonadaceae > UBA2913. The sequence continues at coordinate 38,605 of CACXCN010000031.1, read as the reverse complement.
AGGTTGAGCAGTTTGGTGACCATGAACATGATCTGCTGCTTCGTCGCCTTGCCGTAGCCGGTCATGGCCTGCTTCACCTGCAGAGGCGTGCGCTCGACGAGCTGCAGGTCGTTCTTGGCAGCTGCCAGCAGCACGATGCCGCGCGCCTGGCCGACTGGTATGGCCGTGGTGACATTACGGTTGAAGAACAGCTGCTCCACGCCCATGACATCAGGCTTATATTCCTTTATGATGCCATCCAGTTCATCATAAAGCTTCATGAGCCGGTCCTGCATGCGCATCTTCGGACTCGTCACGATGGCGCCATATTCGCGCGGCACGAGGCGGCTGCCTACCTGCTCGACAAAGCCGTAGCCGCAAATCGCCGTCCCCGGGTCGATCCCCAATGCCAGCATAGTTCCTCCTATCAAAACAAAGCGGGCTCAAACATATGCCTGAGCCCACTTCTCAAATCAAATAAGGATTACTCCTCGCTGCCCTCATAGTTGCTGTAGACGTTCTGCACGTCATCATCATCTTCCAGAGCTTCGATGAGTTCCTGCATCTTGTCAGCGTCCTTGCCCTCCAGATGAACCATGGTATCCGGTACCATGGTGACCTCGGACGAAGCCGTCTCTATGCCATGCTCGCCCAGAGCCTTCTCGATATCATCATAGGCCTCAGGCTCAGCCGTTATCTCGAAAATATCATCCTCAGATGACATATCATCGGCACCGGCCTCGAGGGCGATCTCCATGAGCTCATCCTCATTGTCGAATGTCTCTTTTTCGACTACGAATATCGCTTTTTTCTTGAACATCCAGGCGACGCAGCCATCCTGGCCGAGGTTGCCGCCATATTTCGAGAACAGATGCCGGACATCAGCAGCCGTGCGATTGCGATTATCCGTCAGGATATCGAGCATAACGGCGGTGCCGCCCGGGCCATAGCCCTCATAGGTCAGCTCTTCATAGTTGCCGCCGTCAGTGGCGCCTACACCCTTCTGGATGGCGCGCTTGATATTGTCCTTCGGTATGTTGTTGGCCTTGGCCTTCGACAGAGCCAGCTTCAGGCGCATGTTGCCGACCGGATCCGGACCGCCCATGCGTACGGCTATGGTTATCTCACGGCCAATCTTGGTCGTGATCTTGCCGCGTATCGCATCATTTGCACCTTTTTTACGCTTTATATTCGCCCATTTAGAATGTCCCGACATTTGAAGAAAACGCTCCTTTTCTTATTATTGCTTGCGCTAGAGTTCGCACAATGAACGTACATTAACCTATACATTTTAGCACAAGCAAGCTATTCAGTCAAATCAGACGCATCAGCCTGTTCGATCACTGTACCAGTCTGTAATATTTTTTCTTACCTTTTTTCACGATAGCCGCGCCATCCTGGCTGAAATCAGCAGTCTGCAGCACATATTCGGCATCCTGCACTTTCGCATCGTTGAGCGACAAGCCGTTCTGCTTGATGAGGCGGCGTCCTTCTCCCTTCGAAGCAAATACCTGACCCGCGACGAGTACATCGAGCAGTTTGCTGCCAGCCGCCGCCTTGATCTCCGGCATCGCTTCCGCTGAGCCGCTGCCACCGAACAGAGCCTCGGCCGATTTCTGAGCCTGATTGGCTGCTTCTTCGCCATGGACGATCTTCGTTACTTCGTAGGCCAGTACTTTCTTGGCTTCGTTGATCTCTTTATCCTTCAGAGCGCCGAGACGATGAACCTCATCCATAGGCAGGAATGTCAGCAGTGACAGACATTTCTCTACATCCGCATCATCGACATTGCGCCAGTACTGATAGAACTCATACGGCGATGTCTTCTCGGCATCGAGCCAGAGAGCGCCGCCAGCCGTCTTGCCCATCTTCTTGCCGTCACTCTTCGTGAGCAGCTTGTTCGTCAGGCCGTAGACTGCGATATTGTTCTTGCGGCGGCAGAGCTCCACACCGGCGATGATGTTCGACCACTGGTCATCACCACCCATCTGGAGCCGGCAGCCATAGCGGCGGTTCAGCTCGAGAAAGTCATAAGCCTGCATGACCATGTAGTTGAATTCGAGGAATGTCAGCCCCTTTTCCCAGCGCTGTTTGTAGCACTCAGCAGCCAGCATGCGGTTGACCGTGAAATCTGCCCCGACCTCGCGCAGCAGGTCGATGTAGTTCAGCTTGCGCAGCCAGTCCCCATTGTTGGCCATGATGGCCCGGCCGTTCGAAAAATCTATGAAACGGGAAATCTGCTTCTTGAAGCATTCGCAGTTATGCTCGATATCTTCGTCGGTCAGCATCTTGCGCATATCGGTACGGCCTGTCGGATCACCGACCGTACCCGTGCCACCGCCCACCAGGCATATGGGGCGGTGACCAGCCCGCTGGAGATGTGCCATGGCCATCAAAGCGATGAAGTGTCCCGCATGCAGGCTGTCCGCCGTCGGATCGAAGCCGATGTAGAATGTCACTTTCTCATTTGCTAAAAGCTCACGCAATTCAGCTTCGTTCGTGCACTGGGCGATAAAGCCGCGTTCTTTCAGGGTATCAAATACATTTTCAGCCAAAAGTCTCGCTCCTGTCCTTATTCTAGTTTATTTAGTTGCTGCTCTTAGAGACGCCGCCTCCAGGTGATGGTGCTGGGGCAGCCGGTGGTGCCGCAGGCTGTGCCGGTGCCGATGGCGTTGGCGATTCGTCATTGCCACCAGACGGACTGCCGTTCTTGGCATTATCCGTGGTGCCCTTGGCGCCCTGATTCTTGTCATTCTTCTTCGAGCTCTTCAAGCCGGATTTCTTATCATCTTCGAGCTCCTGGACCGGTTCGCTCGTAGATGCTGATGATCCATCGAAATTCTTGGCCGGCATGCTGGCTACAGCCTTCTGCATAAAGGCTTTCCATATCTTTGCCGGTATGGTACCACCCGTCACTCCGTGCATCGGCGTATTGTTGTCATTGCCCATCCATACACCAGCCACGAGATCCGGCGTATAGCCTATGAACCAGGCATCATGATAGTCACTGGTCGTTCCGGTCTTGCCGGCGGCAGGGCGGTCCAGGCGCGCTGCCGTACCAGTGCCATGCTCGACGACATCCTGGAGCATGCTGGTCAACTCGCTGGCGCTGGCTTCGCTTATGACACTGCGCTGTTTCGGCGATGCCTGCTCGAGCACCTTGCCATTGCGGTCCAGTACTTTGACGATAACAACCGGATCCACGTGGACGCCCTTGTTGACGAATGTGCCATAGGCGCTTACCATCTCGAGCGGCGTCACACCCTTGGTCAGTCCGCCGAGAGCGGTCGAGAGGTTGCGGTCATTCTGTGGCCCCTCGAGCACGAACGTCGATATGCCCATTTCCTGAGCATAATAGATCGGCTTGTCGATGCCGAGCTTCTGCGCGATTTTTACGGTCGGGACGTTCAGCGAACGTCTGGCGACTTCGCGCAGCGATACCTTGCCGCTGAACGTGCGCTCATAGTTCTGTGGCTTCCAGCCGTTGATATCGATCGGACTATCATTTATGACCGTATTCGGCGTGAACTTGTTCTCGAGAGCTGCTGCGAATACGAACGGCTTGAAGGCCGAACCCGGCTGCCGCACGGCCATGGTTGCCCGGTTGAACTGATCAGTACCGCGGCCGCCGACCATGGCTTTCACATAGCCGTTATGCGGGTCGATGGCTACGAGCGCGCCCTGCGGCTGTACGATGCCGTTGCCGTCTTTCGTATACGTAGGCAGCTGTTTGAGCGCTGCTTCAGCGGCCCGCTGCATATCCATGTCGATGGTCGTATAGATCTTGAGGCCCTCTTTATAGACAGCATCAGCGCCATATTTATCTATGAGCGTCTGGGTCACATAGTCAATGAAATACGAAGCCTCGGTCGTATCCGCCTTCTTAACCGGTTTCACGATTTCCAGCTTCTCGTTCTTGGCCTTGGTCGCCTGGCTGTTCGTGATATAGCCGTATTTGACCATCTGGTCAAGTACCGTAGCCTTGCGCTCCGTCGCTGCCTGCATATTATTGCTGGGCGAGTAGTAGTTCGGGCTTTTCGGGATGCCGGCCAGCATGGCGCATTCGTTGAGCGTCAGGTCGCTGACGTCTTTGCCGAAATACGTCTGAGCTGCCGCCTGGACGCCATAAGCTCCCTGACCGAAGTATATCTGGTTCAGATACATTTCCAGTATTTCCTGCTTTGTGTACTGGCGTTCGAGCTGGAGGGCCAGGAATATTTCCTGAACCTTGCGCGCTATGGTGCGATCCTGCGTCAGATAGGCGTTCTTGGCCAGCTGCTGCGTGATCGTAGAGCCACCCTCGGACACCTCGCGTCCCCGGATATTTGCATACAGAGCGCGAGCGATGCCGCGCGGATCTATACCGATATGTTCGTAAAAGCGATTATCCTCGACGGCCACGAAAGCATTCTGCAGATTCTTCGGAACCTGGTTGATCTTTACGGGCATGCGATTCTCATCGGCATGCACATTCGCTATCTCATTGCCATTGATGTCATAAATCTGGGATGACGCTGGCGGCCGTATATCATTGGCGATATCCGGCTTCGTATTCAGATTAGCTGTTATGAATCCCGCCGCTACACCGAGGGTCATTACTCCCACGACTATGACGAATCCTAATAACACTCTTTTCAATGTATTGCCACCGCTTGGTTTCTTCGCTGTCGGCCTATGATGACGGACAGGACGGTTTGCATGCGGACGTTTCTCCATCAAGTGCCTCCTGCGATGCAGCCGCATAAGCTGCATCCTTCGATATATGATACTGCTACTATTCTACCACATCACCTATTTTTTGAATAGTCCTTTTAGATTCTGATTGGTAAAACCCGTATCCCCCGTTTTTCGCAGCAGATGTTATTTCAGATTCACTACCGTGGCACCGCTGCCACCCTCGTCGATATCGGCCAGGGTAAAACTCTGTACGCTCTTATGATGGCGCAGGTATTCATGGATCCCTTTGCGCAGAGCTCCGGTTCCCTTGCCATGGATGATCAGTATCTGGCTCAAGCCTGCGATCTGAGCGTCATCGATGAATTTCCCGACGACGACCTCGGCCTCATCGACCATCATGCCCCGGATATCGAGCTCGCGATGTGCCTGGGCCGTCTTGGTCAGCATGCCCGAAGCCTGAGCACTGCGCACAGCAGTCTTTTTCGGTTCTTCCTTGGCCGCATGAGCCACGAATGTGCACCCCGAAGCCCTGACTTTCGTGCGCAATACACCGAGCTGCACTGTGAGCTCTTTGCCGGATATCTCGAGGACGGTCCCTTTCTGCGCGAGCTTCTTCACGTAGACGGTATCGCCGGGCTGCAGTTTATGCAGACTGATGCGCTTCCCCACTTTTTCCGGCATGATGCCCGGCTGCGCCTGTTCGAACGCCTTGTTCAGACGGGCCCGGGCCTCCTGGATGGCGCGCTGACGGGCTTTGATGCCCTGATCGTCGAACTGTTCCTTGAGTTCCTTTATGACGTCCTCAGACTCGCGGCGCGTGCGCCGGACGAGCGCAGCACTGCGCTCCCGTGCCCGCTTCAGCAGTTCATTGCGCTTATGGTCGATTTCTTCTTTGACCGCAGCGATCTTCTTTTCCATCTGCTCTACATGCTGCTGGCGTTCACGAATCTCTGCGTTCTTCTGTTCATAGAGCGTACGCTCATGCTCCAGCTCGTTCACTACCTGCTCGAACTGGGCGTGGTCGCTGGCTATGAGCTCTTTCGCCCGCAGGATCAGCGACTGGTTCAGACCGAGCCGGCGGCTGATGGCAAAGGCATTGCTGGCTCCCGGTATGCCTATGAGCAGCCGGTAGGTCGGCCGCAGTGTCTTGACATCGAATTCGACGCTGGCATTTTCGACGCCAGCCGTCGAATAAGCAAACGTCTTGAGCTCAGAGTAATGCGTCGTAGCCATGGTCGTGCAACCGACATGCAGCAGATGCTCCAGGATGGCCATGGCCAGAGCCGCACCCTCCTCAGGGTCGGTACCGGCCCCGAGCTCATCGAGCAGCACGAGGTCATGCTGCTCGACCTGGCTCAATATATGCACGATATTCGTCATATGTGCGGAGAACGTCGACAGGCTCTGCTCGATGCTCTGCTCATCGCCGATGTCGGCATATAGATTGTCATATACGGCGATCTCCGAGCCGGGATCCGCAGGCATATAGCAGCCAGACTGGACCATGAGCACGATGAGTCCCAGCGTCTTCATGCTCACTGTCTTGCCGCCCGTATTCGGTCCTGTCACCAGCAGCATCTTATAGCCGTCGCCCAGCTGGATATCGATGGGGACGACTTTGTTTTTGGGAATCAGCGGATGACGGGCTCCGTATATGCGCGTTACGCCTTCGGCATTCAGTACCGGCCGCACTGCTCCCATATCGGCTGCCAGCCTGGCCTTGGCAAAAGCAAAATCAAGGTCAGCCAATATGCTGCAGTTGTCGAGCAGCGTTTCGCTGTTTTTGCCGATCTCACGCGAGATATCGCGCATGATGCGGGCCACTTCCTGCTGTTCAGCCAGCTCGAGCTGCTTGATGTCGTTATTGAGCTCGACGACCGCCATCGGCTCGATGAACAGCGTCGATCCGCTGGCGGAGCGGTCATGTATGAGGCCGGGGAACCGCGACTGGTATTCCGCCTTGATTGGGATGCAGTACCGGTCATCGCGCACAGTGACTATGGCATCCTGGAAATATTTCTGATATTCGGCTGAATGAAGGATGCCGTTGACCCGTTCCTTTATCGTATTCTGAGACTGGCGCAGTTCACGGCGGATACGTGCCAGTTCGACACTGGCTGTCTCCCGCATATTGCCGTGCTCATCGACGATATTGTCGATATGGCGCTCGAGCTGTCCCAGTATCTCTATGGCATGGGCCCAGTCCTTCAATATGGGAACATCAAGTTCGCTGTCGCGGAAAAAATATTTTACCTGACGCATCGCATAGAGCGTAGACTGTACATCCTGCAGCTCAGCCAGATCCAGGGCTGCGCCTTTGCGCACCTTCTTCAGCAGTTCGCGGATATCGCGGATGCCGCCGAGCGGCGGCGTGCCCGTCTCGAGCACGAGTGATGCCTGAGCCGTTTCTGACAGCCATTCCTCTACCTCGCTGCTGTCAGAGCTGGGCTGCAGCTGCTCGGCGCGTTCCCGGCCGAGACGCGAGCTCGCGCGCTCCGCCAGCATATCCTTGATCTTGCTGTATTCCAGTATCTTGAATGAATCTTTTTCCATTTCGACCTTCTATACGTTTTTCAATAAAATGTTATTCGACACCGCGGAAGAAATGTCCGCGCGTGAAGTCACTGCCCTCATGTTCCTGCAGCCAGGTCCGCTGCTGCTCCGTCAGATCCTGTTCATCGGGCGGCAGACGCAGTGCTTTGCGGTAATCGTATACGAGATTCGTTATTTCTTCTGGTTCCATATAGCGCCCATCGAGACGCAGCGTCAGCCCGAGCCGGCTCAGTCTGGCGGCATGCGGCAGCATGGACAGCGGCTTGCTGTTCAGGACATGCATGCGGCAGAACTGGTCCATGGCCAGGGGGAACAAGGCTTCTTTGCGGTCACGCAGGGCGAAATGCCGACCGGTCCGGCATGGACCTGAGCAATGGCCGCTGCCCACGTTGCCCAGGAAGGAGCCGGCGACACAGTACTCCGACAGCATGAGCTCCAAACGACCATAGGCCAATACGGACAGTCCCAGTTTGGTCTTCGGCAGCAGCTGTTCGAGCTGTTTCAGGTTGAGCTCCGGAGATAGCGTAGCCTCGACGACGCCCTGCTCCTGCAGGAACTGAAGGGCCTCCGAATTATATGTGATCAGCGACCAATCGGCATGCAGCGGGCGGCTCGTCAGCTGCTTGGCCAGAGCCAGAGCACCGAGTGAATGCACATGTACGGCGGCCGGCTGCAGCTCATCACACAGAGCGAGCATCTTCTCGCTGGCTGCCTGTTCATAACCGCGTATGATACGCGGCAACGCGAAATCTATACGGGCTCCGGCAGTTCTGGTCAGTTCCGCCGCCCGCTCGTAATCAGCAGCCGGTATGGCTTTATGCGCGAAATTCTCACCGCCGAACAGGATGCCGTCTGCTCCGGCGGCCAATGCAGCTTGCAGCTTAGGGATATCGTCGACTTGGACCATCAGCTGGGCAGCTGGCAACTGTCCCTGCTCAGTCTCATCTGCGGAGGCCGTCTTTCCTGTCGTTGCAGCGAAGGCGGCCTGATGGGCCTGCTGCATCTGCCGGGCATCATGATCATATCTGGCCAACCGTGCTTTTTCCAGTTTGGCCACCGCCTGACGCCGGACCTCGTTGAGCTCGCTCATCGGTACCATGACATCGCCCTGGATATCACAGTCGAGCTGCTCCAGATCGAATATCGAGCTGCCCATGCGGCCGATCTGCTTGCTGATCACCTCGCGCGTCAGCGGACGCTTGCGGGCTGGTTCGCCGATGAACTCCGTATCAGCCTCGGCCTGACAGCCATCCGCATCGATAAGCCGGAGATGAAGCGGCTCGCCGATAGCGGCCCGCACCTGTGCCCGCAGCCCTATCCGCCGCACAGGAGCGCCGCTGGCATACAGCGCTTTGGCCTTTTCCATGAGTCCGGCATCGTAGACCTTGAACACACGGTCATGTTCATGTATCTGCGGCAGACTGTTCCTGCGCTTTCCCTGGCCATGAGGCTCAGGCAGTATCAGGCTGATCGTTTCTCCTGCTTCGGCATTCGTGATCTGACGACCATCTGTGTTCGTCATCGTATCTACAGTGATTGCCACGCGGCCACCGACCTTCACCCATATATCAAGCTGGTCGCCGACGGCCAGATGTCCGGAGAGGCGCAATGTCATCCGGCGCTGTCCCGCATCATAGCTCAGGACGCGCCCCAGCAGCAGGCCGCGATTATTCGGACGGCGATCGCTCATCATGGCTGCTCCCGGCTTATGACCGGGCTGCTGCTCCATGTAGGCGGTGCTGAAGTCCCGATTGAATATCTGCCGCAGGGCATCGTGCGACGTCTCCGGTACCGTATAGGCATCCTGCATGGCGTCCGGTCCTGCCTGCAGCGCGTAGCATTTATCGATGGCCTTCCTGTACGTGCTGACAACCGTTGCCACGTATTCCGGCCGCTTCATGCGGCCCTCGATCTTCAGCGACGTTATGCCGGTCTGCAACACCTGTGGCAGGATATCGATTGTGTTGATATCCCGCGGCGACAGCAGGTACTGACCAGCCTTTCCTTTCAGCAAATCCCGCTGTGGGTCATCCATATCCACGAGCGTATACGGCAGGCGGCATGGCTGCGCGCAGCGGCCGCGATTGCCGCTGCGTCCGCCGATGAGACTGCTCATCAGGCACTGCCCCGAGTAGCAGACGCATAGCGCTCCGTGCATGAACATCTCGATCTCGATATCCGTATGCCGGCAGATATCGCTGATCTCGTCCAGTGTCAGCTCGCGTGCGAGGACGACTCTGGTAAAGCCCAGCTCGGCCATGGCCTGCACGCCGGCCAGACTATGCACGGACATCTGCGTGCTGGCATGCAGCGCCAGCCCCGGAGCCACGCGTCTGGCTATGCGGGCCACACCGAGGTCCTGCACCAGTATGGCATCAGCGCCTGCCTCGTCCAGAAAGCGCAGATAGTCCGCCAGCTGCTCCAGCTCATCCTCAGCTACGATCGTATTGACCGTCACATGGATAGCGACGCCACGCAGATGTGCGAATCTGATGGCCTCACGCAGTTCCTCCGGACCGAAGTTGCTGGCATAGGCGCGGGCTCCGAACATGTTCCCGGCCAGATATACCGCATTTGCCCCACTCTCTATAGCGGCAACCAGCGATTCGCGGCTGCCAGCTGGCGCTAAAAGCTCAACCAAAATATCCGTTCCTCCTAAAAAGAATATAAAAATTCATGAATGACGATGCTCAATGCTTTACCGCTTCGACATTATTGCGTGTCTGATCCATACGTGCTTTTTCTGCCTGCAAATCGAACGTTCCCAGCAACCGCCCCTCGGCATCGCGCAGCTGTACAGGATTCAATGTCAGCTTTCCCTTTATGATGCTGAATGCATCTGTCGAGACCGAGAAGCCATTCGCCTCGATGAGGACATCGTAGAACCGCAGGTCCTTATACGCATCACTGAATGATCCGGACAGTTTCTGGAACGGCATCAGATGGAACCGCCCCGGTCCGGACTCGAATGTCCCCCGCACGGTATTCGTGCGATGATTGCCCTTGGAATCGAATTCGATATCCATATTTACGCGGCACGACAGGTGGCTGTCCGGCAGCGCGATACGGGTGCTCAGGTTCTCACCATGTCCCTGCAGATGATAATACCGCGTATCAATATTATATACGCCCTCAGCTACGAGCGTCCCGTCATAGACATTGGCATGGACATCCGAAAATGTTATCTGGGAATCCTCGCAATGTATATTGCCCACCACATTCGTGAAGGACAGCGCCGGGATATCCAGCTTGGGCATCTTTATGTAGCCCTCGCCTACAGGATTGGCCAGCGCCCCCGTGAAATGCGAGGTCAGGGTCATCTTGTCATGGATGTTCACGCCGAAACCGAGCGAGGACGGATCTACATCGTAGAGCGACAGCCGCAGATCGCATTGCGGCATCGCATCATGCAGATCTACCGTGCCATCTATGTTTATGCTGTTGCCTATCATATCGCCGCCGAAGCCGCCAGTCGTGGCCTGCAGTATGATCGAGCGCTCCGTATTGATATCCGCATGCAGCTGCACACCCCGCATGATATAGTGACGCTCCTTATACAGCATCTCGACCTGACAGCGGTTGAAATTCAGACGGCATTTGATGCGCTGGCCTTTGCGGTTGAAATTACTCCAGCGCTTCATCATCTTTTTCTCGCGATGCAGACGCTTGCGCTCTCCGATTGCCTTCAGTTCTTCCTCCGATTTGCCTACGAGGCTGACCGTCCGCTCCCATTCGTCCTCGGGGTCCTTGTCGAGATTCTTCATATCTGGCGACTGGCGTATGAAGTCGACCTTCATATCATCAGTGAAATGCATGGACACCTTGGCATCATTCAGATTCAATTCCTGCAATGTCGTCGATTTCATATGACCGCTTACGACATCCCAGAGGCGGACCTCGAAATCGCCACTGGGTACGAATAGTATCTGATCTCCGTCCGGATCATCCCACTCGAGATTCTCAAAGAAGACATGCCCCAGAGCATCTGCGTAAATCTTTTCTACTGTTATCGTGCCTCGCAAGAGATCCTGCTGTTCCATAGCCCTATTGAAAATCAGCGCAGCTCCGCGGCTGAATAGCTCCAGCACCAGGAATACCAGCAAGGCCGCTATGACAGCACCTATTCCCAGCCATTTTGCTGCCTTGCGCCAGCTGGGTAGCTTCATCCTCATATATCTGCCTCATTAATTGGATACCATATCACAGTCTATAGCATAACACAAATCGTCTTCATGTGCCATATGCAGATGGGACTGCCGGTCGGCAGGCATGTCCACTTCCATGGTGAGGGGCACTGTCCGCACAGCAAAAAGCGGATTGTGAATCATGCCGTAGCAGTTTTCACAACCCGCTTCATATAAGCTGTATTACACTAAGCCTCAGCCGAGGATAGCCAGCGACTCATGCGCTTTCACGCTCTGGCCGGCAGCAACATTGAACTTCTTCAGCGTGCCATCAGCATCAGCAGCAATCTCGTTCTGCATCTTCATAGCCTCGAGGATCAGGATGACATCGCCAGCCTTGACCTGAGCACCCTCATCAACGCAGAGCTTGACGATCTTGCCCGGCATCGGAGCATCAATCGAATGCTCGCCAGCGCCAGCAGCCGTCTTAGCCGGAGCAGCAGCAGCTTTCGGAGCCGGGGCCGGAGCAGCAGCCGGAGCTGGTGCAGCAGCCTTCGGAGCAGCAGCAGCCTTCGGAGCAGCAGCAGCAGCCGTCTTTACCTCTTCTACCTCGACCTCATAAGCATTGCCGTTGACGGTGATATTGAATTTTTTCATCTGATATTCCTCCAAACAAATTCCATCCTGCCAAGCGATTATCCGTCCCAGACTCAGCGGCGGCCGCCGCGAGCAGCCTGAGCCCATATATCGGAACGCTTGATGCGTACAGCCACGACCTTGTTAGCGGTCATCATCTGTACGGCAGCCGATATAGCTGCTACGACTTCCGGCTCGACATCTTTCGCTTTGTTGCTCATAGTCTTACCCCCTTGCAATAGCGTTTCAACGAGGCATACCCCGTCATATATTACAGTGGAATATTACCATGTTTCTTGGCCGGACCTACTTCGCGCTTGCTGGCGAGAGCGTTGAATGCCGTAACGACATACGGACGCGTCTCTTTCGGCTCGATGACCATGTCGACATAGCCACGCTCTGCGGCGATGTACGGGGTAGCGAACTCAGCCTTATATTCCTCTTTCTTGGCTTCCTTATCCGGATCCTTGCGGAATATGATATTGGCTGCACCATCCGGGCCCATGACAGCTATCTCAGCCGTCGGCCAAGCCATGACCTGATCAGCACCGAGCTCGCGGCAGCACATAGCGATGTAAGAACCGCCGTAAGCCTTACGCGTGATGACCGTGACCTTAGGCACCGTAGCCTCGCTGTAGGCATAGAGCATCTTGGCGCCATGACGGATGATGCCGTTATGCTCCTGATCGACGCCCGGCAGGAAGCCCGGCACATCGACAAACGTCAGCAGAGGAATGTTGAATGCATCGCAGAAACGTACGAAGCGAGCGATCTTATCCGAAGCATCGACATCGAGGCAGCCGCCCATGAAAGCCGGCTGGTTGGCTACGACACCGACGGAACGGCCATCGACGCGGGCAAAGCCGATGATGGCATTCTCAGCGAACATCTCCTGAACCTCGAAGAACGAGCCGGCATCAACGACCGAGGCGATGACTGCCTTCATATCGTAAGGCATATTCGGGTTGTCCGGGATGATGCTGTTGAGGCTCTCGTCCTGACGGTTCGGATCATCCGTCGGCTCGACGCTCGGAGCATCCTCCATGTTGTTGCTCGGCAGATAGTCCAGCAGCGCGCGAATCTTCGCGATACAGTCCTCATCGTTCTCGCAAGCGAAATGAGCCACGCCGGATTTCTGGTTATGCGTTACTGCACCACCGAGAGCCTCAGCTGTGACCTGCTCGCCCGTGACGGTCTCGATAACTTTCGGACCCGTGATGAACATCTGGCTCGTATTCTTGACCATGAATATGAAGTCCGTGATGGCCGGGCTGTAGACAGCGCCGCCGGCGCACGGTCCCATGATGACCGATATCTGCGGGATGACACCCGAAGCAGCCGTATTGCGGAAGAAGATGCCCGCAAAGCCGGAGAGCGCATCAACGGCCTCCTGGATACGCGCACCGCCCGAATCGTTCATGCCGATGCAGGGAGCGCCCATCTTCATGGCCAGATCCTGGACCTTCCAGATCTTGTGAGCATGTTTCTCGCCCAGAGCACCACCGGAAACGGTGAAGTCCTGCGAATAGGCATAGACGAGGCGGCCGTTGACTGTGCCATAGCCCGTCACGATACCATCCGCCGGCATCTCTTTCTTTTCCATGCCGAAGTTCGTGCAACGATGTTTCATGAACATATCCAGCTCGACGAAACTGCCCTCATCAAAGAGCAGGTTGAGGCGCTCACGCGCGGTCAGCTTGCCTTTGGCATGCTGCTTGTCGATGCGAGCCTGTCCACCGCCCTGGCGGATATGCTCTTTCTTCTCGTTCATGAGTTCGATTTTTTCCTGAACAGTTGCCATTATATACCTCCTGTATTCAAACCCTCCAGCTGTTGCTTATCGTTCCCGGGAGGGCTCTGAGTATATCTGCATCTACTATTGTGCACCAGGACAGTAGAAAATGCAAGTAATTTATTACCTGGTGATAATGCATCACCCTTCAGAAACCACCGGCAATAAAATGTTTTTTAATAGTTTACTTGTAACTACTATATTAAATAATCTATATCAATAAGAAAAGATAATGATATATTATTAGATTATAGTAGTGCTCCAGCATTGCATAAGGCCTTATATATCAAGAGGATTACGGCTTTTCTAGCAAAAGCCGACCTTCTTATTCAATATTATAATACGATAATTTATAAAGTCAACACTACAAAATAATTTTTATTACTAAAATTCTAAAATATAATACATAAAGATTTCTTCACTGCCCATCGATGTGCTTAAAAGTGCTTAGGTACATTTAAAATAAAATTAAAAAAAATAAAATCCCCCACAGCTTAGCCGTGAGGGATAAGAGGAGGATGATTATATGTTCCTAGGCCATATGTGGCTCAGAATGGAACCTCATTTATCTGGTCAAGCGTCGTCTGCTCGTCAGCGGCAGATATGTTCTCGTCATGCTCTGTGGCGTGGGCCTGCTCACCCTTATGCGGAGAGTCGAGGAATTCGACCTCGCGGACGATGATCTGCACGATACGGCGCTTCTTGCCGTCGCTGCCGTCATAGGTATACGAATGGACGCGGCCGATGACGCCGATTCGGTTTCCCTTCTTGCAGTACTTCGATATGATGCGGGCCACTCCGTTCCATGCAACGCAGGAGATGAAGTCGGCCTGCGGGTTCGGGTTGCTTTTGGTCTTGCGCTGGTTGACCGCGAGGGTGAAGTTGAGAACCGAATTGCCGTTGCTGAGGTCTCTTATCTCTGGGTCTCTCGCAAGTCTGCCTACAAGCTGTACGTTGTTCATTTGGATGCCTCATTTCTTTCAATATAAATGACATATAAACTAGGATGCGCCTTAGCGCCTTAAGAACTATGTTTATTATACACCCAAAAAAGGCTTCGTATTCTTATCTTTCATGTTTTTTTGCTTCCGCAAAGACCGGTTTGATCCATGGCATTTTCAATGTATTCAGGATTTCTTTTGCATCTTCTTTGTAAGAGGGCATTTGAGCAAGATGGTTTGCTATAGTTTGGATTTTAGCTTCGTTTCTGCCTGAGCGTGCCATGGCTACGGTAGCAGCCTGGATGACCTTGATTTTGTAGTTGTTATTCGGATCAAGCAGAGCCTCATCTCGGAAGTATCTGTAGCACTCAACATAGTAGTCCGCAGGCGGCCTGCTGATAGGGATTTCAGGAGCCGGATACTGCTTGTGATACGTCTTCAGGCTTTCTTCGTAATCGGGAAGCTTCTGCGGTATTCTCTGCTCGCTTTCAAGAAAACTCCTAGGGATGATATCGCCGGTCAGATGCTCGATTTTGTACAGGCTGCGGCGCATCTTGCTAACTAAGGCAGGCACTTCGTTTTTATAGCCGAAGTTCTGGCCGATCGTGGCCTGGCCGGACAGTTCTCCTGTCCCCCACTTGTATATGCCGAATGGATGTTTTTGGTCTCCGAAATCATAAGATATTTTAAGCGTTGGATAGTCGCCGGGGAAATAAATCCGCGAGCTTATGGCATCGGCATAGGCTTTTTCTTCTTTTTCGCACAAATCGCAAAGAGTCATTATCGCTTTATATCCATTAATTTGAGCCCCGTTTTCGAATCCGTATTCTCTGCATGTCTTACGCAGCAGATCCGCATCGTCCTTATAACTCTGCCATGCTGGTTTCTCTATGACCTCGATCTTTATGTTGAAATCCCGGATGGATTTCATGATTTCGAGGTCGTCGGCAGACATGACGTTCAGCAGCGGTTTGTTGCATATCGCATCCGAAGTCGGCGGCTTGGTGCTTGTGAAGGCCACCATCGATGACGGCAGGCCGTTGCGCAGCTCGGTATAATTTGCATACTCCGTGTCTGCAGAGGCGTCGCTGGCAAAAGAATGGCACACCTTCTTGAACGTTTCCCCGACAGGGATGACGCAGTAGTTCTTCAGCTCGTCTGCAGGAAGGATTTCTTCAATCAGGTCTTTTGATATCTTCCGGTTCCCATGGTTTCCGCGAAGATTCTCGTCGGTCAGATCTTCTTCGCGGCAGATGTAGGTGTAAAGCCTGGCTTTGTAATGGTTGTACGAATCAACCTCTTTTTGAGAGGCAAGATAAGCTTTTTCTTCATCCTGGAACCCCTGGAAAGCCTTATCGAGTTCCTTTATCTTGTTCTGGCAATAAGCTTTTCTTTTCGCTTCACTATCTGCCCCATCGCATATACATTTCCCAATATAGCTGTTAAGCTTCTCGGGATTATCGAGCAGGAACTCATAAGGGCGTTTGGTGACATATTTTAGAGCGTCTGTTATGGAAGTTCTGTTTCCATATTCCAGGTATCCCAGATCATGCCGGTTGCTGCCAAGGATGAACTTGTCATCGCCTTCGCCGTATTCCAGTGAATAGGATGCTTTGCCATCACCATAACGGAAAAAATCTTTTTCGTCATTGAATCGTTCCTTGTCTTCGTGAAGCATGGCACATAACAACAGGTAAGCTTCTTCTCCGGTAAAGGTTGCGTCGCCGTTTTCTGCCATGACTTCACCCGTAAGCGGGTGCGTGATGATGGTATTGGCAAAGTCCAGATGGACTTTCAATGTCCTGAATGGAGCGTTGTCTTTTGCGGTCTCTTCCTTCGGCGTCTCAGGCTCCGGTGCGGCCTGCTGCGTCAGGTCGGCATTCTTTTGGAGCTCGGCAAGTTCTTTTTCGAATCCGGAATACCGCTTCGATGCTTCCATGAGGACACCGAACAGCTGGCGCGGATTTTTCTGGAACGACTGGATCTCGTCGTCGAAGAAGAGCGGGTTTTCCTTGTCGAAATAGCTGATTCCATAATCATGGAAAAGGTTCTGGCAGACCGCCGCATTGATCTGGCTGGCATTTTCATCGTCCTGCTGATACCGACTGGCCAGTTTGTGCATCATGTACTCGCGTATCGTTGCGGCGCTCAAAGACTCGTTGTCATATGGCTTGAACTCCGGATCGGCGCTGAGATGCCCGCGCAGGGCATCGAGACGGTCGGCCTGGCTCTGCTCCTTGTCGAATGCCTTAAGGGCATCAAGTTCAGGAGCTTCGCCTTCTACGTCATCCACATTGTAGTACTCGACCAGGCGGGCTGAGTAGCCCGCTTCCTGTGAACCATACCAGGACTCGAGGTACAGCGGTCTGGCGCCTTTTTTCAGCGAGCAGTTGAGCCGCAAGAGGTCATCCCCGGACACGAAATGCGGGTTATGCGAAGAGTCCTCATGCAGATAGGCAGCGTAGCGCAGGTAGTTCGACCGGCGCATCGGGACGACAGACGTAGCCTCTGTGCCATGCGTCGCCTGGAACTCGAAGCCGTCCGGCAGGATGTCGCCATACTTGATCAGATTGTTCGTCAATATCCGGGCTACGAGCTCCCGATCGTTCATGACTTCACCGACGTTCATCATGCTGTTCATTGCGTTCACTTCCCTTTTTATTGCATAAGGCTTCGTCTCTGGCCATCTGATTTTGTTCGGCCATATCGCAGCCAAGCATATCTTCAATCATTTCATTATATTTTTCCGGTGAATATACGAACATAAGAAAGCCCTCCTTTTCCAATACTACAGAAATAGTATCATCCAGGGAAGGCTTCCAGTTATTCAATTTATGTGCCATCTGGGGCTTATCTGTTCCCCGTCTTCCAGTCTCAGGATGACAACTGGTCGAAGCGCATGGTATAGTACTTCTTTGCTATTTCGGGATGATCGTGCGCGAATTCAGAGGCATAGCGCATCGCGCTGCTCGTTTCGCCATTCGCTTCGCAGTATTCAATGAAGCTTTTCTTTTTGAAGAAGCTGGGCTGGTTGCACCAGCGGGCCATGGTGGTATACATTCCCTTGTATTTCGAGCGCTGGTAATATTCATGACGCATGATGTATGGAAGGGCGCGGTGCTGCATCAGTATCTTGATGCGGAGAAAGGCGGCCTCGATGTCATTCGCGTCCTGGCTGTCCCAGCCGACCAGGACATACAGCCTCGGAATTCTTGAACTATGATTTCTCCAGATGTCGAGGCCATGTTCGATGAACCTGCGTTCTTCCAGATGGTCGAACGCGAATGTATAGTCGCTGTAGTATTTGGAATTGGACAATATCTCGGCTTTCTCATCGGTCATCAGCCGGATATCCATTCCCTGCTTGAACTGGAAGCGTTTTCCGGTTTCGGCCAGCTCTTCGAAAACCTCTCTCCATTTCGGATAGGACAGGATGTTGTCGTCCCAAAGGTAGATCATCTTCCGTGCGGGGTCGAGGAATTCTTTCAGATGGGCATGGAATACGGCACCGTTGGAGCACTGGTTCACGCAGAAGCTGCAATGACGGAAGCAGCCGCGTGTCATGAAGCCGATGCTGAAGTCCGCATAGTCCTTATATTTGCCCGCATGGATTCCCCGTGCGATTTCATCAGCCACGAAGCTGTCATACAGATGATAGTCCGGCATGGTATGTTCCACAGCGTCCGGCAGTGCCCGCAGGAATCCCGACCGCTCGATGGCTTCCGGTGCTTCCGGGTTCGGGGCATAGGTAACGAAGCCCTGACGGAAGCCTGTGCCCCCGTAGGTCAGGTTCTTCCTGTCCAGAATGCCCTCGGGGACCTTGGTGAAGTCGAATACGCGGGCAAGGTACAGGTGGTCATACGCTCCTGCAGCCGATTCGAAATCTTCCCAGGTCTTGACCAGCTCAACGTCATCGCCCTGCTTCTTATGCCAACCGGCCAGCTTGAGCAGGGAGAGGTTCGGGTGCCTGGTGCCTCTTCCGAGCAGGTCGGCATCGATAAGGCCGATTTTTTTATTCACACAGCTTCCTCCTATCGGATCGCAACAAGATAGCCAGCTTTCCGGAGAGGTGCCGGATTGAACAGCTCCGCATCTACCGGCTGCACCAGCTCGATGACGAATTTATCTGGCGGGAAAAGCTTCTGGATTTTCATGGCATCAATCTGGAGCGTCGCATCGAAGACCAGTACGACCTTCCCTTCGTTGATGACAGCCGGGAAATGTTCGAAGCCCTTGGACAGCTCAGAAAGAGAGATGACATCGCCATAGTGCGCCTTGCGCAGCCGTTCCGACGTGCTGCCCAGCCGGAGCTTGAGCGTGGCTTTCTGTCCCCGGTAGCTTTCGTTGATTGTGTTGATAACGGAATTCAGGAACAAGGAATAATGCTCGATTTTCGGAGCGATGGTCTCGATCACCGGATGGACAGAGTATTCCGCAATCTTTATGAGGAAAAGTTCGAAGGCCTTGCATTGCGATGGCTCGCCCCCAGTGAACATGACGACGACATCTTCAGACAGGTCATCGCTCAAGTAGTTGGGGAAATCCTCTTTCATGGCTTTCAGCGAACGCGGCTTTTTTTCAGCATCATATATAGGAAAGTTTATTTTAGTTGACATAATCTACCTCAAAATTGACATGCAGGGACAAAGAATCTTTCAGGGAAGAAACACCCGCATGCCTGAACTGCTTTCTTCCTGCTTTCAGCTTACCTGGGCGCCACAGTTGTCACAGTAGCCGGGATGGTCCTGTACGTGGCCGCATTTCGGACAAACATACATGGTCGTTCACCTCCTTTGATGGGGTTATTTCTTCAAATCCGGCAGACCGTCTTTATCCCAGACGGAAGGAGCACCGCAGCGCTCCGAGCACCACCAGTAGAATTTGCCGGGATGCTTCTTCGATTCGCTGCGCTTGAGATATCCCTTGCCGCAGCTCGGGCACTTGACGATGACAGGCTTGTTGTCGTGGTCAGGGAAGGTGGCACCGCAGTCGCGGTCTTCGCAGCCCCAGAAGATGCCGAACTTGCCTTTGATCTGACGGAGCTTCTTGCCACAGACCGGGCACTTGGCCGTCTTGCCGGTCGATTTGGATTTCTTGGCTTCCATGTCCGGCTTGCCTTTCTTGTCAGGGAAGGTGGTCTTGCATTTCGGATAGCCGCTGCAGCCCCAGAAGAATCCGGTCTTGCCCTTGCGGCGGCGCATCGGCTTGCCGCAGTTCGGGCACAGTACAGCGTCCTTGTTGGCCGCGATGCTGGCTTCCTTGGCTTCTTTGAGCAGGTCGTTGAGAATCTGGGTCTGGTGCTTCAGGAAGTCGTCCAGACTGATCTTCTTATCTACAATCTGGTCAAGCTCGGCCTCCCATTTCGCCGTGGTGTCCGGATAGGTGATGGCATCTGGCAGGACGCTGATCGCCATGCGGCCTTTGTCGGTCGGCACGATTTTTTTCTTTTCTACCGTGAAGAAGTCAGCCTTTTTCAGTGTCTCGATAATTCCGGCCCGGGTGGCCTCGGTGCCGATGCCCTTGCATTCCTTGAGTCCCTTGGCCAGCTCTTTATCCTTGACGTACTTGTAGATTTCTTTCATAGCCTGGAGCAGGGTGGCTTCGGTGAAGCGTTTCGGTGGCTTGGTGATCTTTTCCTGTATCTTGCCGCTGCCATAGGCTGCGCTGTCCCCTTCTTCGACTTCCGGCAGGGATGGCGTATCGGCCTCTTCCTCGTCCTTCTCTTTGGCGTCCTTGGCATAGAGCTCTTTCCAGCCGTTCGTAAGGATCTGCTTCCCGTTGGCGATGAATGTTTCCTCAGCGCACTCGATGGTGATCTTCGTGGCCATATAGGTATGGATTGGATAGAACTGTGCCAGATAGGCCTTGGCCACCATGGTATACATGCGCTGCTCGATTTCGGTCAGCGAGTCCGGTGCCTTGACGACGGTCGGGATGATGGCATGATGAGCGCTGATCTTGCTGTCGTTCCAGCAGCGGGAGCGAATGGATGTATCCGCTTTATCGCAATATACGGCGAGGTCCTGGATGGCGCTCAGGTTGGATATGATAGCCTTGGCATCACCAAGCTGGTTGGTCGGCAGGTATTCGCAGTCCGACCGCGGATAGGTCGTCAGCTTCTTCTCGTAGAGGCCCTGCATGGTGTCCAGGACCTGCTGCGGGGAGTATCCGTACTTGCGTCCAGCCTCGACCTGCAGCGATGACAGGGAGTACGGCAGGCGCTGGCCTTCCTGCTTCTGCTTGCGCTCGACTTTGGTGATTGTGGCGCCGTCGCCATGGCTGGCAATCGCTTCGACCTTGGAGAGCAGGCCTTCGGCTACACTTTTCGATGTGAGTCTGCCTTCGGAATCGAGGCCTTCCATATCCGGCTTATACTTGAGGGTGGTCGGGATGTCTCCATTCTCATGCTTCCAGTTCACCTGGCAGACGTAGTGCGTGGTCGGCTGGAAGTGCTGAATTTCATCTTCCCGACGGACGACGAGGGCGAGCGTCGGGGTCTGGACTCGTCCAACATGGACAACTCCTTCATAGCCAGCCTGCCTGCTCTTTATGGTGTAGGCGCGGGTGAGGTTCATACCTACGAGCCAGTCGGCCTGGCTGCGGGCTCTGGCACTGTCCCGGAAGCTTGCGAAGTCTTTGTTGTCGCGCAGGTCCTGCAGGGCTGTCTGAACACTCTTGCTGTCCAGCGCGTTCAGCAGGATGCGTTTCGTCGGCTTCTTGTTGCCGATGTACTCGAGGACTTCATCGACGAGCAGCTGGCCTTCACGGTCCGGGTCGCCTGCGTTGACGACATAATCTGCCTGCTTGACGAGTTCTTTGATAACCTTGAACTGCTTGGCTGCATCCTTCTTGATCTTGAGCTTCCATACACTCGGGAGGATGGGCAGGTCCTCAATGGTCCAGTGCTTGTACTTTTCATCGTACTCGTCTGGGTTGTATTGCTCGAGGATATGGCCGAAGCACCAGGTTACGATGTCTTTCCCGTCGTTGAGGGAGATGTATCCATCCTTCTTGCTTCCCTTTCCCAGGTTGTCTGCAATCGCCCGTCCGAGTGACGGCTTTTCTGCAATAAATAGGCGCATAAAATACCTCCATCTTTTAAATCCAAAAGCTTACATATCCAAGTATAGTTCCTGAAAAATGCCGTGGTTTATGGTCTTTTGTTGTTTTTGCGCAAAAAAATAAGCCTCGGGAGGCCGAGGCTTCAAGAAAGGGATATTTTCTGATGAGAAATGGAGATTCCTGCGGGATTCGAACCCGCATCATCACCGTGAAAGGGTGATATCTTAACCGATTTGACCAAGGAACCATGAGTTGAAGGCTTTGATGGGAGAGCCTTCTGAACTCAAATAAGATAATGGGAAAATAACAAGTTTTGTGAGAGGTTGTTATCACATAATGGAGATTTAACTTGTTGATTTGATTATATTACACCTGATGGAAAAATGCAACCAACAAAAAAATCAAACGAGCGAGTTGCTTCATAAGCTTTATGACAGGTTTAAGTATGAAATATTATAGTCTTAGTGATGAATAATGTAGTTATTACACAAATAATGGTGCTTAATAATGATTTATGGTAGGTATATTGGCTATTTAGGAATCAAATATTTACGATTTAGTGGAATATCCATAGATGTTTCATAAAATCTTATCTTGAAATATTTTTTCTGGAACTTAAAAAACGATCCCGATTTATTTTTATTGATTGGCAAATATTGGCCAGGAGCTGGTTGTTCGCGATTTTTGGAAGACGCAGGAAAGCAGTCATGGAGACCGGAGGCTTGTGATCGGAAAAGGATACCTGGTCGCGGTTCACATTATATATGAAGGAATGGTTCGTATCGACGGAAACGGAGAGCAGGCTTTCGTTCGTCTTGACATCCGCAATCGGGGATGCCTTGTAGAACGAGGTCAGGTTGATAGAAGCGTTCTTCATATCGGCATACTTCATGTTCGCACCGGTGAAGCGGCACTCATCGAGTCTGGCGTTCTTCATGTCGGCTTTGACAAGCGATACTTCGTTGAAGTTCGTTGCATTGCAGATGGCAGAGTCGAGGGATGCCTGGTTGAATTCGCTGCAGGTGAAATTGGAATGATCGAGCCGGGCTTTCGACAGGTCCGCATTATTGAAGCATGCCGAGACAGCGGAGACATTCTCGAATTTCGTGTCGGCCAGTTTGGAGCAGAAGAAATTGGACATAAAGAGGTCGGCACCATTGAAGCTGGCGCCATTGGCGGTCACGCTGAAGAAGTTCGTGCGGCTGCATATGGTGTTTTCGAGGTCGGCCTTCTGAAGATCAGCACCGGTGAAATCTGCATCGGACAGGTTGCAGCCGGTGAGGACGGCGTGACTCAGATCGGCATTGACGAGGCTGGCACCGGAAAAGTTATTGTTGGGAATGACGGCCTCTGAAAAATCTGCGCAGGAAAGGTTGAGGCTGGCAAAGTTCACTTGGGACAGGTCGTAGTTCTTGAAGACGGCCTGCTTCCCTTCCCTGCCGTCCGAGGCCCGCCATATTTCATGGGAGCGCATGATATTCGTGAATTCATTCGGTGTGATGGTTTTTGTTTCCATAATAGAAGTCTCTCCTTCCAGTTCCCTGATTACTTGGAAAAGCTTTTGCTCTGCTTCCTTACGTCGATCTTCGACATCACCCAGCGGGCATATTCGCCATCCGGATGATTGACGGCCTCGGGCGCGAATCGGTTGATCATGGCGGTTACGGTTTTTGGCAGGTATCCTTTGTTGATGGCTTCCTGCGCCGCTTTGATTACGTAGCCCTTGCTGGTCGGTTCGTCATTATAGGCCCGGGCCATCATCTGCATGAAGTCCTGCTGGGCAGCCATAGGGCCATGGGGCTTCGTGTCCGTATCCGTATGCAGGATGGCCAGGAAGCGTTTTGCCCCGTCTACCTGTTTGTCGATTTCTTCACGATTCGCCGATGAGCGTTCGATGTTGCTGATTGTCTTCTTGGTGTTTTCCAGGTTGAAGTCGGACGCATGGCTGGAAAGATATTCCTTCATGCTGCCCAGGTCCTTTTTAAGGGCACTGATCTGCTCGTTGAAGAATGCCTCGCGCTTCGTGTTGAGCTCTTTTTCGGCATCGAGCTCGGCGACGAGCTTCGTATAGTTGTCCATGAGTTCCTTATACTTGATTTTCAGGTTGATGTACTTGTTCTTGAGCTCGAGGTATTTCTCGTTGAGCTCGAGGCGCTTCTCATGCTCCTGAATGTAGCGTTCGCGCATCGAGAGCTCATTTTCCTGATTCTGGTTCGGTGTGTCCATGGCGGGTCTCTCCTTTACATCGAGGTTTTTGCTTACAAAAAAATAGTACATGCAAATCACTCGAAAAGTTTCTTGTAATTATGCATGTACTATATAGACTCACAGATCATTACGATGACGATAGATATAGCAGACACAAACCAACGTAAGAAGAATGGTTCCGAAGTCTGACATCTTATTAGCCGCATCGAGTACGCGATCTTGAGGTATTCCGAAATTGATGAAAACATAGGCAAAACAAGCAGGCAGGATGATTGCTTGCAAATTATAGGCGACCACGAGGAGGCCTATGTAACAGGCATCCTTACTGATTTTTTTATGTTCTGCTGTGCCAGCAGATTCTTTCTTTTCGCTATTCGGTAATATGAGGTAGCAAAGTACAGCAGTAGTTTGACACAACTCAAAAAAGCTTCCTGTATGACCCAACACGTTTTTTAGAATTTCCATGAAATCCATAGATTCACCCCATCTCACATATCATGGTTTCTCTTTTTAATAAACAAGTTATAGATGAATATACACACTAAGAAAATAGTTCCACTAATTGATAACATCACAGCAGTTTGAGTTGCAAATTCCAAAGAAGCACTAGTAGTCTTCATAAGAAGAGCACCCATAATAGGAGGCATGATGATTGATATTAGAATAAAGCCAATTACGAACAGACCCAGATATTTCATAATTTTTATCACCTCATGTAGAATGAAATTTTTTTCTGTGGCTGTTGATACTCCCCACAGCTGAAGTTGGAGGAATTCCTAATTTATCGATTACTGTGCTCCTTTGTTGCTATAAATAGTTACAAAATTTCCTTGAAAAAATCCGATGCTGATTTTTGTCTTCTCTTTCTCAAGGTGAAGAAAGCGTAGCTGACGGCAATCACGATGAAAACCTCTCCTGTTCTTGACAATGAATTATAGGCATTGAGAATGGCTTCTTGAGAAGCGCCATTCTGGTGCATCATGTAAACCATCATCGAAGGTATGATGAATACGATTAGCGCGTCACAGAAAATGACGAAGGCGATTATGAGCAGCAGTTCATTAAGATTTATATTTTTTAACATATTCCAGCTTCTTTCTCTTTGGCTTTTGTCTTCACTCAGTCCTGCCTGAGTCAGTTCGACATATCTTTCAAGAATGTAAGCAACTCGGTTTTGATAGTAGTCTATGAAACGACGAGCTGCTGGCAACAAGTCTGGATGCGACTTCAAGTAGAGCAATAGCCGGGAAGCGCAAAAGTTTTTCCTGCTGGGAAGTTTGTTTGGGAGATGATTCGGCTATATCTTTTTCATAATGATAATCATCAATATTTAAGTCAAAAAAACCAGTAGTGTACAATATGACGGGAATACTCATTAAGGCAAGTCCTATTATCTCCATAACAATATCCTTTCTAGCATTTTGTATTATTTTTACTGGCTTTCAGGTGAATCCCCTTCCAGTGCACTGAGCATACGGGCAGCCACATCCAACAACTGGATGTGGCTCATATCCATCAGTTTTTTGCTATAGCAGCTTTCACGGTCTTCGATGATATCTTGTATGATACGCACTGTTCCCTTGTCCTCGGCATACTCGAAAGCGGCGTTATGAAGCCAGTCTATGAGATCTGCCTTATCGTATCCGAGCAGTTCCGGAGCGTCTTCTATGATTTTCGACACCGGCCATTTCCAGTCGATATGTTCATGTGCCATTTTTTATCACCATAACAGTTTTGACAGTTTGACCAGTTCTTGACGCAGTACCACGATATTGCGCCGTATGGCTGTTGTTGTCGCATCAGGGGCATTGCCATGCGAGCAATACTTATGCTTGTGCGACTGGTCTTCAATGTGGCTTGCCAGCATCCGGCAGAATGTTGCCTGCTCTTGGATAGCTTTTTCTTTTTCTTCGTGTTCCTGTTCGAGCTTGTCCATCAAAAAATCTCCTTAATAACATCAGAACGACTCAGGGGCTGTCCAGGCTGGTTCCGGTTCCGGCGTCTCTTCTGCTGATTTTTCATCTGTCGTGTCAGCAGGTGGTTCAGGTGCTTCCTCGGACTTGGCCGGTTCAGCCGGTTTCGATGCTTCTTCTGATTTAGCCGGTTTAGCAGCTCTTTCGGGCTTGGCTGGTTCGTAGGGCTCCGGCTCGGACTTCTTTTCCGGCTCTTCGGCAGCTGCCGGAACTTCAGCCGGGTGTTCGTTTTTCTGCTCAGGGGCTTTTTTGTCAGTCGGAACGGCTTCCGCCTCAGCGGACTTCTGATGGCGCTTCTCAGTTTCTTCAATAATATAGCTGACAACATCAGCTACGGGAACGCTGTCAAGGTCGATTTCTGCTACATGACGGTTGATTTCCTTCTCGAAGTCACTGTACCATTTTTTGTACCGCTTGGAATTCAACACCGTGATAGCATCCTTGGTAGACTGCATCCGCTCCTGCAGCTTCTGCATCGCCGCCTGCAGCTTCTCCAGTTCTTCCTGCTTCTTTTCGATTTTTGATGTGTACGAGTATTTCACGAAAATCAATCCTTTCTTCATTCAGACATGAAATTGAACCCTGGGCTTTTTTCTACAAGATCCTCATCCAGTGTTTTCTTGTGGCAGATGAAGTCTTTGTACATAACGACGAATAAGTACAAATCGTTCTCATTGTACTGATCCAAGATACCAGCGTCTTCCAGGACACGTCCTGCTTTTATGAGCTTCGCGATATGTTCACGCTGCTTCATCTTTCTCATATTTTCCGCAACACGGTCCAGCTCTCTTTTTGTCGCTGCCATCTGTCTTTTGGTCATCATCAGCTTCTGCTCAAGCTGCGAGACACTTTCATATGGCAAGAAAATCACACCCTTATCGCAATAATCCTATTCTCTTTCGGAGACAGGTCGTTAGAATTTCTGCTCAGCAACGCTTTACGTAAGCTTATGAACAGAACGTGGGATATACTTGAGTAGATTATACCATAGTATTTGAATTTTTTGTTGAAATGCGCAACATGTTGCGCAAAGTCTTAGTTTCGATATGATACAATTACTGCGTAGGGACTTTACTAGAAGCTCACTTACGCATTATCTCTTCGAGATAACGCCATTTTCCCGACCACTACGCCACTTCGCGGACGATCGAATCCTGTAAACAGGATTCTTCATTTGCCAGTCGCCTTCGCTCCTTGAACCTGCGGTTGGCCTATATATGAGTCTATTTTCTCCTCTTTTGGTAAATATTGAGATATAAATCTCGTGTATTGATAAAGGAAATGAAATACTATGGTATCTGATTACGAAAACACAGGGATTCAGAAACAGCCGAGAGTCCAGTCGGAAACCGAAAAAGAGAAGCAGCGGATGAAGAAACGGAATCGGCAGCGAAGCATCATCTGGGCAATCGGCTGCGGATTCTTCTGGGTAGCGCTTTATGCTGCACTGGATTTTCTGGCACCAGCCGATTTCGTACAATATCCCTGGATTTATGCCTTCCCCCCTATCATCGGCTTCTTTTGCACTTATGATGACGAGCACAATTCGTACTTTTTTGCTTTCGGCGTCGAAGGTGCCTTGATAACTGTATGCACGATTTGCCATTTTCTCTTTATGAGCAGGATGATTCCGATAATGTGACTCAAGGATGTCGAAGGAGCTTGAGGGTGATGACATAATTCGAAATTGCTGACATAGGCTTGATATTGGTAGCGGTTCTGGGTCTTTTCCTTATTCGAGAAGAAATTTGGGACTGGTCAGGGGAGAGAATTCTTTTTGCATGTATAGCGACTTTTGCAATGTGCCTTATCTTATATAATTGCTATCAGGAAAATAAGTCTCACGAATTAGAGTCCATGCAGAACCCCGTCCAAGTAACCAATATTCTGCAAAGCTTCTCGTCTTACGAAGATATCCATTCTGGAAAGATTTCTAAATACGAAATTGACACATGTGAAAATGGAACTGGGAAATATGTACGATTTTCCATTCCTTATAATCACTTCCCCAATACAGAATTTTTCTATTATGTTCATCCGGACTTGTCATACGAAGAAGTCGAATCTAAGGATTTTCCTTCGGAAAGCCGTATGAGAGCATATAACATCTTGCATCGCTTCTCGTCATATGAAGATATCCAATTAGGAAAGGACCCTGACGATCACCTTGTTCGAATCGAAGTATATGAGATGGAGAAAGAAAAGTATGTGCGCATTTCTTGTTCTTCGTCAGATCAATACCTTTTTTATGTCAATAAAGATTTGTCGTATACGGAAATTGAGCTCTAGTAAGGAAGCAAGACAATCTGAGAGGCAAAGACAAAATGGAAGAAAATAAATTCATAAATGTTCTATCGATTTTAGTATTCACTGTATGCTCTTTTGCAACGATTTTCGTCGTACAAAGATATTCGTTCAGGAGAATTTTTAGGGCATGAAATCAAAGTGTACGAGATGAGCGACAAAAAGTATGTACGTATTATTTGTAATAATACATTTCCACCCTCTCTCGGCAAGAAGATATATTATTTCCAAGTGAATCCGGATTTGTCATATACAGAAATTGATTTCTAGTACTTACAAAACAAAAGCAGGAGGATAATCAAGCCATGACTACTGAGAAAGATTTAAAGAACTGCCCGCGCTGCGGTATGAAGCCGACACTCCGGACAGACATTCTGAACGAGCTGTCGCATGAGCACGAACATATCTACTGGTTCGAATGCCAGAACTGCGGGATTGTCGCCAATATTGGCAGAAGCATCATGTCTGCAGAGCAGAAATGGAATGCCAAAATAGCGGAGTTTGAAAAATGATGATAATTGCAACTGCTCTCAAATTGGCACTATATACAGCAATAATAGCAACATGTTTCGTTGCAGTGTGTGGTACAATATATTGCATTTTTCTCGTTGGGGCTTTTATATATCTCATTCCTAAGCAAAAAGCGTATGAGAAAACGGCTAATCATGCATGTCGTGTGGTCAAACAATTCTCGTCATATGACAACATTCAGTCAGGAAATTTTCTCGGGGCTCGAGTCGATGTAGTTGTTAAGAAAAATAAAAAAGACTTATTCATCAGAATTCCTAGAACTTTTTATGAAAGAAAAAATGGAGAGTATCAATTTTCTTTTCATGTGTACCCAGACATGTCATATGAAATATTCTATCTAATGCCGTGGGATTTTTACTTACCTACACATTCTAACCGGTTCCTAAAATGGCTATTTGACCCTGTTCTAACCGATCTTAACCCATTACCGGAAATAGTGATAAATGCTAGGAGACTTAAGTAAATGGAACTAACAACAGAACTCTTTGTATCGGTAACGGTCGGCCTTTTCGTGTACGTGGTGAGTTTTACAGGCGGAACAATATGTTTCGCAATTGCCTTAGTTTCATTTATCCTGTTTATCATTGCAACGATAAAGGATGATTCACTGGTAGCTCTTATGTGCGCTGTGATGATAGGCCTAGAAGCGTTCTCCATCGTAAGTGGAATGGAATATAATGACCATCAAGCCCGCGTCGAGCAAGTCCATATCCATGCGCAGCATGTCCTAGAACAATTTTCCTCATACGATGAAATCGAGACCGGAGCGCTCACAGGAGACAAAATCGACGTATTCACAAAAGAGAATAGAAAAGATGTATGCATTACATCAGCAAACGGGGAAAGCCAATTCTATTTTCATGTATACCCGGATTTGTCATATGAGGAATACACGCTTGATGAATAAAGATGAATACGACTAATGTCAGGAAGGGGTCGAGCTATGAAAAGAATGTATGAGCGCATCTCTATTGGAAGATCTGTTATATGTGCTTTTTTTACAATTCTATGTGTCATCGCATTCTCAGTTTCCGTGATAGAGGCACGCAGCTGCCTGACCAGCTCTCCTGAGGTGGTACAGAAAAAAGTCATCTCTGCCGAGGTCCTTGAATGCACGCAGGATGAGGATCAGACCGAGAAAGTCGTAGACATCATCGACCGTGCTTCCCAAGAGACAGGTATCGAGAACACTTTTTTGGCTGCTGTCATGGAAGTGGAATCCAGATTCAACGTCCATGCGTACAATCCGGTAGATGACTCGTATGGGCTTATGCAGCTGAATCCGGAGTTCAATGATATTTCCATCCTCGAGCTGCGCGACCCGTATGAGGGAACTCTTTATGCAGCGAAGAAGATCAGGAAGTGCCAGGATATGACGGCTTCGGATTCGGATGAGCCGGATCTCTATAACGTTGCCTACGTATACTATACGGAGACTAGGAAGCCGCAGAAGCAGAGCGGCCCGGCAGTGCAGTACGTAAAGAAAGTCATGGAAGCGTATCATGATCTGAAACGGTAACTGCTGATGAATAAGACAGGCATGTGGGTATAATGATAACGAAATCGAAAAAGCAGAAGGTCTATCAGAAATTTGGCGGGCATTGTGCTTACTGCGGGAAGCCTTTGTTTTTGGGAACGTTCGACTGTACCATCGACCATATCATCCCAAGAAGCGTCGGTGGGACATCGGATTTTTCCAATCTGGCGCTGTCTTGCTATGAATGCAATACGCAGAAGTCGTCTCTGACTCTGGAAGAATTCCGAAAGAAGCTGGGCCATGATTTCTATTTTGATGGCTTCAAGAAGAATAAAGAAAGGCTCGAGGGAATAGAGCGAATCGAATCTGAACTTAACAGCTCACACAAACCGTTCCTGACAGATCTGCCGATACTGGACAGGCAGAAGGAGCTCATGGAACTGAAAGCCGAGGCCAACCGGATGTATCTGGCTTTGAGCAGTTTGAAGACGGCCTACTGCTATCTGGCAGATGATGAGTACACGCTCTACTTCACATTGATGATACTCAGGGAATGCCGGATGTTCCAGCGGCAGCTGACAGATATTCTGGGGAATTTAGGGACACGAAATTTGAAGGATGAGATTCTATGAGAGTGTTGTATATATTGCGGGGCTGCCCGGGCTCTGGAAAGTCTACCTGGGTAAAGAAGAATCAGTTGGAGCCATATACGCTGTCTCCCGATGATATCCGGCTGGAATATCAGTCGCCGGTCTTTGACATCCATGGCAGCCTGTCGATTTCGCAGCGAAATGACAGGCTGGTCTGGCAGAGGCTTCGGGAATGCCTCGAGCAGCGGATGGAACGCGGAGAGTTTACGATTGTTGATGCGACGCATTACAGCCATGATCTGCTGAACCAGTATCGGGCATTGATCGAGAAATACCGCTACAGAGCCTATATTGTGGACTTCACGGGCGTGCCGATTGAGACGATCCTGAAGCAGAACCGGAAGCGCGAAGGCTATAAGTTCGTGCCGGAGGACCGCATCTACTATATCTGTGATGTCATTGCATCGAGGCAGAAGATATCCAATCGGTACAAGGTGATGGCTCCGGAAGAGGCCGTGGACATGCTTCATGCACCGCTGGCGATCGACTGGAATGGCCGGTATGAGCGGATTGCCGTGTTCGGGGATATCCATGGATGCTTCGAGCCTTTGCAGGAGTATTTCTCGAGGTTCCCGTATGATGAGCATACGCTTTACGTCTTTACCGGCGACTACATCGACCGCGGAATCCAGAACAAGGAAGTCCTGCAGTTCTTCATTGACAACCTGGACAAGAAGAATTTCCTTTTTCTGGAAGGCAATCATGAGAGAAGCCTCCGGCTGTATTCGGATGCGGCCATGCCTATGGTAAGTGTTTTCAGAAACCGGGAGCTCCCCTTCCCTCCGGAATTCTTTCACACGATGAACGAGATACGGGATATCAGCAGGAAGGATATCCGCAGGTTCTGCTCGCGGCTTTCGCAGATGGCTTATGCAAGGTTCGGGTCGAAGACGTACTGCATCACGCATGGCGGGATTCCGGTTGCCCCGAGCATCTTCATGGCCAGCAGTCAGATGATCAAAGGTGTCGGGCAGTATGAGGAGCTGGATGCTGTCTATGCGGCCTGGAAGCAGAACACGCCGGACGACCATGTGCTCATCCATGGGCATCGGAATCTTTACGAGCTGGCTCCCAGGGTGGATGACCGCATCTATAATCTCTGCTCCCCCATCGAGCTTGGCGGGGCTCTCCGGGTGCTGCATATCGGGCCGGACGACCATATCGAGGTCATGGAGTTCCCGAACAGGATTTATCGGCTGCCCGAGAAGCCGTCAGCCCCGTTCGTGCCGAAGTCGGATGAGGAATGGCTCAGGCTTCTCGACAGTTCGAAGCTCATTATGAAGAAAGATCTGTCTGACGGAGTTTCTTCCTATAACTTCACGCGGGACGCTTTCAAGAGTCGTCAGTGGAACATGCTGACCTGCAAAGCCCGCGGCCTGTTCGTAAAGGATGGCAGGGTCATCTGCCGCTCCTATGACAAGTTCTTCAATGTCGGGGAACTGCCGGAGACGGAGATCCAGAACCTCCACAAGCGGTTCGCCTTCCCTGTCTCGGTATTCCGGAAGTACAATGGCTTCCTCGGGCTGCTGGCAGCGGATCCGGATTCGGATGGCCTGATGTATTGCTCGAAATCCTCGACGGACAGCCCGCACGTGGATTTTCTGAAAAAAGTGGTCGGGCATCTGGGGCTGGATACGGAAGCCATGGCTGCCTATTGCCGAGACCATGAGGCCACGCTCGTCTGCGAGTGCATCGACCCTGTCAATGATTCGCACATCGTGCCATATGATGAAGAGCATCTGGTGCTGCTGGATATAATAAGGAATTCTTTTGTCACTGAGAAGCTTCCCTATAGCGAGGTCAAGGCGGTGGCCGGAAGGCTCGGGATGGAATGCAAGCAACTCGAGGGCACGCTCGACCGGCTCAGCCAGTTCACGGAGATCTGCCGCCACATCGATACGCCGCTGGAAGGCTATGTGTTCGAGGACGCGAACGGATTCATGGTCAAGCTCAAGTCGCCGTCGTACAAGTTCTGGAAGATGATGCGGGGCGTCAAGGAATGCATGGAAGATGGCCGGTCCTATGGCTGGTACGTAGCCAGGGATGAATGGAAGCCATATTATATTGAAGCGCTCAAGGTCATGCAGAAGCTGTGCCAGCAGCCAGGAGAGCTCGAGAAGCACAACATTATCGACATCCGGCGGGCTGTGGAACAGAAAATGCAAAGCAATTAAATACTGAGGAGGACGGACAACCATGAAAGAAAATAAGAAGAAGATAGTAGAATCTTTTACTCCTGTGATTCGTCAGACACGAGCCGGAAGTGATGTTGCTCGTCTTGAATATTGCTTGAAAAACGGCGACGAGGTTGTCGATGTCACCTTTGTCAATGGCATGCACACATGGTGCAATGTCACTGGCGATTCCGGAGCCGCGATGCTGCGGGATATCATTAAACGCTTAATGTGATCTGTAAATAATAAGTGAAATATACGAACAGGAAATGCAAAAAGTGAAATCCATGCTGCTGTTTTGTTGATGTTGTTGTTTGGAGGTTGGATATGGGGATATCTGAAAGCCGAAGCTGTATCGCCATCCCGCCTGGGGAGACCGTTCGGGAGCTCATGGAAGATCATCGTATAGGCAGGCAGGAAATGGCTGCCCGTATGGGGATTACTGCAGAACAGCTGAATCGGCTGCTCAGCGGTGAGGCGAAACTTACAACGGTGCTGCCTGCAGGGCTCGAGAACGTGTTCCATGTGCCAGCATCGTTCTGGATTAACTTGGAAATGCAGTACCGGCGCGACCTGCTAAAGGTGGAGTCGGAACAGGAAAAGGAAAAGATGCCTCCCTCCTGGATAAAGAAAGCAATCCCTTAATTTTTTGGAGGGTTCACCTATGGCGTTATACCATTTTACAGTCAAGACCGATAAGCGCCCAGGCAGGAGCGGCACACGTGTCCGGGCGACCCAGCATGTCGAATATATCAACCGCGAGGGTCAATATAAGAACATTGACCAGAAGGACGCTTCGAAGATGAACAACCTGATCCTGTCGTTTTCGAAGAAAGATGTTCTGGATGGTTCGCGTGCCCTGCTCTATGAGTCGCCTTACGGGAATATCATCAATACGGAGGACGGTCTGAAAATAGAGAACGATCCTTCGCTGGATACGCTGGCCATCGCTTTGATGGTGGCCAAGGAATCGATGCATGACCGCATCATTATCAAGGGAACAGACAGCTTCAAGCAGAAATGCGTGATGGCTGCTGCTATGGCTGACTTGCCAATAACTTTTTTTGATGGTGAGCTTCAGAAAGCTCTGGTCGCTGAAAGAGAGGAAATTGAAGATGAAAAAAGAAGATACAAAGCCGCAGGCGGACGGATTGTCCGAAAAGCATCCGGTGGCATTTTCGAGCCCGACAAGCCCGACATTATCTCAGCTCGCAAGTCAATCCTCGAGGCTCCTACCCCAGAAACCCTACCCAGCCTGCACCAGTTGTCCGAACGGACTCTGGCTCGTGATGGACAAAGCGAATCTCCTGTGCTGGTGCAACGCGATGAAGATGACGAGCTGGTCAACCCAGGAGCCTCATCCCATCCCCCTGTGCGACGGGATTTTTCAAGGGGGAGACGAAGACGAGCAGTAAAGACAGCCAGGCAGATCCTGAAGAATGTCAATGAGAATATCGAGGCGGTTCATGCGCAGAGCCATGTCGAGTACATCAATCGCGAGAAGGCTTTTCAGAAAAAAGGTGGCTGTGTCTATACGGCTCATAAGCTGCCAGCATGGGCAAAAGACTCCCCCAACAAATTCTTCAAGGCAGCCGATCGCTATTCACCAAAAGGGGCACGACGATATCAGGAAATTGAGTTTGCGTTGCAGAATGAGCTGACGCTCGAGCAAAACCTCGAAATCATCAATCAGTTCATAGAAAAGAACATGCCGAACCATTACTATGCGTTTGCTGTACATGACAAGATCGGCGCGATGTCTGATGGCACGCATAATATTCATGTGCATCTCATGTTCAGCCCCTGCATCATCGATGATATCGAGCAGAAGAAGGAACGGGATATCTCGAAGTATTTTCAAAAATCATTGCGAAGTGATGCTAAAGATCAGAGCGAGGAAGCACGACGTAAAAAAGGCGCCCCAGTGGATCGGCGCTTTGAAGATTCTGCATTTATCAGTAAATTACGGGTGTCATATCAGGATATTACGAATTCGGTTCTGGAAAAATATGGCTATCAGGCGCGGATTGATCATCGATCGCTGAAAGCTCAGAAGATGGAGGCAGAAGCGAATGGCGATACGTTCCTCGCGAGCCTGCTGGACAGGCTTCCAGAGGAGCATATCAGCAAGTACGGAGTGCTGGATGAGCAGAGTCCGGAAGCGCAGAATATCAAGAACTACCGACAGCTCAAGAAGCAGTATCAGGACTTGCTCTATACTCATATGGAAATCGAGTGGGAGAAGGCCGAAAAGCAAGAGAACCAGTACTCGAAACAGCTACAGGAGCGGATTCAACGAATTCTGTCTTCGAGTGAATTCGTTGAGAGCAATCCGGATGCGTCCTCGTATATCGGAGAACTGCGCGAGGAGTTCTTGAAGAATCTTCGGGAATACGACCGGCTGAAAGAGTTGTCGATTTCTATCGCTGAGTTCTGGGAAGAGGCCGAGCTGGAATATATGACGCCGACCGAGCGGGAGCAGTACCAGGCATATAAGAGTACGCTGGCCGAACTGAATCATTGGATGACGTTCGGCCAGAGCATCCATCAGCCGGAGACGGATGACCAGGAAGAAATCAAGGCTTATAATGAGCTACTGGTTGCCTTGAATAATAAATACCAAGAACTTGATGAACGGCAGAAAGCTCAGAAGGAGCTGGTAGACAAGATACAATTCCGGCTGAAAAATGATTCGGAAATAAAAAAACAGATTCAGCTTATTGTCAACCGCAATAAGAATGCTTCCAGGCACGACTGGCTGAAGCTTCAGCAAGCTGAACAGAATCTGGAGGTATCGGCAAAGACACTGGAACAGGCGCTGTTCAATACCGAGATGTCGGAGAACCGGCTTGAA
This sequence comes from uncultured Selenomonas sp., assembly GCA_902766095.1. Classification (GTDB taxonomy): domain Bacteria; phylum Bacillota; class Negativicutes; order Selenomonadales; family Selenomonadaceae; genus UBA2913. The sequence continues at coordinate 2,670 of CACXCN010000031.1, read as the reverse complement.
GAATATCATACGCGGGAACTGTATGCCATCATGCGTCGTCGTTATTATGGTTACAAGAAGGAATATGAGAAACTGCTTGCCGCAGCACAGAAGCTCAAGAAATATGCATTTTCGAGCGAGCGGGCTCTGGGAATCGCAAAAGACAGATTCACGAAAGGTGCCTATTCGGAGACTCGAAAGGAACTTCGTGCGGTCAATAAGAAGATTAAGTACATAGAATCTGACCAGAAGAAGCTTCAGGATGACATTGCCAAGAATGGATTGCTGCCGGAATATGCGGAGCAGAAAAAAAAGCTGGATGCCGATTTAAGCAGTCTGCAGGGGCAGCGTGATACGATTGAGAGAAAGCTGAAGATGCTTGATGAGCGGTGTGCGGCACCGGAAGCCAGTGAGAAGATTCAGGCGATTGCTCTTGGCATCATGGATAAGCATAGCAAGGCGAACAAGAAGTATGAGTTCGTCGCTGGCAAGGCCGAGATTGTCAAAGGTAAGATGATTGAAGCGCAGCAGGCGATGAATCTTTTGAAGGTACAGGTACAGAAAGATAAGGAGAATCGGATCTCGTATCGGATCAATCCGGACGCGATGAGAGATCAAGGCGGACCTCCCCCATCCGTTCGGACGCCGAATGGCGGTGTAGATAAGCCGGGCGCGATTATGAAAGCTTTGCTCAATAATGATGCCGTATGTCCGCGCTTTGTCGAGCGCAATACCGGCATCGATGATGATATGGGACTCAAAACTTGGAAGTTCATGACAGAAATCGAGAAAATGGAAGAGGAAGAGAAGCGGCTGTATAACAATATCTGAGATTGATTTCTTGCTTGAGCACATCATCAGTGATATAATAAGCGTGACGAAAGAAGTACGGTGACATACAGTCACAAAGTAAAGAGCCCCAGCGTTGTCGGACGTTGGGGCTCTTGCACATTTTCAGACCGTGCTCAGTCTGTTTTTTTCTAGGCCGCCTATGCGGCGGGAAACAACTGGAAGCTGATGACTGAGATTGAGAAGATTCTCTAAGCCGCCTATGCGGCGGGAAATCTTGAGTATGTTTACTGATATTATCAGTTACTTAACTCAAACTTCGCAGGTGCGTAAGCGCCTGCGAAGTTTGAGTTTATATGAAATACCACCCGCCCAGATTCTTTTCATTTCCCGATACGTGCGAGATGCTACGACCATACACGAGGGAACAACAGCGCGGGAGATTGATTTTCATTTCCCGCATGCGTGCGAGATGCTATAAACCACGGCGACAAGGATGTTGGCTACCACGCTTTTCATTTCCCGCACACGTGCGAGATGCTACCAGGTATGCAGGGGGTACCATATCGGTGATTTCAGTTTTCGTTTCCCGATTCTTCATCCGATGGAGCACTCTCCTTTGGGTGGTAGTATTGGCTCGTACGGTTGATGGCGAGCAGCTTTGCCGCTTTCCGGAGGGAAAGCCCTACATGCTTAGTCTTCGAAAGGCTTTGGAGAATACTTTTTCTCGTAGTCCGGTCCAAGTATTTCCTCAGATTTTTCATTATAAATTCAATTACAGCTTTAGGTCGTGTTTTAGTTATCGATTTAAGTTTATTATAAAATTCCTCACTTATTACTTCTCCACTTTCAAGCTTTACGTTCTTCACACTCATGCATCTCTTTTCCATAATTTCTCACTTATATATAAGGATTCTAATGTATAAGCTTTTTTTCCATTTAATGTAGCTTGACTACTTCTACCAGCTTCTATGAGTATATGTTTACAGCCAAGATATTCTGGTAAATCTTTACCGAATGTTTTGTCCCCTGTTTTGCCATCATAGCTTACTATATAATCTATGCCTCTAGCATTCAGGTACTCTAATGATTTTACAAATTCATCGAATGGCAGGCTGTACAAATATCGTGAACTTAATCCATGTGCCACTCCTTGATAGGGAGGGTCCATATATATTAAGTCCCCTTTTTGGGCCATTTTCAAAATTTCTCGATAATCCATACTATATAAAGTTGTTTTTCCTTTTAATAAGTGTGATATATCAAATGCATTATTCTTTATAGTTTCCGGTTTAGTGCCATTTCTGCGTTTATCACAAATCTGATTCATCTTACCTGATGAATTATACCGTATAGCCCCTTTTGCGACACGAGCTAATATGAATAATGTCAAGGCCGGTATTGATTCTGCTTCATTAAATTTATCACGCATCTTATAATAATAATCTATCTTATCTACGCCTTCTAAAAATTGTTTTTCCCATATACTTTTATACTCCTCATATAATTTTTCAGGATTATTTATACATTCGTCAATCATATCAACAATTTGTGTATTAATATCATTTAATATATATTTTTTGCATAATGATTTTGTCGCTGAATAAATCGTTAAAGCTCCTGTTCCGCAAAACGGTTCTATCAAACGATTAAATCGTGTAGGAAAATACGCCGTGATTTTAGGAGCAAGTATTCTCTTGCTCCCCTGATATTGAACTAAATGTGGCACTTTTGACAATTTAAATCTTCCTCTTTAATATTAGCATACTTTGATTCGTCGGCATAACATTCAAGCACTGTATTTCTACTAATGCTTATGCTTTCAGTTCCATGTTTCCACCCCTCAGAGCTTTCGGATGTCACGCGGAATCTTGCGAAATACAATGTGGTGCTTCTTCAAGA
>CACXCN010000030.1 GCA_902766095.1 uncultured Selenomonas sp. | reverse complement strand
GGAGGACCGCGCTAGCGGTGGTGGGGGTGGCGAGTTGGGAATTTTACTCGAGTACTATCGCATAAACGGCCCACTAACAAATAGCTCGGGCAGCCGATTCATCAATATGTTGTCGAACGCTACATAGCGCCTCGCCACCCCTATCGCCTCGCTGCGCTCGGCACTTCCCCCAAAGGGGGCAGCTTGTATTACGACGTCTTCCCCTGAGGAGAAGGCTCCGAGTTGCTTGCTAAATGGCCTTTGCTGTGTTAGAATTATGTCGTATGATGCCGTAAGTTAGGTAAATTGTTGTACACAACGACCTGCTCTAGTGGGCAGGCGTTTTCTTTATTGCTGGGAGGAGTCAATTTGGGCCTGTATAAAAAGGTAGACACGAATCTGAACTTCGTAGCGCGCGAGAAGGACGTGCTGCAATTTTGGAAAGATAATCATATCGCGCAGGAAGCCGTAGATCAGCGCAAGGGCAATGATACTTTTACCTTCTATGACGGGCCGCCGACGGCGAATGGCAAGCCGCATATCGGGCATGTGCTGACGCGTGTCATCAAGGATATGCTGCCGCGCTACCAGTCGATGAAGGGCAAGGACGTGCTGCGCAAGGCCGGCTGGGATACGCACGGTCTGCCGGTCGAGCTCGAGGTCGAGAAGTCCATCGGTATCAATGGCAAAGACCAGATCGAGGCCTATGGCATCGAGCCTTTCATCAAGAAGTGCCGTGAGTCGGTCTGGAAGTACAAAGGTATGTGGGAGCAGTTCTCGGATGTCGTGGGCTTCTGGGCAGACATGGAGCACCCGTATATCACTTATGAGAACAACTTCATCGAGTCCGAGTGGTGGGCACTGAAGGAAATCTGGAAGAAGGGGCTGCTCTACGAGGGCTACAAAGTCGTCCCGTACTGCCCGCGCTGCGGTACGCCGCTGTCGTCGCACGAGGTGGCCCAGGGATACAAGGATGTCACGGAGCGCTCGGCCATGGTCGAGTTCGGTGTGAAGGGCGAGCCGGACACCTGCTTCCTGGCTTGGACGACGACGCCCTGGACGCTGCCGTCGAACCTCGCGCTCTGCGTGAATCCGGAGGTCGACTATGTAAAGGTGCAGGTCGGGGACAAGAAATACATTCTGGCAGAGGCTCTCGTCGAGAAGGTCTTCGAGGATGTACCGGGCGAGCGTACGGTCCTCGCGCACTGCAAGGGCAAGGATCTCGAGGGCCGGGAATACGAGCCGCTCTATCCGTATGCGGTCGGCAAACTGAAGCCGGGCAAGAGAGCTTTCGTCGTGCTCTGTGATGACTATGTCACGACGGACGATGGCACGGGTATCGTCCATCTGGCTCCGGCCTACGGCGAGGACGATAACCGCGTCTGCATGAAGAACAACATCGGTTTCGTGAATTTCGTCAACAGCAAGGGCGAGCTCACAGATGACACGGATTGGCCGGGTGTCTTCGTGAAAAAGGCCGATCCGCTGATCCTCGATGACCTCAAGGCCAAGGGCAAGCTGTTCAAGGCCCCGGAGTTCACCCACAGCTATCCGCATTGCTGGCGCTGCGATACGCCGCTCCTTTACTATTCGTTCCCGACCTGGTTCATCAAGATGACGGCCGTCAAGGACGAGCTCATCGCGAACAACAACACGGTCAACTGGATACCGAAAGCCCTGGGCAAAGGCCGCTTCGGCGACTGGCTCGAGCATGTCCAGGACTGGGGCCTCTCGCGCAACCGCTACTGGGGCACGCCGCTGCCGGTCTGGGTATGCCCCGACTGCGGACACCAGCACTGCATCGGCTCGATCGCCGAGCTCAAAGAGATGAGCGACAATTGCCCGGATGATATCGAGCTGCACCGTCCGTACATCGACAAAGTGACGATCAAGTGCCCGCACTGCGGCAAGGAAATGCACCGCGTCTCCGAAGTCATCGACTGCTGGTTCGACTCCGGCTCGATGCCGTTTGCCCAGTGGCACTATCCGTTCGAGCATAAGGACATCTTCGAGAAACGCTTCCCGGCGGACTTCATCTCGGAGGCCGTCGATCAGACGCGTGGCTGGTTCTACTCGCTCATGGCCATATCGACACTGCTTTTCCATCAGGCACCGTATAAGAACGTCATCGTGCTGGGCCACGTCCAGGACAAGGACGGCCAGAAGATGTCGAAGTCGAAGGGCAACGCCGTCGACCCGATGGATGCTTTGCGCAAGCATGGCGCTGACGCCATCCGCTGGTATTTCTACTCGAACAGCGCTCCGTGGCTGCCGAACCGCTTCCATGATGATGCGGTGCAGGAGGGCCAGCGCAAGTTCATGGGCACGCTCTGGAATACCTATGCGTTCTTCGTGCTCTATGCGAATATCGATGATTTCGATGCGACGAAATACACGCTCGAGTATGACAAGCTGCCGGTCATGGACAAGTGGTGCCTGTCGCGCCTCAACACGATGGTGCGCGAGGTGGACGATGACCTCTCGAACTACCGCGTGACCGAGGCTACGAAGGCGCTCGAGACATTCGTGGGCGAGCTCTCGAACTGGTATGTCCGCCGTTGCCGCAGCCGCTTCTGGGCCAAGGGCATGGAGCAGGATAAGGTGAATGCCTATCTGACGCTCTACACGGCACTCGTGACGACGGCCAAGGCCGCCGCGCCGATGATACCGTTCATGACGGAGAACATCTATCGCAACCTCGTCTGCTCGATCGACAAGACGGCCCCGATATCGGTACATCTCTGCGATTTCCCGGCCGTTCACGAGGAGTATATCGACAGCGAGCTCGAGGCCAATATGGGCGAGGTGCTCGAGATCGTCGTGCTGGGCCGTGCCGCCCGCAATGAGGCGAATATCAAGAACCGCCAGCCGATCGGGACCATGTATGTCAAGGCTAACCTTGTGCTGGACGACTTCTATCGCGAGATCGTCGAGGAAGAGCTCAATGTCAAGCATGTCGTCTTCAAGGATGACATGGAGGAGTATGTCAACTACACGGTCAAGCCGAATTTCCGCGTGCTCGGCAAGAAAGCCGGCAAGCGCATGGGCGCCGTGCAGAAGGCATTGAAGGAGTTCAACGGCCATGCTGCCAAGGATGAGGTCGAGAAGACGGGCCAGCTCGTCCTGCACCTCGCCGATGGCGATATGACGCTGACGAAAGAAGATATCGAGGTCGTCATGACGCAGACCGAGGGCTACAACTGCCAGCGCTATGCCGGTGTGACGATCGCGCTCGAAACGACTCTCTCCCCGGAGCTCATCGAAGAGGGCTTCGTGCGCGAGATTATCAGCAAGCTGCAGACGATGCGCAAAGACAGCGGCTTCGAGGTGACGGACCACATCGCGGTCAGCATCACGGGCAACGACAAGCTCGCGGCACTCGTGCAGAAGAACGAGGCCGAGCTCAAGGCCGTAACCCTGGCCGACAGCATCGGCTACGACCAGCCTCTCGCGAACGCTAAAGAGTGGAACATAAACGGCGAGAAAGTGACCCTCGGCGTCCAGAAGGCATAAAGCATAAAGATATACTGACATAGCACATCAGGGGACTGTGAAAACAGTCCCCTGATGTGCTACAAGCCTTCCCCACAGAGGAAGGTGTCGCAATACAAGCTGCCCCCTTTGGGGGAAGTGCCGAGCGTAGCGAGGCGATAGGGGTGGCGAGACACTATGTAGCGTCCAGCAACACATTGATGGATCGGCTGCGTGGGCTATTTGTTAGTGGGCCGTTTATGCAATAGTGCTCGAGTAAGATTACCAACTCGCCACCCCCACCACCGCTAGCGCGGTCCTCCTCCCCCAGAGGGGGATGCTTCATGCATCGTAACATCTCATCTACCGCTGACGGGGAAGGCTTATAATGAGGTTCCGTGATAATGTTTTCGTTCCATAGGCAGGAAAATAGTACTGCGAGCACGAAACAGTTATATTAGGGTAATAGGAGGCTGAGTGTCGTTTGGACGAACATCGCAACGAACATATACATAAGCATGTCCTGCCCGATGGCACAGTCATCGAGCACAGCCATGCTGGTGAGGGTGTCCATGGCGCGCATGGCCATCAGCACAGTCACACGCAGACGAAGGCCGTGCTGAACCGCATCGCGCGGCTCAATGGTCATCTGACATCGATCATGCACATGATCGAGAGCGGGCGCGACTGCAGTGAGGTACTGGTGCAGCTGGCAGCGGTGCGCGGAGCCATAGACAACGTCAGCAAGATAATCTTGAAGGATCATATGGAGCATTGCATCGTCGATGCTGTGCGCGAGGGGGATAAAGAATCCATCGAGATGCTGAGCAAAGCGATCGACAAGTTCATATGAGCAGCTGGACCTGAGCATTTTTGTTGGGGGGGGATTTGCTATGGGGCAGGAAGATATAAAGGATAAGTTGACGGCAGCTGGTGTAGAGTATGACAAGGGCCTGGAACGGTTCATGGGCAATACGGATCTCTACTATCAGTTTCTGAAGAAGTTCCTCTATGATGGCTCGTATGAAGAATTCGATATGGGCATCATGGTCGGTGACCTCCAGATGGCAGAAAAGAGCGTGCACACGCTGAAGGGAACCGCTGGCAACCTGAGTCTCGTGCGGCTGTACAATACCGCCGATGCGATGGTGAAAGCGCTCCGGGCCGGCGCCACTGACGAGGAAATCAAGGCGAAGGCCAGGGAAGTATCCCAGGCGTATCAGACTACCTGCGATGCCATACGCGAGGCATTGGGCAGCTGAGCAGGGCAAAAACGTGTACAAATGTTGATTGCCAGAGGTATGTTGTGTAATAATTATAGTAAAAAATGCTCAGAGGCTGGCACTTTGTCAGCCTCTGTGTTATTATAGTATGCAAACAGGCAACACAAACTAGTTCTCGAGGAGGGGCTCATATGGGGCAGAACAAGATAGTAATCAGCCAGGTGATGATGCCGAGCCAGACTAACCCGAACGGCAATGTGCATGGCGGCGAAATCATGAAGATGATGGACTCGACGGCCTATGCTGCTGCACGCAAATACGCGCGCTCGAATGTGGTAACCGCCCGCGTGGACGAACTGGAGTTCCATCTGCCCATATTGATAGGTGATTTGGTTACCTGTACTGCGGAGATTGTTTTCGTGGGACACAGTTCCATGGAGGTCGCGGTGAATGTCGACGTCGAGGATCTGGACCAGGAGGGTAAGCCGGAACGTGCCCTCTCGGCCTATTTCACGATGGTGGCACTCGATCGCAACTCCCGTCCGAAGTCTGTGCCGCCTTTGATATTGGATACAGAGGAAGCGAAGAAGAATTTCGAGGCCGGACGTGTCCGCTATGAGGAGCACAAGGCGCGCAAGAAGCAACAGCGCGAGGAAGCCAAGGCTCGGGTCGCTGCCACGAAAACGCTGCGCGAACCTGAGGAGGAGAAAAAATAATGCCGATGAATTTTCATAAATACAGTAAAGGTTATTTCATGCCGCCGGAGATCGATCTCGAGTGGGCGAAGAAAGATGCGCCGGACCATGCGCCGGTCTGGTGCAGCGTCGATATGCGCGATGGCAACCAGGCGCTCATCATCCCGATGAATCTCGATGAGAAGCTGGAATTCTACAAGATGCTGCTCGAGGTCGGATTCAAGGAGATCGAGGTCGGCTTCCCGGCGGCTTCGGACACCGAGTATGAGTTCCTGCGCCGTCTCGTCGATGATGACCTCATCCCGGATGACGTCACGATACAGGTCCTGACCCAGGCCCGCGAGCACATCATCCGCAAGACATTCGAGGCGCTGAAGGGCGTCAAGAACGCTATCGTCCATGTCTATAACTCAACGTCGGTGGCACAGCGTCAGCAGGTGTTCAAGAAATCGAAGGACGAGATCAAGCAGATGGCTGTCGACGGCGCCAAACTCCTCAAAGAGCTGACGGAGGAGGCGGGCGCGAACTACCGCTTCGAGTACTCGCCGGAGAGCTTCACCGGGACGGAGCCGGAGTACGCGCTCGAGGTCTGTAATGCCGTACTCGATGTATGGAAGCCGACGGCTGACCGCAAGGCTATCATCAACCTGCCGGTTACCGTCGAGATGAGCATGCCGCACGTATATGGCATGCAGGTCGCCTACATAAACAAGCATCTGAAGTATCGCGACAACGTCGTGCTCTCGCTGCATCCGCATAACGACCGCGGCTGCGGCGTGGCTGATACCGAGATGGGCCTGCTGGCCGGCGCTGACCGCGTCGAGGGCACGCTGTTCGGCAACGGCGAGCGCACCGGCAACGTGGATATCGTGACGGTCGCTATGAATATGTTCGCGCTCGGCGTCGATCCGAAGCTCGATTTCTCGAACATGCCGGAGCTCGTCGACACGTATGAGCGCCTGACGCGCATGCAGGTCAGCATGCGTCAGCCGTATGCGGGCAAGCTGGTGTTCGCGGCTTTCTCGGGATCGCATCAGGATGCAATCGCCAAGGGCATGAAGTGGAAGGACGAGCACAATCCGGACAAGTGGACGCTGCCGTACCTCTACATTGACCCGAAGGATGTCGGCCGCGAGTATGATGGCGATGTCATCCGCATCAACAGCCAGTCCGGCAAGGGCGGCGTCGGCTACATCATGGAGACGAAGTACGGCATCGAGATGCCGAAGAAGATGCGCGAGGACTTCGGTTACTGCGTGAAAGGCGTCTCGGACCGCAAGCACAAAGAGCTGCTGCCGGATGAGATCTATCGGATATTCATGAACGAATATGTGAATATCAGCTCGCCGTACGGGCTCGACGATTTCCTGCTGCGCAAAGAGCCGGATGGCACGCGCACCGGTACGGTCGACGTCATCATAGACGGCAAGCGCGAGACGTTCCTCGCGAAGGGCAACGGCCGTCTCGACGCGGTGTCGAATGCCCTGCAGCAGAACCTGAACCTGCACTATACCGACCTCACCTACAGCGAGCATGCACTGGAGCTCGGCCAGAGCTCGCGCGCCATGGCCTACATCGGCATCACGGACGAGAGCGGCCACATCACCTGGGGCGCCGGCATGGATACCGATATCATCAACGCATCGATCCAGGCGCTGTTCAGTGCGATCAACCGCATGAAGGCTGGCAAGTGACCGTGCGGATACTAGAAAAAATTTCATAGCTATGGTATCATGTAATCATTGTTAAATCGCTGCGAAGCGCAACGTGTCAGGTGATTGCATGAAGAAGATTATCATATCCTGTCTCGTGACGGCGGTGCTGTGCTGTGTGGCCACTGTCATCGGGGCGGGATATTTTGTTGGCAATTATGCCGTACATTTCGGGCTGGAGCGGGGGACGGCGGATGACCCGCAGGAGCCGCCGCGGGCCTATGCGCTGTTGATGCCGCCCGAGGCGCGGACCTATACGAAACCGGACTATCCGAGCGAGGAGTGGACGATCACCTCGCCGGACGGGCTGCGGCTCGAGGCCACGCATTTTCAGCCCTCCCGCCATAGTGATTCGTCGCGCTGGGTCATCGTCGTGCATGGCTACGGCTGCACGCAGCAGAACAGCTGGTATATAGCGGCCAACTATCTCGCCCAGGGCTATGAGGTGCTGACGCCGGACCTGCGCGCCTCGGGCGCGAGCGAGGGCCGGTTCCTGACGATGGGGTACAAGGAGAGCGAGGATGTGCTGCTCTGGGCGCAGCGCATCGCACGCGAGCATCCGGATGCGCAGATACTGCTGCACGGCGTGTCCATGGGCGCGGCGACCGTCATGATGGCGGCCGGAGACTCGCGGCTGCCGGCGGATGTCGTCGCCTGTGTCGAGGACAGCGGCTACACGAGTGCGTTCGATATCATCGCCTATCAGATCGAGCAGTCGTTCGGCCTGCCGTCATTCCCAGCGCTCGAGCTGCTCGACTGGCGCTGCGAGCATATCGCGGGCTTCAGCCTGCACCGGGCGGCACCGGGCGAGGCCGTGCGTCATGCGCGCGTGCCGATCCTGTTCATCCACGGGACCCGCGACACGCTCGTGCCGTCCTGCATGGCCCAGCAGCTCTACGACGAGGCTCAGGCGCCGGCCAAGAAGCTCCTGTTCATCGACGGCGCCCGCCACGCCGCCGCCAGCCAAAAGGATCAGAAGCTGTATTTCCAGACGATTGATGATTTCGTACGGCCGTATATGAAGTAAGTCATCGGTGCAGGGGAAGGCTTTATCTATAGGGAGGAACATCATGAAGGCAGTAGTCACGCGGGTGACATCGGCATCCGTGAAGATAGATGGACAGATCAATGGCCGCATCGGGCAGGGCTTTCTCGTACTGCTTGGCGTGGGGCCGGATGATACGGAGGCGGAGGCATTGCATCTGGCGGAGAAAATCGCGCGGGTGCGTGTGTTCTCCGATGAGCAGGGCAAGATGAATCTGGCGTTGGATCAGTTGACGCCGCCGGGTGAGCTCCTGGTCGTGTCGCAGTTCACGCTGTATGCGGACCTCAAAAAGCGTCGGCCGGGCTTCTCGCATGCAGCTCCGCCCACAGTGGCCGAGCCACTCTATGAGCGCTTTATGGCCGCGTTGCGCGAGGCCGGCTTCCATATCGAGCACGGCGAGTTCGGAGCCGATATGCAGGTCGAGTCGGTGAACGACGGCCCGGTGACGCTGCTGTTCGATACCGACGAGATATGAAGCCGTCAGAAGCCTTCCCCTGTGGGGGAGGCTTGAATATAGAAACGACAATGAATCATGAGGTGAGTAGGATGGATACAGATTTACTGCAGAAATATGCGCGTCTGGTCGTGCGGGTCGGAGTCAATCTCCAGCATGACCAGCTGCTGGTCATCAATGCGCCGCTCGAAGCGGCAGGATTCGCCCGCGCCCTGAGCCGTGAGGCATTCGCAGCCGGAGCTCATGATGTGGTCGTGAGCTGGAGCGATGAGCAGCTGGCCCATATACGCTACAAGCAGGCTCAGGAGCAGGTCTTCACGGAGTTCCCTGACTGGCGGCAGGCTTTTTACACGGACTATGCCGAGCAGGGAGCGGCGTTCATCTCGATTGCGGCCCGTGACCCGGAGATATTCGCCGATGTCGATCCCGCACGGCTGACGCTGGCGCAGCAGGCGACCGGAGCGGCGCTGCTCGAGTACCGCGAGCGGCTCATGAGCAACCGCAACACCTGGTGCGTCGTGTCCGTACCGACGCCGGCCTGGGCGCAGCGTGTTTTCCCCGATGATGATGCAGCTACGGCGATGAAGAAGCTCTGGGAGGCCATACTCACCACGTCGCGCGTGCGGGCGGACAGCGATCCCGTAGCGGAGTGGCAGGAGCACATCGCTTTCCTGCACCGGGCGGCCGACTGGCTGAACGAGCATCATTTCCGCAGCCTGCACTACCGCAACAGCCTCGGGACCGATCTCAAGGTCCGTCTGCCTGAGCGTCATATCTGGGCAGGCGGCGCCGAGGATACCGACTACGGCGTGAGCTTTGCGGCGAATATCCCGAGCGAGGAGGTATATACGCTGCCGGAGCGCGATGGCGTCGATGGCATCGTCTATGCGGCGAAGCCGCTCATATACGGTGGCAGCCGTATCGAGGACTTCTACCTGCGCTTCGAGCACGGACGCGTCGTCGACTACGATGCGCGCGTTGGCAAGCCGGTCCTGATGGAGTTGCTGAGCACTGACGAGGGAGCCCGCTATCTCGGCGAGGTCGCCCTCGTGCCGTTTGATTCCCCGATATCCCAGAGCGGCCTCTTGTTTTACAATACGCTGTTCGATGAGAACGCAGCCTGCCATCTGGCACTCGGCAAAGCCTATCCGACCTGCCTCCGTGGCGGGGCTGATATGGACAGCGTGACGCTCCTGCAGCAGGGCGCGAATGATTCGCTCATCCATGAGGACTTCATGGTGGGCACCCGCGACCTCGAGGTCACTGGCAAGCAGGCCGATGGCACGGAGGTACCGGTCATGCGGGCGGGCAATTTCGCCTTCTGATCCAGATATATTGCCTGTAGCAAAATATTTCTCTAGGCGTTATAATTATTGTTATAGGTTAGGTATTCTTGTATACGGAGGACGAACTATGGCGAAAATGATACGGAACAGCCTGCTGCTGGTAATCGCTCTGGTCAGCCTGTGTCTCCTGCCGCAGGCAGAGGCCGCCAATGGCAGAGGTTACGTGCACCCGAACGATTTCTACTGCTACCAGATCAAGCTGGGCGACTCGGAGCTCGTGCTCGAGCAGGTATTCGGTAAGGAGATGTACAACAAATCCGACTCGCTCGGCGGCATCACGGTCACGACGCATTACTACCCCGGCGATATCGCCATCAGCGTGGCCCCGCGCACGGGCAAGATCGTGGATATCGTCATCAAGGGCAAGGATTTCCGCATGCGCGATGACGTCGCCATCGGAGCGACGAGCTACTGGCTGACGAAAGTATTCGGCAAGACGCCGCGTGTGCAGCTCGACGCGGCCACCTGCTACATCTACCAGCATCCGACGAAGCCGCATGAGCACCTCGTGTTCACGGTGAGTGCGCAGGAGGGGACGCTCGAGGGCATCCGCATCACTGCACTGCCGCTCTCGGATGAGGAGGCCCAGCAGATGGCCGGACAGCCGGAGACAGCAGCGCTGTTCGGCGCGGATCTCGAGCCGGAGAAGATCGCAGCGAAGGACATCGACACCTCGAGTGTCACCAGCGATAAGCCGATCCGGCTCGGAGGTATGTTCTGATGCTGCTTTTGAAAGCAATGCAGCATCGCACGCTGCGCTATGCAGGGATAACGCTAGGCTGTCTCATAGCCAGCTGCTCGATCAATCTCTTCCTCGTGCCGTCGCATCTGCTGACGGGCGGTGCGACCGGCATTGCCATCATCGTCTACTATCTGACGCAACTGCCCATCGGTCTGCAGACATTTGCCTACAACATCCCGTTGCTCGTCGCCTCGTGGCGGCTGATGGGACGCGGCTATACGGTGGATACGGTCATCGGCACGGGCATATTCTCGCTGTGCCTCGACCTGACCCGCTTTCTGAACGCGTACGCCCCCGTGAATGACCTGATGCTTGCGGCCATATTCGGCGGCGTCTGCAACGGCGTCGGCTACGGCATCGTGTTCCGCATGAACGGCAATACGGGCGGGTTCGATATCCTGGGCGCCATGATCAAGAAGTTCTACTCGTTCAATATGGGCGGCGCGATATTCGCCTTCAACTGCGTCGTCGTGACGATCGGCGGATTCCTGTTTGGTGTCGCGCCGGCCATGTTCACGCTGATCTGCATGTTCATGAATGCCATGGTCACGGATAAAGTGACGGCCGGCTTCAACAGCCGCAAGGCCGTGCTCATCGTCTCGAACCAGGCGCAGGCTATCGCCGAGGGCATCATGGAAGTCGGCCGCGGCGTGACTTTCCTGCATGGGCAGGGCGCATTCACGCGGCGCGAGCGCGATATCGTGTTCGTCGTCGTGACGCTGACCCAGATCGCGAAGATCAAGCTCGTGGTCAATGCCATCGACCCGCAGGCCTTCATGATCGTCGTACCAGCCAGCGAGGTGCTGGGACGTGGCTTCAGCAAGCCAGGCGTGGTCGTAGGGAACGTCGTGCACCACAGTGAGAACCACCGGCTCAAGGAACTCGAGGAAAAGCGGAAATCATAGGACTGATGCAGGAATCCCCGCAATAAAAATTTGCATATGAGAAGGGTATAGGGTAAAATGAAAAAGATAATTGTATTGGTAATGATGCTGCTGCTGACGCTCTCGGGAGCATGCTTGGCGGCAAAGCATAATGGAGGAGTTTCGAACGTGAATAACAGGATTGCGGTATTTGAGACCACCAAGGGCACCTTCGAAGTCGAGCTGTTCGAGGACAAGGCCCCGATTACAACGAAGAATTTCATCGACCTCGCTGAGAAAGGCTTCTATGACGGCCTCATATTCCATCGCGTCATCGATGGCTTCATGATCCAGGGCGGCGACCCGAACGGCAACGGCACGGGCGGCCCCGGCTACACGATACCGGACGAATTCGGCCCCGGCCTCAAGCATGACAGCGCCGGCATACTGTCCATGGCCAACGCCGGCCCGAACACGGGCGGCAGTCAGTTCTTCATCACCCTCGAAAAGACGCCGTGGCTCGATGGCCATCATGCCGTATTCGGCAAAGTCATCAAAGGCATGGACGTCGTGCGCACGATCGGTCATATGGAGACGGATTTCCAGGATCGCCCGCTCGAGGATGTCAGAATGAAGATAACGATCAAGGACGCCGAGTAACCGTGGGCGCGAAAGCCTATACCTATATACTGCGCTGCGCCGATGGCAGCCTCTATACCGGCTGGACGAACGACCTGGCAGCCCGCATCGCCGCGCACAATTCCGGACACGGAGCCAAGTACACGCGCAGCCGCCGGCCGGTCGAGCTGGTCTATTTCGAGGAACTGGCGGACAAATCGGCCGCACTGTCGCGGGAGTGGCACATCAAGCACATGACCCGTGAGCAGAAGTCGGAGCTGATCGCGGGCTTTCCCGTGGCAGGACCGGCACAGGGGAAGGCATCCGACCGTCCGCAGAACGTAACTGATAAAAGCAAGGGAGCGTAATAAAATGGCAGACAACAAAGTCCTCGTCACCGAGGAAGGCTATAACGAACTCGTCAAGAAACTCAATCACCTCAAAAGCGTAACCCGTATCGAGATCGCTGAGCGCCTGAAGGCGGCAATCGCCCTCGGCGACCTCTCCGAGAACTCCGAGTATGATGATGCGAAGAACCAGCAGGCATTCCTCGAGGGCGAGATCCAGGAACTCGAGGCGAAGATCCGCAACTCAGAAATCATCAAATCGACCGGCGGCGACGTCGTGCAGATGGGCAGCAAAGTAAAGGTCAGAGACGTGGAGTTCGACGAGGAAGAGGAGTTCATGCTCGTCGGCTCGACCGAGGCCGATCCGGACACGGGCAAGATATCGAACGAGTCCCCGCTCGGTGAGGCCCTGCTCGGGCAGAAAGTCGGCAGCACCGTCGACGTGCACGCCCCAGTAGGCATAGTGAAGTATGAGATACTGGCCATAAATGGCTGATAGATGGGAGATAAGGGCATAAATGGCAGACAACCAGCAGCAGAATAAGCAGTGCAAGCAGCAGCAGAACCAGCCGGCGCAGGATATCAATGAGATGGTGAAGGTACGCCTCGACAAGATGAAGGCATTTGCCGACCGCGGTGTGGCCCCGTTCGGTCACCGCTACGAGGTCACCGACTACGCCATCCCGCTGAAAGAAGAATTCGCCGGGCTCGAGGGGGAGGACGAGAGCGACCGCGAGGTATCGCTGGCCGGCCGCCTCATGGCCATCCGCGGCCACGGCAAAGCCTCGTTCTGTACGCTGAATGACCGCACGGGCGACATACAGGTCTATTTCAAGCTCGACGTGCTGGGCGAGGAGAAATATAAAGAAGAATTCAAGCGCCTCGATATCGGCGACATCATCGGCCTCAAAGGCCGCGTGTTCAAGACACACCGCGGCGAGATAACCGTGCGCGTGGAGGATTTCACGTTGCTCGCGAAATCCCTGCGCCCGCTGCCGGAGAAATTCCACGGCCTCAAAGACGTGGATATCCGCTACCGCCAGCGCTACCTCGATCTCATCATGAACAACGATGTGCGTGAGACGTTCCGCAAGCGCACGAAGATCCTCCAGGCCATCCGCCAGTACCTCGACGAGCGTGATTACCTCGAGGTCGAGACACCGGTGCTTTCGACCATAGCGGGCGGCGCGGCAGCCCGTCCCTTTGTCACGCATCACAATGCGCTCGACATCGACCTCTACCTGCGCATCGCGACCGAGCTCAGCCTGAAGCGCCTCATCGTCGGCGGCCTCGACCGCGTCTACGAGATGGGCCGTGTATTCCGCAACGAGGGCATGGACACGAAGCACAACCCGGAATTCACCTCGATCGAGATCTATCAGGCATTCGCCGACTACACCGATCAGATGGACATCACCGAGGGCATCGTCCGCTCGGCGGCGCAGAAAGTCCTCGGCACGACAAAGATCACCTATCAGGGCACGGAGATCGACCTCGACAACGTACGCCGCATCAGCATGAATGATGCCGTCAAAGAAGTCACCGGCAAAGACTTCCTGTCCTGCCAGACGGTCGAAGAGGCTCGTGCCATGGCCGACGAGATCGGCGTCGAGTACGAGCAGCGTCACGGCATCGGCGGCATCCTGAACGAAGCATTTGATGCCAAGGTCGAGTCCACGCTGATACAGCCGACCTTTATCATGCATCATCCGACCGAGATATCCCCGCTCGCGAAGCGCAACGAAGACGATCCGCGCATCACGGACCGCTTCGAGTTCTTCATCAACGGCAGCGAGCTCGCCAACGGCTTCACCGAGCTCAACGACCCGATCGATCAGAAACAGCGCTTCCTCGACCAGCTGAAGCAGCGCGAGGCTGGCGACGACGAGGCCCACATGATGGATGAGGATTACGTCACAGCCCTCGAGTACGGCCTCCCACCGACAGGCGGCCTCGGCATCGGCGTCGACCGTCTCGTCATGCTCCTGACCGACGCCCCCTCCATCCGCGACGTCCTCCTGTTCCCGACCATGAAACCGATAGACTGAGCGAATGAAGATCTGACAACCAAATAGAACAGCCCGATTACAAGCAGGCATTTCGATAACAATCATCGAAATGCCTGTTTTTTTTGTGCGCATATTACATCAGCAAATAATAATCCCACTATTTACACACTAATAATATAGTGCTGAATACACGTGCAGAACGCATATATTAAAATTGACAATTAGAGACCACATACATATAATATAGATATCAATCGAATGAGCACGCAAAATAACACATATAAAAATAGTGTAAATAACACCAAACATACAACGCCCCAGGGATAAGGGCGTACTTGAAGCCTTCCCCTCTGGGGAAGGTGGCCCGCAGGGCCGGATGAGGTGGCGAGCTATGAAAGAAAACTCGAGCCGCTAAAGCCAAAACGGCCCGCAGACAAGCATCCCCCTTTGGGGGAGGGGAACCGCGCTAGCGGTGGTGGGGGTGGCGAGCCACTAAAACTACTCGAGTGCAAACGCCAAAACGGCCCACCAAATCAATCAGGGGATATACGGGGAATAAAGAAGTGGAAATGTCAGCAAAAGCAGAGCTATCATCAAGCGAAACAATGAATCCAAGCGCATCCACCAGCCACAGGCCCATGCAGCCGGTGGCTAAAAGGTATGAGCGCTACATCTACCCAGTCCTATTCATCCTGCTCGACTACGCCGCCATCCTGGCCGCCGAGTACGGTGCTCTCGGCATCACCGATGCCATAGACCCTAGGCAGACGCTCCCATACCACATCGGTACGAGCTACATGTACGGCTGGATGCCGCTCATCTACATCATCTTCCTCGGCCGCAGCCGGGCCTACCGCGAGATGCAGCCCATGCTCGACACCATCCGGAGCGTATTCCATAGCGTAGGCTTCGGTGCCGTCACCACGATCGTCATG
>CACXCN010000029.1 GCA_902766095.1 uncultured Selenomonas sp. | reverse complement strand
TTCTCTCCCCAGCAGGCTGGCTGCCTTCCGGTGCGCGGCTGCTGTTTCGTTCCAGCCCCTGTCGGCTGACGACTTGTACTATGTTACTCGCTTGGATGAGTTTTGTCAAGGCCTTGATGAAAACTTTTTATTGTCTCTGATTTCAACTGATCCGATGCTACTTTATCTTATAGCGTCTTTCATCTCTTTCACATACGCCCCTACATGCTCCGGAGCGTCCTTGCCATATTTCCCTATCAGCTTTACGATGGCCGAGCCGACGATGGCACCGTCAGCGATTCCGGCCATACGGCGAGCCTGCTCCGGCGTGGAGATGCCAAAACCGATCGCACACGGTACGCTGGAATTGGCCCGCACAGCTTTGACGATACCGGCGAGGTCTGTCTTTATCTCGCTACGCATGCCGGTCACTCCGAGGCTGGATACGATATATATGAAGCCCTCGGCCTCCCGGGCGATCATCGCGATGCGGTCGTTCGAGGTCGGCGCAATCATGGAAATCAGATCCACACCGTATTTCCGGCAGACAGGCAGGAACTCATCTTTTTCCTCAAAAGGCAGGTCCGGCAGTATCAGGCCATCGATGCCGATCTCGCGGCAGGTAGAGATGAACTTGTCCGCGCCATAGGAAAATACGACATTGGCATACGTCATGAATACCAGCGGGATTTTCACATCCTGACGCAGCTCTCTGACGAATGAAAAAATCTTGTCCGTCGTAACGCCGCCCTTCAGAGCCCGCAGGTTTGCCTCCTGGATGACCGGGCCTTCCGCGGTGGGATCCGAAAATGGTATGCCCAGCTCTATCAGGTCGGCTCCATTGGCAACTGCCGCCCGTACGACAGCAGCCGTGGTCTCGAGATCGGGGTCTCCACAGGTTACGAAAGGTATAAAAGCTTTACCATCAGCAAATGCATTCTTTATGTTACTCATGTATATCTTCTCCTCTATAACGGGCGATCGCCGCACAATCCTTATCACCACGTCCGGAAATCGTGATCACGATGATCTTGTCTTTGTCCATCGTCGGGGCGATCTTCATCGCATACGCCACTGCGTGCGCGGATTCGATGGCCGGGATGATGCCTTCCGTCCTGGCCAGATACTCAAAGGCATTGACTGCCTCATCATCGGTGATCGGCACGTAATTGGCCCGGCCGATATCATGCAGGTAAGCATGCTCTGGTCCTACGCCCGGATAATCCAGTCCAGCGGAAATCGAATAGACCGGGGCGATCTGTCCATATTTATCCTGACAGAAATACGATTTCATGCCATGGAAGATGCCCAGTCTGCCAGTAGCAATCGTCGCGGCTGTCTCGAATGTATCAACGCCCCGGCCAGCCGCCTCGCAGCCGACGAGCTCTACATCCTTATCGCCGATGAAGTTATAGAAGCTGCCGATGGCATTGGAACCGCCGCCGACGCAGGCAATGACCATGTCCGGCAGCCGGCCTTCCTTCTGCAGGATCTGTTCCTTGATTTCTTTGGAGATGACGGCCTGGAAATCGCGGACGATCGTGGGGAACGGATGCGGCCCCATCACAGAGCCCAGGCAGTAATGAGTATCCGCGATGCGGGAAGTCCACTCGCGCATGGCCTCCGATACGGCGTCTTTGAGCGTCCCGGTCCCTGTCTTTACCGAAACGACATCAGCGCCGAGCAGTTTCATGCGGTAAACATTGAGCGCCTGGCGCTTGGTATCCTGCTCGCCCATGAAGACGACGCACTCCATCCCCATCAGGGCTGCCGCGGTAGCCGTAGCCACGCCATGCTGGCCAGCTCCTGTCTCAGCGATCAGTCTCGTCTTGCCCATTTTCTTCGCGAGCAGCGCCTGACCGAGGACATTGTTGATTTTATGTGCGCCGGTATGGTTCAGGTCTTCACGTTTCAGATAGATTTTCGCACCGCCGAGGTCTTTCGTCATCTTCTCTGCGAAATAAAGTCTGGACGGGCGACCAGCATATTCATTGAGCAGATAGGTGAGCTCACGGTTGAATTCAGGATCATTCTTATAATGGTTATACGCTTCTTCCAGTTCGATAACTGCATTCATCAGTGTTTCCGGTATATACTGGCCGCCGTGAATGCCAAAGCGTCCGTTCTTATTCGTCATAATAAACTTCCTTTCCAGGGTGTTGACAGCAGCTGTTTGACGCCGCCGCTTTTCCTCACTGCTCTCCTCGCAGTTCTGCGAGGCGGGCTTTCTTGTCCGGAGCCCGCATCAGATATTCGCCTACGAGCACGGCATCTGCGCCGATCTCGCGCATCGCCGCCACATCCTGGGCGCCGGTGATACCGCTCTCGGCCACGAACGTCACCTGCGGGGGAATCAGCTCCCGGAGACGGCGGCTGTTGGCCAGGTCCACAGAGAAATCTTTAAGATTGCGATTGTTGACGCCGATGATGCGCGCCCCGGCCCTGAGAGCTTTCTGCACTTCATCTTCATCGTGTGCCTCCACCAGAGCCGACAGGCCGAGCTTATCACAAATATCGATGCCGGAGCGGATCTCTTCCTCGCTCAACAGTGCACAGATCAGGAGCACTGCCGACGCTCCAAGCAGCCGGGCCTCGTAAATCATGTATTCGTCTACGACGAAGTCCTTGCGCAGGCAGGGCACCGATACCGCTGCGGCTATTTCCTGCAGGTATCGGTCCCTCCCCAGGAACCATTTCGGCTCCGTCAGCACGGAGATGCAATCCGCACCAGCCGCCTCATACTCCCGGGCTATCTGCAGGTAAGGGAACTCCGGTGCGATCAGTCCCTTGGACGGCGATGCCTTCTTGCATTCGCAGATAAAGGACAGGCCCGGACGGCGAAGTGCCGCTTCAAAGGCGAATGTCCCCGGCTGCATGTCCAGTGCCTGCTGTCGGACTTCTGCCAGCGGGCGTTTCTCTTTTGCCTGTGCCGTGCGCTCCCGGGCATGGTCGGCCAGCTGATCGAGAATAGTCATGCCTCTGCCTCCGGACGGTTGCTGACTTCGATGACCTTCTCCAGCGTAGCCAGAGCCTTGCCGGAGTCGATGAGCTCAGCCGCCATGGCGATGCCGTCAGACATATTGTCAGTTTTGCCGTTGATGTACAGAGCCGCGCCGGCGTTCATCAGGACGGCGTCACGCTTGGCTCCCTTCTCGCCCTGGAGAATCGCCCGCGTGATGCTGGCGTTCTCGGCCGGCGAGCCGCCGCGCAGATCCGCCTTGGTGCAGCGGGTCAAGCCGAAATCTTCCGGCTTGATCACATACGATTTCGTCCAGCCGTCGCGAATCTCACAAATCTTCGTAGGTGCGCTCAAGGAGATCTCATCGAGCTTGTCCTGTCCATATACCACCATGCCCCGCTTGACACCGAGATTCGTCAGGACCTGAGCCAGCGGCTCTACGAGATATTCATCGTATACGCCCAGCAGCTGGCGGGACGGTTTGCCAGGATTCGTGAGCGGTCCGAGGATGTTGAATACCGTACGGAACCCCAGTTCCTTGCGGATGGGTCCGACATATTTCATCGAGCTGTGATATTTCTGAGCGAAGAAGAAACACATGCCCGCTTCCTTCAGCAGTTCGATGCACTTAGCCGGGCTCTGCTGGATGTTCACGCCCAGTGCCTCCAGGCAGTCAGCCGTGCCGCATTGCGATGATGCCGCCCGGTTGCCATGCTTGGCTACCTTCACGCCGCCCGCAGCCGCTACCAGCCCTGCCGTGGTCGAGATATTGAAGCTCTGAGCATTATCGCCGCCGGTGCCGACGATATCGAATATATCCATGCCGGTATCGACCTGCGTGGCATGGGCCCGCATGGCTGCGGCGCAGCCGGCAATCTCTGCCGTAGTCTCCGCCTTGGCGCTCTTCGTAGACAGCGCAGCCAGGAACGCGGCATTCTGAGTGGCGGTCGTTTCACCGCTCATGATCTCATTCATGACGGTATAGGCTTCATCGTATGTGAGGTCTTCTTTATTGACGATTTTCACTATAGCTTCTTTGATCATGACTTATATCTCCTTTATAAATGATTCCAGTATCTGCTTGCCCTGCGGAGTCATAATGGATTCGGGATGGAACTGCACGCCATAGATCGGATATTCTTTATGCTGTACTGCCATCACCTCATCGTCATCCGTCAGTGCCGTTATCTTCAACTCCTCGGGAATGGTATCCTTGGCTGCGGCCAGCGAATGATAGCGGGCTACAGGTATGACCTCCGGGCAATGCCGAAATAGCGGGCAGTTCAGATCTAGTTTTACGTCGGACTGCTTGCCATGCATGAGCTTTTTCGCGTAGGTGATCGTGGCTCCGAAAGCGCTGCAGATCGCCTGATGTCCCAGGCATACCCCGAGGATCGGGATATTGTGAATCTCGCGGACCAGTTCGATGATGATGCCCGCATCCTCCGGACGACCGGGGCCGGGTGAGAGGATGATATGGTCCGGCTGCAGGGATTTTACCTCTGCCACGCTCATTTCATCGTTGCGGATCACCTTGATATCCGGCTCGATCTCTCCGATCAGCTGATACAGGTTATAGGAAAAGCTGTCATAGTTATCTATCAATAAAATCATAGTTCTGCCTCCTGAGCCAGCTCCAGGGCTTTGAGCGATGCTTTCGCCTTATTCAGGCATTCTGTCATTTCCTTCTCCGGCACGGAGTCGGCCACGATACCGGCTCCGCTCCGCACGAAGACTTTGCCGTTCTTCTTATAGACGAGACGGATGGCGATGCAGGTATCCATGTTGCCGGTAAAATCGATGTAGCCGATAGCCCCGCCATAGATGCCCCGCTTGTTATTTTCGAGCTCCGCGATCAGCTGGCAGGCACGGATCTTCGGCGCCCCGGAGAGCGTGCCGGCCGGCAGAACCGATGCGATGGCATCGAGGGCATCCTTATCATCCCTGATCTCGCCCCGCACGGTAGAGCCGATGTGCATGACATGGGAGAACCGTTCGATGGAGTGGAGTTTCTCCACCTGGACCGTACCGAACTTGCAAAGCTTGCCGAGATCATTGCGTCCTAAGTCGACGAGCATATTATGTTCGGCCAGCTCCTTTTCATCAGCCAGCAAGCCGGCTTCGAGCGCCTTATCTTCCTCAGCGTTCCTGCCCCGCGGTCTGGTTCCGGCCAGGGGGAACGTATGCAGCACCCCGTTCTCTAGTTTCACCAGCGTTTCCGGCGAGGCGCCGGCAATCTCCACATCCGTGCCATCGAAATAGAACATATACGGCGACGGATTGATTGTCCGCAGCATGCGGTACGTATTCAGCAGGCTGCCCTTGAAAGGAGCACTCAGGCGATTGGATAACACGATCTGGAAGATATCGCCCTCACGAATGTATTTCTTGGCTTTTTCAACCATATCGCAGAACTGCTCTTTATCAAATAGTGGTGTTGCCTCCCCCAGCAGCTTTCCTCCCGGCTCCTGCTTCTTTTCTCCGTTCCGCAGCAGGTCCGCCAGCTGTTTCAGATTCATGACCGCTTTGTTATAACCGATTTCGGGATTAGCGAGCGACATGTTGGCGATCAGTATGATTTTCTGCTTCATGTTATCGAAAACAATGACTTTATCAAATAGCATCAAATCAACATCTTTGAAGTTTTCCGTATCATCTACATCGCAGCGTACCGCTGGCTCGCTGTAACCGAGATAATCGTAGGAAAAGTATCCGACCAGCCCTCCGGTAAAAGAAGGAAGATAATCTAAACGCGGGCTCTTGTAGTCGGCCAATATCTGGCGAATATACTTGGATGGATCATCTGTATGGACCTGCAAATCGCCGATTTTCATCTCTCCGGCACGGCAGGTGATTTCCAGTTTCGGATCGAATCCCAGGAACGTGTATCGGCCCCATTTCTCGTTTGCCTGAGCTGATTCCAGCATATAGCAGTGGGTTGAGACGTTCTTCAATATCCTCATAGCTTCGATCGGGGTTATGAAGTCAGACAGTATTTCGGTGCTGACGGGCAGTACATCGTATTTGCCTGCAGCAGCAATTTTCTTCACCTCAGCAAGGGTTGGCAGAATCTCCATTTATTGTGCCTCCTGTTCAAAACGAGCGATGCATCTAGCAGTAATGTTTTTTAGAAATGATTGATTATCTGGTGCCTGAGCACCGCCAACGTTTTGATCGCATGGTGGGTACCTCCTGAATCAAAAAAGCTCCTCTGACCGGTATCTCAGTCAAAGGAGCTTTTCCTATCAATCAAAAACGTCCTTGACAGAGATATACACTCTGTCAAGGACGAATAAATACACTTATCCGCGGTGCCACCTTGATTCACAGCATGACCTGTGCGCTTAGCGGGATACCTACATATCCCCGGCAACTGACGTATGCTCTCACGTCGCAGAATACTCTGTGGGAAGCCACATTTGACTGCGCCCTCAGCGGTCCATTTGACAACTTGTTTCTTGCCTGATTCTCAGCATCGCAGACTCTCTGTAAAGGCATGATTGCCGTTATCTCCGCATCAACGGTTTGAATTATTTATTTGTTTATGATTCTAGCACTCGATCTATCATTTGTCAACCGTGCGAATCTATTTTTTACAAAAAATAAACAGAATCGGGTTTCCTTTAAATATAACTGAACGTCCTCATTCGAAAATAATATCTGTCATATATTTCCCAGATAGACATATTTCAGTCTGCGTCTGGCTATGGTGGACAGTTCTTGCAATGTAGCACGCGGCGTAGGATCTGTCCGCAGCTGGTAGCGTGGGAAATAGCGTGATAAATGCAAGGGAATATCCGGGGATAACGACGCAAGCCATTCGGTTTCCCGGACCATATCTTCCGTCGAATCATTGCGTCCCGGTATCACGAGCGTCGTAGCCTCCACATGTACACCAGCCCCGACAGCGGCCTCCAGCGTCGCCCGAGCGCACGCGAGACTGCCGCCCGCCCAGCGATAGAAATCCTCGCTGAAGCCCTTGATATCGATGTTCATGGCATCGACGAAGGGCAGCAGCCGCGCCAAAGGCCCCGACTCGATCTGTCCATTCGTCACGAGCACCACGGCCAGCCCTGCTTCTTTCAGCCTCATCGCGCAATCATAGACATACTCGTAACCCACCAGCGGTTCATTATACGTGAAGGCTACGCCCAGATTGCCCTCTGAACGGTGCAGTTCTCCGGCCAGCCCCACCAGCTCATCCGGCAGCACCTGCCGGGTATGGCCGGCCATGTCGTCCCGCCCCTGTTGCGATATCGTGTAGTTCTGGCAAAAGGGGCACCGCATGTTGCAGCCGAAGCTCCCCACCGACAGTATGAAGCGATGCGGATGAAAGCGGCGCAACGGTTTTTTCTCTATGGGATCCATGGCCAGCGCGGTCAGGCAGCCATAGTTGAGACTCACAATGCGGCCGCCACGAGCGGCCCTGGCCCGGCAATACCCGATAGCCCCCTCCGTCAAAGAACAATGATGCGGGCATAAGCCACAGTTCACCGTCTTCGCCATCCTGCCGCCTCTTTCCTGTGCTGCCGTCTCAATGATGACGCGTCACCGTGAAGCGCCACAGCTTCACTTTTTCCTTCGGCCCGATATTCCCCTTGCGGCGGGCGATGTCGATCTGCTGCTCGACCGTATCGACACCGGCGAGATCCGGCAACAGCAGCCCGCGGCGGCCATTGCTTTCGACGATGACGCCGTATTTGCGCACGTCCAGCTTTTTGAGGTCATCGATCGGCTCCGGCTCATTCAGTACATCCACACTGTAGACGATATGCGGCAGTTCATCTACCGTGACCGACTCGAACCGCGGGTCGCGCGTGCCTGCCGCTATGGCATTGCCCATGATTTCCTTGGCCAGACTGCTGCGCGTCGGCGCGATCGTCCCGATGCAGCCGCGCAGATGGCCTTCTTTCTTCAGCGAAACGAAAGCTCCCGCCCTCTGCTGGGTCAGCTCATCCGGCAAATCGTCCGGCACCGGGGGAATGACACGGCTCTTGACATACGTCTCGAGGGTATGCCGCGCCAGACGGACGAAGCCGTCCTCATGCTCGCGGTTCTGCTCCATCTGCTGCCGTTCGAAATCCGCATACTGCGCCGCGAAATCCCGGCTGTCGTCCCTGTCACCGGGAAGGAACCAGCCCACGCCGTAACCGACGCCGAACGGGCCCTCATACGACAGCAGCTCGGCCTGCACCGCGCGCTTGTCCAGAGCCCCGGCCATGATCCAGAAGGAGCGCAGCCCGCACTCAGCCGCGGACTCGGCCATAGCCGAGGGCGTCGTCAGGAGTTTATAGAAGTCCCCCTCACGGAGCACCTCCTGCATGCGCGCGTCAAAGGCAATGCCATCCGGCGAGAAGCCATAGGGGCCATCCGATTTCAGCTTGTGCGACAAATCGCCGCTGGCGATGAATACGGCGCGGCGGCCGAGATCGTCTGTCGCCTGCCGTATGAGCTGTCCGAGCCGGTAATGCTCCAGCACCGAAAGGCCCGAGAGACCGATCCGCACCAGGCGCACGCCAGCGGCACGCTCCTCACCATAAGCTTCCTGCATGGCGTCCTGAAAGAAGCGCAGCGGTATCATCGTGCCGTGATCCAGCTCCGGATGGCGCTCGCCGAGCGTCCCTGCGGCCAGATCCGCCTGATTGCAAAGCTTTACGAGCCTGTCCACAAGCTCGGTGTCATACTTTGCCCCGAGCTGCAGCTGCGGTGCACGGAACTGCCCGAAATCCCCCTGAGCCTCCGCGCCCGGCGAGATATGGAAGTAATCGCTGTAAAGCATCGTATGCGGACTCGTGATGACTATGGTATCCGGCTGCAGCTCAGCCGCCCGCCGCATCACCTCGCGATAGGCATCAATCGTCGACTGTATCGTCTGCTCCTCGCCCTTGCCGACCTCCGGCATGATAAGGGGCGGATGTGGTACTGCCATTGCTGCCAATATTGCCATATAAAAATCGCCTCACCTGGTAAAACGCCGCTTGCCTGCGGCTATCGTAGCAAGCCAGCGAACGGCAGCGAAGCGGTCCGCTGGTCATGCCTCTGTTCAAATGAAATGCACGCGCGAATCATCATAACGATCCGGCTGCTCATGCTCATCAGCGGCATAGCCGAATGGGATGATGGTAAATGCTTTCAGATCATCCGGCAAATCGAGTGCGACCGCTACGCGAGCCATGCGCTCACCTACCGGAGCTATGCCGATCATCACGCCGCCGAGTCCCTGAGATGTGATCTCCAGCCATATATTCTCACTGGCAATCGCGCAGTCGATATCCGCATACTCGGGTGCCGTCAGGCCATCACGGCGATAGCAGACGACGATAGCTGCCGGTGCTCCCCCGACCGGACCAGCATAGGGGCTTGATTGCGCCAGCTTTTGCAAGGTATCCTTATCGGTCACCACATAGAATTCCCAGGGCCGCTGATTGACCGCCGAGGGAGATGACATCGCCGCTCGCAGGATCTGCTGGATCTTTTCTTTTTCCACCGGCTGCTCCGTGAACCTTCGCACACTCCGGCGTTCCAATATTTCCTTCATGTTCTTCCTGACCTCTCTTTATATAGATATAGCGTCCGCTATATCAGCTGCCTTCCCCGACAGTCCGTATAGCGGACGCTATCATCCATACGATCTGACTTTTGCAATACCGCTCGTTGACTGTCTGACAAATAACTGCATATCTTTGTACATTCGTCAAGTCTGTCAGCGAATCCTGCTTTTATTTACGTAACAATGTTACAAAATCAATCATACCGTCCAGTCAGAAACTCATTTCCGTCCCCAGGCATGGACACCTTCCGTAACCCCGATATCGCTGGCCGCAAAGTCAGGCTCGCGCACGCCCCGCGCCTTTTTCGCCGTATAATCATCCAATGCCTTTCTGGCATAAGGCGCCAGACGTACGATGGCGTAAAGGTTCGTCAGGCACAACAGCCCCATGAACAGGTCCGCCAGATTCCAGACGAGCTGCAGGGCCGCAAGGCTGCCGAACACAACCATCACTACGACAAACAAACGATATACCACCAGATATTTATGCGTATCTCCCTCAAAGAAAGCAATATTGATCTCGCCATAGTAATAGTTGCCCACGATCGAACTAAAAGCAAACAGCAGGATCATGATAGCAACCGCCACCGGTGCCAGCGGGCCGAAAACCGAGTGCAGCGACGCCTGCGCCAACGCGATGCCGGTCAGCTCGCCCCCGATCGTATACTGGCCCGTAAGCAGGACGATGAACGCCGTAGCCGAGCAGACGATCCAGGTATCTACATAGACGCCGAACGACTGAACAAGTCCCTGCTTGACCGGATGACTGACATCAGCCGTAGCGGCTGCATTCGGCACCGAGCCTTCACCAGCCTCATTCGAGAACAGGCCGCGCTTCACGCCCGTCAACACGGCTGTGCCGAAGCCGCCGCCCACAGCTGCCTGCGGCGAGAATGCATCGTGCAGAATGAGCTCGAACATAGTCGGTACCATATCGATATGCATGATGACGATGATCAGCGCTACAATGAGATACAGCCCCGCCATGATTGGCACCATGAACTCCGTCACCTTGGCGATGCGATGCATGCCACCGCATATGACCAGCCCGGTAAGCACCGCGAGAAATACCGCCGTAGCCAGCGGCGCTATCCCTAGGGTCTGAGCGGACATCGCGATGGTATTGGCCTGTACCGAGACGTATATCAGGCCGAAGGTCACCGATATGAGTATGGCGAACAGCTTGGCCACCGCCGGCTGGTGCAGAGCGTTATTGATATAGTAGGCCGGACCGCCATGGAACTTGCCTTTACCGCGCGGCAGCTTGTAGATCTGGGCCAATGTGCTCTCGACGAAGCCGGTGGCGCAGCCGATGAAAGCGATCACCCACATCCAGAAAACAGCTCCGGGGCCGCCGGTCACGATGGCAATGGCCACACCAGCGATATTGCCGACGCCGACACGCGACGCTGTGCTGACGCAGAACGCCTGGAAGGAGCTGATCGTGCTGCCCTCCGTCTTCCTGCCTATCCCCTCAGTCAGCAGCCGCAGCATCTCCGGCAGCATGCGCACCTGCACGAATCGCGTCGATACCGTAAAGTACAGTCCACAAGCCACAAGCACTACGATGAGGACATACGACCAAAGAACATTGTTTACGGCGTCTACGACTGAATTCAGTAATTCCATAACGGCCCCCCTTATACATATATAACAAAATTGCATATTTATTATACAATGTACCAATGATTGTTGTCAATGAACATACCTGTACAAAAACTGCCGATGCAATGGTCAACCCACTGCATCGGCAGAAAACATACCTGTGCTGCGCCTTCCTACTGCCACTTAGGCGGAAGGCGGAAGAACATCGACTTCTATTTTACAACCATGACCGGAATCTTCGATTCCTCGACCACTTTCTGGCTGACACTGCCTATGAGTGCGCCTTTGAACAGGCCCAGACCACGGCTGCCCATGATGATGATATCGCTATCCTCCTGGTCCGCTACGCGCATGATGGCTTTGGCGATATTGCCCGTCTCGACATGCTTGGCCGCCCGCATATCATCAGGAATCTTCTCCCAGATGCGGTCGAAGACGATATGGCTCGGTATATCCTTATTGATGTTGCTGGCCACATAGACGAAATCGAGGTCGGCTTTACATTTTTCCGCAAAGAATATAGCCTCATCAACAGCCTTGCACCCATTTACCGAACCATCCACCGGTACCAGTATCTTCTTTATCTTGCCCATAATAAAACCTCCCTTTGTAGAGTAGAGTTTCATTTTGCTTTCTGTTATATTATTTCGCTGTCATGCGTCCTTTTCCTGCTTCATAATTCTTAATTGCGAAAAAAATAACAAAAATTGTCAGGCAATCCCGATGCTGGAACCGAGGGGGCTGCGGCTCAATCGTTGCAGGGGCATTGCGGCTTATCGAAATACTGATTGATGATCTTCACTGCGCAATAATCCCCGCACATGGAGCAGCCTTCCTCATCATCCTGGTTGCGCTCGCCGCGCCGCTTCCGGGCCAGCTCCGGATCGATGGCCAGCTCCATCTGGGCCTCCCAGTCGAGGTTCTTGCGAGCCTGTGCCATCTTCAGGTCCCACTCGCGGGCGCCCGGGACTCCGCGTACGAGGTCAGCCGCATGGGCAGCGATGCGCGACGTGATGACGCCGGTATGTACGTCCTCCTTCGTCGGCAGGCAGAGATGCTCGGACGGTGTCACATAGCAGAGGAAATCAGCACCGCTGACGGCCGCCAGCGTGCCGCCGATTGCCGCCGTGATATGGTCATAGCCCGGAGCCACATCGGTGACGAGGGGGCCGAGCACATAGAACGGTGCCTGGCGGCAGAGCCGCTTCTCAAGCTTCATATTGGCTGCGATCTGGTCATACGGCACATGCCCCGGTCCCTCGACCATGACCTGCACGCCGCGCTTCCAGGCACGGTCGACGAGCTCGCCGAGCGTGATGAGCTCCGTGAGCTGGCCGCGGTCAGTCGCATCAGCCGTGCAGCCCGGGCGCATGCCATCGCCGAGGCTGATGGTCACATCGTATTTCGCACAGATATCAAGGATATCGTCATAATGCTCATAGAGCGGATTCTCCATCTCGTTGTGCAGGATCCAGCCAGCGATGAACGAGCCGCCGCGGCTGACGATGTCCATGACGCGTCCCTGACGGCGCATGCGCTCGATGGCCGCCCGCGTGACCCCGCAATGCAGCGTCATGAAATCAGCGCCGTCACGGGCCTGTTTCTCGATCGTGGACAGTATATCATCGTCCGTCATCTCGACCACCGCGCCATGCTCACGTATGGCACGCACCGTAGCCTGGTAGAGCGGCACCGTACCGACCATGATCGGCGAATGCTCGATGATGCGCTGCCGCGACAGATCGATGTTATCGCCCGTCGACAGATCCATGACCGAGTCCGCACCGCAGCGCACGGCCTCGTCGAGCTTGTCGAGCTCCGGCTCGATATCCGGGAAATCGCTTGACGTGCCGATATTGGCATTGACCTTGACACTGAGTCCCTCGCCTACGCCGCGGGCCTGCAGCGAGGTGTGGTTCACATTGGCTGGTATAGCCACCACGCCGCGCGCCACGCGCTCGCGGATCTCCTCCGCCGCTATGTGCTCCTGCTCGGCTACGAGCTTCATCTCATCGGTAATTTTGCCCTCGCGGGCCTGCTGCATCTGAGTCATTCTGCATTCTCCTAATTAAATAATCACGATGAGCTCCCCGCACATAAAGAAGCCGCCCCTGATGGCGCAAGGGCGGCTGGATATCGTCAGTCCGTCCACTTCCCTACGCAGGTACTGGCCTACAGGTTCGAAGGGTTAGCCGAAGCCTCTCAGCCGCTCGCGCGGCTCCCCTAGTGTATCGGTTCATCTTATTTACCTCTGTATTATAGCAAAGCCTGCGGAAACTTGCAAGGATTCAATATTTTGCACAGTGCCTGCTACGTGTGCATAATATTGTTCTTTCTGTATTATTATAATGTATTTTGAAAAATCATCTAAGAATTGATTGACAGGCGGAAGCTCGTATGATATATTAGGCTCAACAAAAACAAAGCGCCAATACTACAAGACAATGTGGTCTGAAAACGACTCACATTGTCTTTTTTTTCGTATCTGCACTTTTATTTTTGTTATGCCGTTCGTGCAGTATATATGCGCTATTATGTGCAATATATTGTACTAAAAAATACGAAAAGGACAGCCTGACTGCCCTGAAACAGCAAGGAGGTATCACCATGAGTAAGACGATTGAACCGTACCTGATGTCGGTTCTCTCCAGCCGTCTTTACAGCATCGGCCTCGAAATGACCAATACGCTTATGCGTACGGCCCGTTCGCAGCTGATGAGCGTCTGCCATGACTTGTCAACCGCTATATGCGACCGCAATGGCAAAGTCATCGCCCTGGCCGAGAGCATCCCCGTGCACTGTGCCAACATGGGACTGACCGTCAGCCCCTGCTTCCAGCACCCTGACGGAATAAAGCCCGGCGACCTGTTCCTGAACAATTCTCCCTATCATGGCAATACGCACCATGCCGACTACACCTACATCGCTCCGGTATTCAACGACGGCGAGCTCATGTTCTTTGCCGTCACCAAAGGCCATCAGGCTGATATCGGCAACTCGATACCAAGCACCTATGCTCCTACCGCCCGGGACATGTTCGAGGAGGGCGCCATCGACTGGCCCTGCATAAAGATCCAGCGCGACTACAAGGATGTCGCCGATATCATAAAGATCGCACAGATGCACAACCGCGTACCTGACATGTGGTATGGCGACTACCTGGCCTGCGTCGGCTCCTCGCGCGTCGGCGAGAAACGCCTGGCCGCCCTGTGCGCCGAATATGGCAATGAGAAGATCAAGGATTTCTGCGAAGCCTATCAGGCCTATGGGGCCAGACGCATGCAGGAGGAACTGAAGCAGCTGCCCAAAGGCCACTACGAATACGATATCAAGGCGGATGCCATCGAGGGCGTCGTGCCGGAGATCAATATCCATATCGAATGCGATACGCATCCTGAGGACGGGACGATCGCTTTCGACTTCACGAAGAACGCCGACTCGCTCCCCTGCGGCCTCAACATGTGCGAAGCCACGACGCTGGCCAGTGCCGTGACGGGCGTGCTGAACCGCATGCCCTGCGATATCCCCTGCAACGATGGTGCCATGAGCCAGATCAAGGTCAAGATGCGCGAGGGCTGCGTCATCGGCAAAGCCAAAGCCCCCTATTCCTCATCCATGGCGACCACGAACCTCGCCGACCGCGTCATATCCGGTGTCCAGGCCCTGATGAACGAGATCACCGACAAGAAAGGCATGGCAGAGGGCGGCGCTACCCAGTGCCCGGCCGTCGCCGTCGTCTCCGGCACCGACTGGCGCAAGAAGAACGCTCCCTATGTCAATCAGATATTCTGTGGCATGACCGGCGGCCCTGGTGTCAATGGCTACGATGGCTGGGTGACCTATCAGTATCCTGTCACCGGCGGCGCCATGAACTGGAACTCGACCGAGGTGCTCGAGCAGCAGTATCCGTTCCAAGTGATTTCCGAGGAAGTACTGCCCAACTCGGTCGGCGCCGGCAAATTCGACTCAGCTCCGTCCTGCAAATTCGTCATGACCGCCCGCAAGGATCCTGTGACCTGCGCCTATAGCTGCGACGGTATCGACAACCCGCCCAAAGGAGCTGCCGGTGGCCTCGACGGCCACAAGTCAGCCGCCTGGAAATACGACCTGGCCAAAGGCGAGAGCTCGCGCGTCGACCTGCCGCCTTTTGCGGAGCCAGCCATCAACGCTACAGAAGCCATCGTCTCGGAAAGCTCGTCCGGCGGCGGCTACGGCGATCCGCTGGATCGCGATCCCGAGCTCGTCTGTCACCGCGTGCGCGAAGGCTGGATAACGAAAGCCTTTGCCAAGGACGTCTATGGTGTCGTCGTCGATGACTCGGCCGAGAAATTCGTACCTGATACAGCAGCTACCAAGGAACTGCGCGCCAAGATGAAGGCCGCTCGCTGAAAAGGAGGGTAATACCATGTCTAAATACGCTTGTGTTGACGTAGGAGGCACGTTCACCGATGCCGCCATCGTAGATGAAGACGGCTCTGTCAATGTCTATAAATCACCAACGACTCCGCAGGACTGGACCGAGGGCATCCTGGGCGCATTGCGGGTAGCATCCGAACACTATGATGAATCCTTCGAGGACTTCCTGAAAGATATCAGCGTCGTGAACGCCGGCATGTTCACTCATGGCTCGACCATCGCCACCAACGCCGTCGTCGAGAAAAAATGCGGCAAGATCGGCATCCTCTGCACCGAAGGGTTCCGCGATGTCTTCCTGTTCCGCGAAGGACCGAACAAGAATCCTTTCGATATGTTCCTCGAATATCCGGAGCCGTTCGTGCCGCGCTATCTGACCCTGCCGGTGAAAGAGCGCATCAATGCCGAGGGTGGCATCGATACGCCACTCGATGAGGAGGCCGTAAAGGCCCAGACGCTGAAGCTCAAGAGCTATAACGTCGAAGCCATCGCCGTCTGCTTTCTCTGGTCGACCGTCAACGACAGCCACGAAAAACGGGCTGCCGAGATCATCCACGAAGTATGGCCGGAGGTCACGGTCGTACTGAGCTCCGAAGTCAATCCCAGCAACCGCGAATACCGTCGCTGGGTGTCCGCTGCCATGGACGCCTCGTTGCGCAAACTCATATCGAGCTATGCCAACAATCTCAATGACCGCCTCAACAAGGCCGGCTTCATCGGCAAGGTCGGCATGCTGAACTCGGCTGGCGGCGTCATGAGCACCGGCGAAATCGTGAACCGCCCGCTCTACTCCGTCGACTCCGGCCCGTCCATGGCTCCGGTCGCCGGTCGCAAATATGCCATCGATGACCTCGGCGAGCCGAATGCCGTCGTCCTCGACATGGGCGGCACGACTTTCGATGTCAGCTGCGTCATCGACGGCGAGATCTCCGTCTCCAAGGAAGCCATCATCGGTGATGAGATACCGGGCATATCCCGCGTCAACGTACACAGCATCGGTGCCGGCGGCGGCAGTATCGCCTGGGTCGACAACGGCGGCATGATCCGCGTCGGTCCGCGCAGCGCCGGCTCGGAGCCGGGCCCGGCCTGCTACAACCGCGGCGGCAAATATCCGACGGTCACCGATGCCAACTGCGTGCTCGGCTATCTGAACCCGGACTTCTTCAACGACGGCCGCATGAAGCTCTATCCTGAGCTCGCCCGTGAAGCCATCAAGGAATACGTCGCCAAGCCGCTCGGCATCAGCGTCATGGATGCGGCCTACGCGATATGGGCCACTGTCAATGTCAACATGATATCGGCCATAAAGGATATCACGATCTGGCAGGGCATCGACCCCCGCTCCTACGCCATGGTTGCCGGTGGTGGTGCCTGCGGCCTGCACGCCATCGCCCTGGCCGAAGGCCTCGAGATGCGCCAGCTCCTGATTCCGCGCACGGCAGGCGGCCTCTCCGCGGCCGGCGGCATATTCTCCGACATCGTATCCGAGTACAGCAGCAGCCACTATACGACGACCGCCGACTTCGACTTCGCCGGTGTCAACAAGACGCTGCAGGCCCTGGTAAAGCAGGCGGAAAACTTCTTTGCCCGCAACAAGATCGATACGCAGCATCAGGAAATCGAGGTCTATCTCGAGGCTCACTACCCGTTCCAGGTCTACGAGCTGCCGGTCAATATCACAAAATGCCTCAACGGCAAATATGAAGTCACGGCCGACAGCGTCGGCCAGATGGAAGAGCTGTTCCACAAGGAACACCTGCGCACTTTCTCCATCAAAGACGATACCTACATCGAATGTGTCGCCTGGCGCGTGAAGGCCATCGGCAAGCATGAGCGCGAAGCGGTGCTGCCGGAGGCCGAGCTGCCTGAGAATCGCGATCTGGCCTATGAGGAGGGCCTGAGCTCCTCGTTCCGCAAAGTGTACTTCAAGGAATACGACGACCTCAAGATGACGCCGATATTCCACGGTGACCGCCTCTACTATGGCATCGTCGTACACGGCCCG
Organism: uncultured Selenomonas sp.; assembly: GCA_902766095.1. Lineage (GTDB taxonomy): Bacteria > Bacillota > Negativicutes > Selenomonadales > Selenomonadaceae > UBA2913. The sequence goes on along the minus strand of CACXCN010000029.1, from coordinate 16,067 downwards.
GCCATCATCGAAGAGCCGACCACGACCATCGTCGTACTGCCTGGCTACTGCGCCCGCGTCACGAAGCACAACAACTACTGCCTGGAGAAAGAAACCCTGCACAAGCGTTAAATGGCAGGCTGCTGTCAGCCCCTTAGCATCGGATAAAATATTTATTCCAAGGGGTTGACAGTTTTCTCCCAAAGTCGTATACTAATACTCGTGCTACGGGATGTGGCGCAGTTTGGTAGCGCGCATCGTTCGGGACGATGAGGCCGCAGGTTCGAACCCTGTCATCCCGACCAGAATGGTCAAGCCAGCGAGAATACTCGCTGGCTTTTTTGTTAATACGAAGCCTTCTCCTCAGGAGAAGGGGGACCGCGCTAGCGGTGGATGAGGTGTAGCGATAAGTGAAGCATCCCCCTTTGGGGGAGGAGGACCGCGCTAGCGGTGGTGGGGGTGGCGAGCTTGTCCCCTTATTCGAGTACTATCGTATAAACGGCCCACTACAAATAGCCCAAGCAGCCGAACCATCAATGTGTTACTAAACGTTACATAGCGCCTCGCCACCCCTATCGCCTCGCTACGCTCGGCACTTCCCCCAAAGGGGGCAGCTTGTAATACGGCATTCCATCCTCCTAGCAGGCAACATCACGGCAACGAAAAAAGCGGCTCATCTATTCGATGAACCGCGATTTTTTCATTTCTGCTATTTGTCAGTCTCAGCTCTCAATGGTCTGAAAATCGATCTGCTCGCCGTGCTTTTCCTTCTCCACGACTTCCTTCTGGAACTCGAAGCACTCGTCGGCGATATCCTTATTTAGCCACAACAGGCAGATCAGGTTCGGGATGGCCATCAGGCCATTCATGGTATCTGAGAAGTTCCAGACGACCTCGAGTGTCGTCGTAGCGCCTACGAATGTAATGACGCTGAACAGAACGCGATAAGCCATGATGACCGGACGTTTCTTGATCAGATACTCGAGCGCTTTCTCACCATAATACTCCCAGCCCAGGATCGTCGAGAACGCGAACAAAGCCAGCGCTATCGATACGATAAGTTTGCCATAATCACCAAAAACCGTTGAGAAAGCCATTATCGTCAGCTGAGCGCCGGATACGAGCTTGCCCGTATCCGGATCTACGGTACCGAGTACGCCGGACGAAGCAATGACCAGACCGGTCAGCATGCAGACGATCATCGTATCGAAGAACGTGCCTGTCATATTGACATAGCCCTGACGCGAAGCATGGTCTGTACGAGCTGCTGCTGCCGCAATCGGTGCCGAGCCGAGACCAGCCTCATTCGAGAATACGCCGCGGGCCACGCCCCAGCGCATCGAGGTCAACATCGTAGCCACGATGGAGCCACCGATACCGCCGGCTACCGAGTCGACCGAGAAAGCCATACGGAACATCTCCGCTATGCCAGCCGGTACAGCAGAAAAATTAGCAATGATGACGATGACGGCGAACACAAAATAAAATGCTGCCATAGCCGGGACAACGACGCTCGACACCTTGCCGATGCTGCGGATGCCGCGGAGCAGGATCGACAGTGCCAGGACCATGATGATGGCACCGGTCAGCCAGGTCGGCACACCATAGCTCGTGCCCAGAGCAGCCGAGATGGAGTTGGCCTGCGTCATATTGCCGATACCGAAGGAAGCCAGGACGACGAAAAGTGCGAACAGGAACGCCAGCGTGCCGCCGATGTATTTGTTCTTGATGCCTTTCTTCATGGCGTACATCGGGCCGCCAGCCATCTCGCCGACGCTGTTCGTCTCACGATATTTCACGGCAAGCACTGATTCGCCATATTTCGTGGACAAACCGAAGGCTGCGGATATCCACATCCAGACCAAGGCACCCGGTCCGCCCAGAACCATAGCCGTTGCGACACCGACGATATTACCGGTACCGACAGTAGCCGACAGCGCCGTCATCAGCGACTGGAATGGCGATATATCGCCGTCATGCTTATCGCGATGCTTGAATATCATGCCGATGGCGTAGCCGAGATTGCGCCAGGGCAGGAACTTCAGCCGGATCGTCAGGAATATACCTGTACCGACCAGCAGGACCAGCATGACCGGTCCCCAGACGAAGTTGTTTACGTCCGCCAATAGTTTAGATAAGTCCATAGTAATCATCCTTCCTCATTGAGACGCCGAACATATAATCCTTTGATTCAAACATTGTAGGAACATCAAACGCTCCGGAACAGTTCGTCCCGGAGCGTCGCCTTTGACGTCTACATATGTACTATTATAATAGACATTAATTCAATTGTAAAGTGTAACTTTGTAAATATACATTATACGAAGCAAACCGACGTCTCATGACTTCCCAAAGCTGCCGCTGGCCGCAGACATGCCATCTCTGCCGCTGCGCGATCAGGCGATATGCTGCATGCGACGGCTCTCATAGCTTTCGAGCCAGTCCCGGACCGCCTTGTCCTCTGACAGTGCAGCTGGTACGCCGGCATAATCGCGGAACGATTTTGCTCCGGCCAGATGCGCTGCCTTGATCAGCTGGCGCGTCCGCGCCTGAATGTAATAATGCTCCTGCCACTGCGAATCGATTGCGAGTTTCATATGGAATTTTCTCCTTTCGTACCTCATACGGCACACTTCCCTTCAGCGCCTCTATACAGGCAACTCCCACATAACATAAGGTTTTTCGTAGATTTGAATGCATTATATCACACCACAAACGCCATGACAATCACCTGAAGATAAAAATACCGTCCGCTGAATCAAGCGGACGGCATGTACCTGCTAACATATGATTTTTCTCAGTGTTGCAGTCTCTCCAGTGCGCGATGCGCGATATCGTGGCGGTAGAACGCATCCTGGAACGATATCTCGCGGACACCGGCATACGCCTTGTCGACGGCCTGCTTCACATCAGGCGCCTCAGCCACGACTCCGAGTACGCGCCCGCCATTCGTGACGATCTGGCCGTCGCGCTCTGCAGTCCCGGCATGGAATACGATAGCTCCCTTTGCAGCTGCGTCCTCGAGTCCCTTGATCGGATAGCCCTTCTTATACGCTTTCGGATAGCCGCCCGAAGCCATGATGACGCATACCGCGGCATTATCCGACCACTCGATGTCCTGCTGTGCGAGCGTGCCATCGACACAGGCCAGCATGATCTGCACGAGGTCGCCTTTGAGTAGCGGCAATACGACCTGCGTCTCCGGGTCACCGAAGCGAGCATTGAATTCCACGACTTTCGGCCCCTCAGCTGTGATCATGAGACCGGCATAGAGGCAGCCCTTATAGGGACGTCCTTCAGTGGCCATGGCTTTCACGGTCGGCTCCAAAATCTCGCGGCGCACGCGCTCGATCATGTCCGGCGTCATGACCGGTGCTGGTGCATAGGTGCCCATACCGCCGGTGTTGAGCCCCTGATCGCCATCGAGCGCCCGCTTGTGATCCTGAGAACTGATCATCGGCCGGATGGTCTGGCCATCCGTGAAGCAGAGCAGCGAAGCCTCCTCGCCCGCCATGAATTCCTCTATGACGACGCGGCTGCCGGCGGCACCGAACTCCTTATCCTCCATGATGTCATCGATGGCTGCCAGCGCCTGAGCCTCGGTCTCCGCCACGATGACACCCTTGCCAGCTGCGAGACCATCGGCCTTCACGACGATCGGCGCGCCCTGCTCTTTTATGTAGTCACGCGCTGCCTGCGCCTCCGTGAACACTGCATACTTTGCCGTCGGGATGCCGTACTTCTGCATGAGGTTCTTCGAGAAAGATTTCGAGCCCTCGATCTCGGCTGCCAGCTTCGTCGGGCCGAAAGCCTTTATGCCAGCGGCATTCAGCGCATCGACGACACCGTTCGTGAGCGGTACCTCCGGGCCGACGACAACGAGGTCGATGGCTTTCTGCTGGGCCAGCTGTACGATTGCATCATTATCTGTGATGTCGACTCCGGCAATGCATTCCGCTACTGCCGACATTCCCGGATTGCCAGGCACCGCATATAGTTTGGTCGCCAGCGGTGACTGCGCCAGTTTCCAGGCCAGCGCATGCTCGCGCCCGCCCGAACCGATTACCATTATGTTCATCATTTTCCTCCATAAAGACAAACCGCCAGAGCGGGGGCTCCTGCCTCCGCCTGACGGCAAAGATTCCCTATTATTTCTTCAGCTGCTCCGCGAGGTATTTCTGAATCATATCATCGTAAGCTGCCGTATGGGCAAAAGCCTCCTGTGCAAGCTCCATGCGCGTATGATCATCGACCTCGCCCTGCTTGCGCACCATATCGGCCACTGCCTGATAGCGCGAGGGATTCGTCACGACGGTGACGAACTTGAAATTCTTCGCTGCGGCACGAATCATGGCCGGGCCGCCGATGTCGATATTCTCTATGGCCTCTGCGAGTGTCACATCCGGCTTGGCAATCGTCTCCTTGAACGGATAAAGGTTGACCGCCACGAGATCGATGCCGGTGATCTTGTGCTCCTGCATCTCGCGCACATGCTCCGGATTATCGCGCACGGCGAGTATGCCACCATGGATATAGGGGTTCAGCGTCTTGACGCGCCCGTTCATGATCTCTGGGAAGCCTGTTACATCGCTGACGTATATGACGGGGATGCCGGCTTCCTTGATTGCCCGCATCGTACCGCCCGTCGATACGATCTCTACGCCGGACTCGTGCAGAGCTCTGGCGAAATCCACGACTCCTGTCTTATCCGATACACTGATCAGTGCCCGCTTTATCTTCATGCTGCTTTTCCTTTCTGTATAACACGAATCATCTGCTGCCTATCACAATCACTCATCGATGCGCACATGACGCCCCTCGACATGGAGACGTCCCTCGCAATACAGCTCAATCGCCCGCGGATATATCTTGTGCTCCTGCTCCAGCACGCGCGCTCCGAGGGTCTCCTCCGTATCATCATCGAGCACCGGCACCGCTGCCTGCAGGATAATCGGACCGGAATCGGTGCCCTCGTCCACGAAATGGACGGTGCAGCCGCTGACTTTCACACCGTAAGCCAGCACATCGCGATGAGCATGCGCTCCGGGGAAGCTCGGCAACAGTGCCGGATGGATGTTCATGATGCGCCCCGCATACTCGCGGACGAAATACGGCGTCAATATGCGCATGAAGCCTGCGAGCACGACGAGCGTCACACCGGCAGCCCGCAGCTCCTCGATAAGGGCCCGCTCGAAGGGCTCACGACCATCGTATTCCTTGCGGTTCACGCAGACAGCCTTTATGCCGGCCTTTTTCGCGCGCTCGAGCGCATAGGCATCCGGCTTGTCCGACAGCACGACGGCGATCTCTGCCTGCACCTCGCCGCGGCCGATCGCATCGATGATGGACTGCAGGTCTGTGCCGCGCCCAGAGGCGAGCACGCCGAGTTTCTGTTTCTGTAGTTCAGGCATCGAAAACGCCGCCTTTTATGGTAACATCATGCGGCCCCTTCACGACGCGGCCGATCTCGTAGACGGTCTCATTCTCGGCTGCCAGATGGGCCTTGATCTTGTCGGCCTCATCCGGGCTGGCGATGATGATCATGCCGATGCCCATGTTGAACGTCCGGTACATCTCCGGCCACTCGACATTGCCCCACTTCTGCAGCAGCTGGAATATCGTCGGCATCTGCCACTGCGAGCTGTCGATGACGACAGACATATCATCCGGCAGAGCCCGCGGGATATTATCGTAGAAGCCGCCGCCTGTGATATGGACCATGCCATGGATGTCGAATTCACGGATCAATGGCAGGCAGGTCTTCGGATAGAGGCGGGTCGGCGTCAAGAGCTCCTCGCCGATCGTCTTGCCGAGTCCGGCAATGTACTCGCTGCCATCGAAGCCCTGACGCTCGAAGCAGATCTTGCGCACGAGCGAATAGCCATTGGAGTGAATGCCTGACGACGGCAGGCCCAGCAGCACATCGCCTTCCTGGACGCGCTCGCTCGTTATGACTTTCGATTTCTCGACGACGCCGACCGCGAAGCCGGCGATATCGTACTCGCCTACGGGGTAGAAGCCGCTCATCTCAGCCGTCTCGCCACCGATGAGGGCGCAGCCGGACTCCTTGCAGGCCGCTGCCACGCCCTTGACGACCGTAGCCACCTGCTCTGGATCGAGCTGGCCGACCGCCAGATAGTCGAGGAAGAACAGCGGCTCGGCGCCCTGGACGAGGATGTCGTTCACGCACATAGCCACGGCATCCTGTCCTACGGTGTCATGCTTGTTCAGCATGAAGGCGACGCGCAGCTTCGTGCCGACGCCATCCGTTCCCGATACGAGTACCGGTTCTTTGTACTGACTGGCCTTCAGCGCAAACAGGCCGCCGAAGCCGCCGAGATCTCCGAGAACTTCCGGACGATACGTAGCGCGGACAGCATCCTTGATCAGTTTCACGGAGTAGTTGCCAGCATCGATATTGACGCCAGCGTCTTTATAGGTAAGTTTGTCTGCCATTTCTTTCCTCTCAGCTCCTGCCTTGCTCAAACACATATTTGCTGCTGCTCTCCGGTTTCTCCCCATCATTGATAGGATAGTCGTGATTGAAGCAGGCATAGCACATATCCTCAGCCTCGACATTCGGCACGGATTTCTTCAGTCCCTCGAGCGACAGGAAATGAAGGGAATCGGCACCTATGTATTCCCTGATCTCCTCGACGGACTTCGTAGCCGCTATAAGTTCCTTGCGCACCGAGGTATCGATGCCATAGAAGCACGGATAGCCGATTGGCGGGCTCGATACGAGCATATGCACCTCGCGGGCTCCGGCATTGCGCAGCATCTTTACGATCTTGCCACTCGTCGTGCCACGCACGATCGAATCATCGACCATGATGACCGATTTCCCGCGCACGACCTCGGCAATCGGATTCAGCTTCAGCTTCACGCCTATATCGCGTTTCTTCTGCGTCGGCTGGATGAACGTGCGGCCGATATAGCGGTTCTTTATGAGGCCCTCGACGAATGGTATGCCTGACTCGTACGCATAGCCGGTAGCGGCCGTCGTCCCCGAATCCGGCACCGATATGACGATATCGCCATTGATCTTGGCCTCGTGCGCCAGCTGGCGTCCCATCTCGAAGCGGGCAGCATGTACGCTCTGGCCATCGATGATCGAATCGGGGCGCGCAAAATAGATGTACTCGAATACGCAGGAAGCCTTCGGCTCATCGGTGGCAAACGGATAAGAGTGAAGCCCCGACTCGTCGATGACGACCATCTCGCCCGGAGCCACATCGCGCACGAACTCACCATCGACGACATCGATGCCGCACGTCTCCGACGATATGATCCAGCCGCCCTCCGGGGTGCGCCCGATGCACAGCGGCCGGAAGCCCTGCGGATCACGAGCCCCGATCAGCTTGTCCTCCGTCATGATTGTCAGCGTATAGGCGCCCTTGATGCGGCGCAGGCTCTCGATGATGCGGTCCTCGAGATGCTCGGCCCGCGAGCGGGCGATGAGGTTGACGATGACCTCGGAGTCGATGCTCGTCTGGAATATCGTTCCCGACTGCTCCATCTCATGGCGGATGGCAGCGGCATTCGTCAGGTTGCCGTTGTGCGCCAGAGCGATACGGCCGCCCGCATAGTTCACGAGCAACGGCTGCGTATTCGCCAGCAGGCTGGAGCCCGTCGTGGAGTACCGCACATGACCAATCGCTATATACTGGTGGTCCATATGCGGCACCTGATGACGGAATACTTCATTCACGAGCCCCATGCCGCGTGTGACGTCCATCCAGGCACCATCGGTCACCGCGATACCAGTGCTCTCCTGGCCGCGATGCTGCAGGGCATACAGTCCCAGATATGTCATTGTCGACACATCCTCGGTATGCGAGTAGACACCGTATACGCCGCACTCCTCTTTCCATTTATTATTCAGTTCATTCATCAGCTATCTGTTCTCTCCTGTTCGCACGATCAGAGCTGGGCTTTCACCTTGGCGGCTTTCTTCTCGACGCCCTTGGCCATCTCAGCCCGATAGTCCTTCAGCTGGGCCGCAAGCTTGGCATCACCGACGGCAAATATCTCGACCACCATGATCGCAGCGTTCTTCGCGCCATCGATTGCCATGGTCGCCACCGGGATCCCCGACGGCATCTGTACCGTGGCCAGCAATGCATCCATGCCCTTCAACGCCGTAGCATTGACTGGCACCCCGATGACCGGCAGCGTCGTATAGCTGGCTACGACGCCGGCCAGATGTGCCGCTGCACCAGCGCCGACGATGAAGGCCCCGATGCCCTGCTCCGGTGCCGAAGTAACGAATTCACGTACGCGGGCTGGCGTACGATGGGCCGAAGCCACCTCTACCACCGGCTCGATGCCGAATTTCTTCAATGTCTCTGCAGCCGGCTTCAAAACATTCCAGTCTGAGTCGCTACCCATCAGAATAGCTGCTTTCATCAGTGATTTCCTCCCCAAATCATATACCAGTAATCAGCTCATATACCAGTAATCAGCCAATTTCCTTGCCTGTAAGCATCGTGTAGGCTTCACGATATTTAGCAATCGTCTTATCGATGACATCCTGCGGCAGCTTGTAGTCCGAGTTCGGATTGGCCTTGAGCCAGTCACGCACGAACTGCTTGTCATACGACGGCTGCGACTGACCAACCTTGTAGCCCTCAGCCGGCCAGAAGCGCGAGCTGTCCGGCGTCAGCACCTCATCGCCAAGGACGATGTTGCCTGCCTCATCCAGACCGAACTCCAGCTTCGTATCGGCGATGATGATGCCCTTCTGCTGCGCATAGTCCGCGCATTTCTTGTAGATAGCGATCGTATAGTCGCGTATCTTCTCTACGAGCTCGCGGCCGCGGCCCGGGAATGTCTTATCGACGAAAGCAGCACCCTCCTCGAGGGAAACGTTCTGATCATGATCACCAAGCTCTGCCTTCGTGCTCGGGGTGAATATCGGCTCAGGGAGCTTCTGGCACTCCTGCAGTCCGGCCGGCAGCTTGATGCCGCATACTGTACCGTTCTCCTGATAGCTCTCCCAGCCGCTGCCCGTAATATAGCCGCGCACGATGCACTCCATCGGTATCATGTCCAGCTTCTGGCACTTCATGCTGCGCCCAGCGAACTCCGGCGTCTGGAAGAACTCCGGCATATCCTTCGTGTCTACCGATATCATGTGATTCGGGATTATATCCTGCGTCAGAGCGAACCAGAACTTCGACATCTGCGTGAGCACCGCGCCCTTGCCAGTAATCTCGTTCTTCAAAATGTGATCGAAAGCCGATATGCGGTCGGTCGCGACCATTATTATGCTGTCCCCGGCATCATATACTTCGCGAACCTTGCCTGATTTGAACGGCTTATACTCTTTCATCAGTAATCGTCTCCTCTGCAGATCGAACCTATCGCACCGCGGCCATTAACCGCCGTCCCCCTGCCGGGATAATCTGATTTCCAGCAGGAACTACACATCTATCATATCTATATTTTCCGCCTCTGTCAATAAAAAGCGGACACGTGTCCTTGCATTTTGCGACAATAAAAAAGACGGCTCACCCGCAGATAAGTCGTCTTTCCCTATTTTCAATTCATACGCAGCAGAGTCCGAATCCTATGGACCGGGCACCGGGATTATCTCGTGCTGCCAACATAGTTCCTGGCTGGTGCCATATCGCCGGCCGGACCGCGCTCCTTCGCCACGGAGAGCATGAGCTTCAGGCGGTTCAGCTGGTTGACCTCCGAGGATCCGGCATCGCAGTCGATTGCCGTGATATTGGCCCCGCGGTATGCTTCGCGCAGCTCATGCAGCACGCCCTTGCCCGTGATATGGTTCGGCAGGCAGCCGAACGGCTGCAGGCAGACCACGTTCGGTACGCCCTCGTCGATGAGCTTCACCATCTCTCCCGTCAACAACCAGCCCTCGCCCGCCATATTGCCGAGGCTGACGTGACGACTGGCCTGCTCGGCCGTGCGGTAGATGCTCTGCGGCGCACGGAAATGCTTGCTCTTTGCCAGAGCCTTGCGCATCGGCGACCGGAAGAAGTCGATGACCTTTATGAACAAGCGACCATAGAAAGCATCTTTCTTCTTGCCCGCGAGCAAGTCATGCTTCGATATGGCATCATGCGCAGAGTAGAGGAAGAAGTCCACAAACTCCGGCATGACGACCTCAGCGCCCTCATCCATGAGCACCTGCTCGATATGGTTGTTGGCCACCGGATGATACTCGACGAGTATCTCGCCGACGATACCGACTTTCGGCTTCCAGAGTTCCTCATCTATCGGTATGCTGTCGAAATCCTTTACGATAGCCTTCAGATTACGACGAAACTTCCAGATCGAGCCGTGATTGATCTCCTCTTTGCAGCGAGCCTGCCATTTCTGATACATGGCTTCGGTAGCGCCCTTCTCGAGCTCATACGGCATCATGCGGTTGCGCACATTCATGAGCAGGTCGCCGTAGAGCGAGGCCTTGATCGCATCGATGAGCATCGGCCGGTTGAGCTCGAACGAATCCGTCTCCTCCGGCAGTCCGTGGCAGGCGAATACCGCCACCTGGCCGAAGCCGGCGTATTTCAATGCCTGACGCAGCATGCTCATGTAATTCGTCGCGCGGCAGGCGCCGCAGGTCTGGAACAGGACGATGCTCGTATGGTCCGGGTCATATTTGCCCGACTTCAACGCGGCCAGCAGCTGCCCGATGACGACGATGGCCGGATAGCACATATCGTTGTTGACATAGCGCAGGCCGAGGTCGATGGCCTTCTTGTCCGGCATCGGCGGTATGACCATGTTATAGCCATATTTCGTGAGCGCGGCATGCAGCAGGTTGAAATGGATCGGCGACATCTGCGGTGCCAGTATGGTATTCGTAGCTTTGCAGTCTGCCGTGAAGTGCGGCCGCTCGACAGGCTTCACCTCATGATAGGCCACGCGCTGACGACGGGCCAGCGCCGCCATGAGCGAGCGCAGGCGGATGCGGGCTGCGCCGAGGTTCGACACCTCATCGAGCTTTATCATCGTGTAGATGCGGTCATGCGCCTCGAGGATATCGCGCACCTGTCCCGTCGTGATGGCATCGAGGCCGCAGCCGAACGAGCTGAACTGGATCAGGGTCAGATTCGGATGCTCGGCCACGAACTGCGCCGCATGATAGAGGCGCGCATGATAGCTCCACTGATTGACGATATGGATCTGCTCGGTCTGCACCGGCATATGATAGACGGCATCCTCCGATATGATCGGCAGCTTGTAGGACTGTATCATATCCGGTATACCATGATTGATCTCCGGATCGATATGGTAGGGGCGCCCCACGAGCAGTATGGCCTGCTCGCCCGTGCGCTCGATGCGCTCCATGATGCGGGCGCCGTAGTCACGCACATCCTGGCGATAGTGGGCCAGCTCCTCATAGGCCTTGTCGACGGCAGCCTTGATCTCCGATTTGCTGAGCCCCTCGCGCTGTCCCAGCTCCTCATAGAGGCGCTGTGCCATGCGTTTCTCATCGTAGATGGGCAGGAACGGCTGAATGAAGTCGATATTCTTTTCGCGCAGGATATCCATATTGCCGCGAATGTTCTCCGCATAGGAGGCTACGATCGGACAATTGTAATGATTGGCCGACGGATGCTCCTCATCCTGCATATTGTAGGGCTCGCAGGGATAGAATATCTTCGTCAGCCCTTTTTCAATCAGGTCCACGATATGGCCATGCGCGAGCTTCGCCGGATAGCACAGCGAATCCGACGGCACCGTAGCCATGCCCTTGTAGTACATCTTTGCACTCGACTTGCCCGACAGCACGACCTCATAGCCCAACTCCGTAAAGAACGTGAACCAGAACGGATAGTCCTCGTACATGTTCAGCGTGCGCGGTATGCCGATGCGGCCGCGTTTCGCGTTCTGCAGCGGTTCATAGCCGAATACCCGCTTGTACTTGTACTGATAGATGTTCGGGACATCACTGTCGTGCTTCACGCCGCCGATGCCGCGCTCGCAGCGATTGCCCGTGAAATACTTGCCACCGTCCGGGAATTTCTGCATCGTTATGAGGCATTTATTGCCACAACCTTTGCAACGATAGGAGCTCGACGTGACTGCGAACTGCTCCAGATCCTCAGCCGACAACATGGACGAGTGAGCCGTCTCCGATGTTGCTGCCTCCTGCGCCAGGATAGCCGCACCATAGGCCCCCATGAGGCCGGCGATATCCGGCCGTATGACATCGCGCCCCAGCAGCTCCTCCATGCAGCGCAGCACGGCATCGTTGTAGAACGTACCGCCCTGCACGACGATATGGTCGCCGAGCGTCGATACGTCCTTGAGCTGCATGACCTTGAACAGGGCATTCTTTATGACCGAGAACGCAATGCCAGCCGATATATCAGCGACACTGGCGCCTTCCTTCTGGGCCTGCTTCACTTTCGAGTTCATGAAGACCGTGCAACGCGTGCCGAGATCGACCGGCGCCTTCGACTCAAGCGCCTTGGCCGCGAACTCGCCCGGCGTCATATGCAGTCCCTCAGCGAAGTTCTGGATAAAGGAGCCACAGCCGGCGGAGCAGGCTTCATTCAGCGTGATATTGCCAATACTTCCGTCCTTGACGAAGAAGCATTTCATGTCCTGACCGCCGATATCGAGTACGAACGTCACCTCCGGGCAGAATTCCTGCGCCGCCCGCAGATGCGCAAACGTCTCGACCTCGCCGCCATCCGCATGGATGGCCGCCTTCACGATGGCCTCGCCATAGCCGGTCGTCATCGTGCCGGCGATATATGCCTTGGACGGTAGGACCTTGTAGAAATCCTTCAGCTCCGACACGACCGTCTTCAGCGGCGAGCCGTGATTGCTGCCGTAGGAGGTATAGAGGATCTCCTTGTCCCGGCCGATGGCCGTGATCTTCGTCGTAGTCGAGCCAGCATCGATGCCTAGGTATAGCGGTCCCTCGTATGTCTCGAGCTGGCCGCGCTTCACCTTGTCGCGCTCATGGCGAGTCCTGAACGCCTCATAGTCCGCCTTATCCTTGAACAGCACGAAATCCGCCTTGCGCGTCTCGCTCGCGGCGGCCTTCTCCGCCCGTTCGATGCACTGCTCCAGCTGATGCGTATCTATGGTCCGGGCCTCATCGGAGAGCGCCGCTCCCATCGCCACGAAATAATTGCCGTATTCCACATCGACGACATGGTCGTCATCAAGATCAAGTGTAGCGATAAAGCGTTTCTTCAGTTCGGAGAGGAAATGCAGCGGCCCGCCGAGGAACGCTACTTTGCCGCTGATCGGGCGTCCCTGCGCCAGATTGCCGATCGTCTGGTTGACGACCGCCTGGAATATGGACAGCGCGATATCCGGCTTGCTAGCACCATCATTCATCAGGGCCTGGATATCCGTCTTGGCAAAGACACCGCAACGCGAAGCGATCGTATAAATCTGCTTGCCCTTCGCTGCGAGTGCATTGAGCCCCGGCGCATCCGTCGAAAGCAGCGAGGCCATATGATCGATGAACGAACCAGTACCGCCGGCACAGACACCATTCATGCGCTGCTCCGGTGCCGCACCGAAATACGTAATCTTCGCATCCTCACCGCCGAGCTCCACGACCGTATCCGTCTGCGGTATGAGCGCCTTGACCGCCGAAGCACAGGCAATGACCTCCTGCACGAATGGCAGCCCGATGCGCTGGGCGATGCCCATGCCGGCCGAACCGGTCAGCGCAAAAGAAAACTTCTGCTCGCCCACGACACTCTTCAGACTGGTAAGGTTCTCCTCGAGCGCTTTCCCAATCTCCGAGAAATGCCGGGCATAGTTCTTGAATACGATATTCTTCTCATGGTCCATGACTACGAGCTTGATCGTAGTCGAACCAACATCAATACCTACATTGAGGGATTTCATAATTTCACCACCATGTTTTACGTGTAACTTACGTATAATAAGGAAAGCCTTCTTCAGGCCTACACTCTATGATAACGCAAAAACAAGGGGGATGCAAGTTTCGGCTATGACCTGCTGCAACAAAAAAGAGGCTGTCCCCCTCCGGGCAACAGCCTCTCCATATGTCAGACAGGAATCAGATCTTGAATACCGCAATGGAATTCTGTAGCTCCTGCGCCTGCTCGGCCAGTTTGCGGCTCGCACCGGCTATCTCGTGCATCGAGGCCGTCTCTTCCTCGGTTGCAGCTGAAACGGTCTGAGCCTCGTCGGCCACCGAGCGGCTCTTGGTATTTATCTGCTTGACTGCCGTATCGATCTGTCCGATGCTCTGCGTGAGGCGGTTCACCGAGGACTGCATCGTTGCCGAAGCCTGCGCGACCTTGCCGACCATATCGGCAATGCCAGAGAATGATGTGCCGGCGCCCTGCACTGTCTCAGTACCGCTCATAACATCCGTGAGCCCGGAATGCATAGCCTCTACGGCCTCCTGCGTCGAGGATTGGATGGTGCGTATGCGCTCGGATATCTCGCCTGCCGCCTCCTGCGACTGTTCGGCCAGCTTGCGCACCTCGTCAGCAACTACGGCGAAGCCGCGGCCATGCTCGCCAGCCCGAGCTGCCTCGATGGCTGCATTCAGTGCAAGGAGGTTCGTCTGGTCAGCGATGTTCGCTATCGTATCAACGATAGCACCAATCTGCTTCGAATGCTCACCGAGGCCTTCGATCAGATCAGCGATGTGGCTGACACTAGTCTGAATGGATTGCATGCCTGTGACAGCCGTATCCACCTCCTTGCGTCCCTGCGTAGCCACAGTGCTTGTCTGCTGTACCTGCTTCTCCGTCTCGGTGAGGCTGCCACGGAATTCATCCATGTTGTCCGTGAGCTGTTTCGTATTATCCGTGGCCGTTTCAACATCAGTGAATTGCTCGGCACAAGCCTCCGCCACCTTCACGATTGACTCGGCTATTGACTGGCTGACGTCAGCTGCCTGCTCGGCTGACGATGTCAGCTCCTCCGAGGCAGCAGCGAGATATTCGGCCGCCTCGACGACCTTGCGCATGAGATCGCGTACCTTTGTGTTCATCTCCTGCATGGCATGCGCCATCGTGCCCAGTTCATCGGGCCGGGCCGCGAGCTCTTGGATCTCCGCCGCATCCTGGCCATCGAGCCGGAAGTCCCCCGTCCCCATGACCTGCAGCCGTTCGGTGGTCTTTGCTATCGGACGAGCGATACTCGAACCGATATAGCGGGAGAGCAAGCCCAGGATAATCTGCAACACAATCATCACGCCAAGGGCCTGCAAGACACTTGTGCGGAGTGCGTCATCGAGTGCCGCCTCCTTCTGCGCCAGCAGCGTATCAATCTCATCGATCCAGACGCCAGTACCGATTACCCAGTTATAAGGCTTGAATACGATAGAATAACCATATTTGGGCAGCGCTTGCGTCCCGCCTGGCTTGGGGAACGTCCATTTCGTGAAGCCACCGCCCTCCTGCTGAGCGTTCTTGTTTATCTCCTGGATAAAGGGAAAGCCCTCGGAATCTTTAGCGTTCAAGCGGTTCGTGCCCTCGACCTTCTTGTTGCCGAGCAGCACTACGTTGTTGCCATCTACCGTATCTACCCAAAAATAGCCATTGCCATTATCATAGCGCAGATCACGTACACGGTCGGCTGCCTCCTTCTTGGCCTGCTCCTCCGTCAGCTCGCCTGCCTGCTGCTTCTTGTAGTATTCCTCGAATATACTGTAGGCAATCTGAGTCTCAGACTTCATCTCTATCTCGACATTAGACATGAGATCCGCCCGATAAGATTCTAGCTGAACATGATTATCGCTGACTATACTCGCAATGAAGTAGGCACCTATAATGACCGTCGATATGAGTGAAACCCCGCCTATGGCCAGCATCAGGCGTGTCCTCATTGATGAAAGTTGAAACATTCTTATCCCCCCACACCTCGAAAAAATACTCATAATGCTCTAGACTACCTGCTTTTTGTAAAAGATATTAAGTTCCCCTACCTTATCTAATATCTTTATATATAAAGTTTCTATATAAAACTAAATAATCCTCCATCTGTGGCAATTTTTTCAGACTAATCAGAGGAAATTATTGAGGCTTCGGGCATGATTGTGGGTGAATGCCCTGCCCCTGACTGAAATTTGCTATTGAAAAGCCATGTTGGTTCCTGTAAAGTAT
>CACXCN010000028.1 GCA_902766095.1 uncultured Selenomonas sp. | reverse complement strand
TGTTTGATGCTCTCGCATCTACATCTGGCTTGTTCATACAGATTTGCATGATTCTTATACATTGTTTAGTTTTCAGAGAACAATCTGCCTCGCAGGAGCGGCTTTTCTGTTTTGTGCCTCTCTCTTGCGGCGACTATGTTAGTATATCGCGAGTTCCGTTTTTTGTCAACACCCTTTTCCCAAAAAAGTAAAAAAAGTTTTCTGGCGAAGCTCTATCACAAAATGGAAAGCATCCGCAAAGGGATGAGTGTACCCCCTCGCGGATGCTTTTTCAGTATTCAGGTCATCATTACTTCGCGGTGCGGAAGCGGTCCACGATGGTCGCACAAGCGGCATCGCCCGTGATATTGACCGCTGTGCGCAGCATATCGAAAATGCGGTCGACACCGAAGAGGATCGGCAATGCATCGATCGGGATGCCAGCCGACACCAGGACAGCGACGACGAGCAGCGTCGGGCCTGGGACGCCCGCCTGGCCGACAGCGCCCAGCGTACTCGTGATGACGATAGCAACATACTGGGAGAATCCCAGATCCATGCCGTACATCTGCGCGATGAAAGTCGCCGCCATCGCATAGTAGGCGGCGTTGCCATTCATATTGATCGTCGCTCCGAGCGGCAGTGCGAACGACGTCGTCTCCTTCGAGACGCCGAGTTCATTGATGGTCGTATTCATATTCAGCGGCAGCGTGGCGATAGACGACGCCGTCGAGAAAGCGAACACCTGCACCTTCCACATGCTCTTGAAGAAATTCTTATATGTCGTGCATTTCGAGAACATCGCGACCGTTCCACCGATCATGACGTATGTGACAATGGCGAGGACGACGATATAAAGCAAGATGAGATAAATGATCTTTGCCAGCACCGCATAGCCGAACGAGCCCGTCGCATCAGCCATGAGGCAGAACACGCCGATCGGTGCGACATACATGATGCCGGTCATGACCTTGATGAAAAGGTCCGTCATATAGTTAAAGAAATTCAGCAGGAACTCCTGCTTCGCCTTATCGAGGAAGCTGATGGCAAAGCCCATGCCCATCGCAAAGACGATAATCTGCAGGATATTGCCATCGGCGAGCGCCTTGATGGGATTCGCCGGCACGAAACCGATGACCGTCTCCCAGAATCCCGGAATCTTCGTACTCTCCTCCATGTGATCGACATGCACCGCCGCACCTGAAAGTGACGCCATATCAATACCGGCCCCCGGCTGGAACAGCTCGCTGAACAGCAGCCCGATAGCGACGGCCACCGCCGTAGTCACACCATAGTAAATAAACGTGAGCGCGCCGATCTTGCCTGCACTGCTCGACCGGCCCAGCGATGCTGCGCCACCGACGAGAGAGAAAAGCACGAGCGGCACGACGACCATCTTGATGAGCTGCATGAAGAGGTCGCCCATAGGCGCAAACATATGCGCCGGCTTCCCCATCACAAGACCAACCACCGCGCCCAGAATGGTCGCGACGATGATCCATTTGCCCAGCTTGTCGAGACTGAGCTTCATCTTCTTTGGTTCTGACATGAAAACAACTCCTTCGGAACAATCTCCTGATACGCAAAGAGACCTCATGAAGCCCTCTCCCACAGGACTCCATAAGGCCTCTTTGCCCGTCTATTCTTACGTTATCATTATATCAGTTATTGTTCGGTTTGTCTACTGCAAAAAGACATTGAGGGAAGCTATGCCATACGACACCATCAGGGGTTGTCAAATCCTCTATTCAGTCTTTGATATTCGTGATGATGCGTCCCAGGCGCGTGCCGAAGAGGAAGTTCCAGATCCACTTGACGGTGACCGTGAAGTTCGAGTAGGTTCCGGCCAGGCGTATGAGATGGACGAACATCCAGGAGGCCCAGGCGAAGAAGCCGCTGAACTCCATTCCCTTCCATGCCATGACGGCCTTGCTGCGTCCGATGGTCGCCATCGAGCCGAGGTCTTTATAATGCAGCTTCTCCAGCGAAGTCTGGCCGTTCATCACTTTCTTTATGTTCTCAGCTACCACGGCTGCCTGCTGCATGGCCACCGGCGCTATCGTCGGCAGCGGCCGCTCGGTGCCGTGCGTGTAGTTGGCGCAGTCGCCGATGGCGTATACGCAGTTATCACTGCCGACGCGGCATTCCTCATCGACGATGATGCGTCCGCCGCGATCGACTTCACCGCCGCAGTTGGCGATGAAAGGTACCGCCTTTACACCGGCAGCCCAGATGACGGTCTCCGACGGGATCTCTACCGTCTCGCCCGTCTCGCCGTTCTTATACGTCAGCACCTTGCCGTCATAGTCCTGGACCTGGGACCGCAGCCGCACATCGACGCCCTTGCCTCTGAGCACGCGGACCGTTTCCTCACGCAGTTTCGGCGGCATCATCGGCAGCACCTGCCCCATACCCTCGAGCAGGATGACTTTGACCTCATTGAAATCGAGGTGATGGAACTCTTTTTTCTCGATATCGATGAGCTCCGTCAGGGCTCCGGCTTCCTCGACGCCCGTCGGGCCACCGCCCACGACGACGAATGTCAGCATGCGGCGGCGAACCTCCTCGTCATCCTCATGTTTGTTGGCGCGCTCGAACATGTGCAGCACGTGATTGCGTATATGCAGAGCTTCCTGCAGGGTCTTCATGCCGTAGGAATGCTCCTCGACGCTCTTCATGCCGAAGTAGTTCGTCGTAGCGCCGGCAGCCAGCACGAGATAGTCATAGGGCACCTCGCCGTGGTTCGTCAGCACGACCTTGCGCTCGCGGTCGACGCCCTCTGCCTTGGCCATGAACAGCTCGACATTCTTATTCTTGCGGAAGAAGCAACGAATCGGATAAGCAATCTCATCCGTATCCAGAACTGCTGTCGACACCTGATAGAGCAGCGGCTGGAATAAATGGAAATTATGCCGGTCGATGATAGTGATATCCACTGGCAGGTCAGCCAGCAGCTGTGCCGTCTTCACTCCTCCGAATCCAGCACCGATGATGACGATACGCGGTCTCTTCTGCTCAGCCATAAGAATCCTCCTAAACATGATGCACATTTTAACAAACGTGATTTTTTTAACATAAGTGCCTATGAGTAAAGAAATTCTATAGAACTTTCATATGTAATGATAGCACGGTTAACGAAAAAATCAAGTGAAATAATGCACTTTCTTTACACTTTTTGAAAAATAATTATTGTATCGCGTTGTAATGTAAAGTTCTATCTTAGTTAGACGTTGTGTAAGGATTTCTATTTGTGAAAGCAATAACGCTCCTGATATTCACTATCAGGAGCGTTATATCGTATGTCGAGGTATTCTCTCAGCGGCAGCGGAGGATGATCAATACCGCTTGCGTCGGACGGACGATGGTATGCCGAGCTGCTCACGGTACTTCATGACCGTACGCCGCGATATGACGATGTGCCGCTCTGCCAAGAGGCTGGTCAGTTTCGCGTCACTGAGCGGATGGCGCGCGTCCTCAGCTGCTATGATTTCCTTTATGGCAGCTCTGGCCGCCGCCGCACTAACGTCATCTGGCCCGGCAGTACCTGAGTCGGTCCTGCTCTTGCGGCCGGGCAGCTGTTTCTTACTGGCGCTGCTCCGCAGCGCATTGGTAAAGAACTCCTTGAGCGCCACGATGCCACGCGGGAGCTGGGCGTACTTCCCGGCCACAGCCCGGCTCACGGTCGACTCATGCAGGTCAAGCGCCGTGGCGATGTCCTGCATGGTGAGCGGTTCCAGAGCGGAGGCCCCATATCTGATGAACCCGCTCTGCCGGGCCACCAGCTCGCGAGCCACGCGCAATATCGTCGTGCGACGCTGATCGATGCTCTTCAGCAGCCAGCGGGCCGCATTCAGGCGCTCACGTATGTAGGCCGTAGAGGCTTCATCACAGTCAGGAGCCCGCAGCGCCTGCCGATAGGCCGAGGCAATCGTCAGACTGGGCAGACGCCCGTCGGCCATGCGTACCGTATACGTGCCATCCTGTTCCTCGATGATGACATCGGGGACGACAGCGGGAGCGACGGCGTCACCATAATGGCATCCCGGCTTCGGGTCGAGGCTGCGCAGCCTGTCGATTGCCAGCTGGACTTCACGCGGTCCGGTATGCTCGGCAGCTGCGATCTCCTTGATCCTGCCCTCGGCCACCAGGGGCAGGTATTCCTCGATCAGGCGGGCCAGCAGGCCGCTGTATATCCCCCTGGCCTGAGCCTGCAGCTGCAGCGACTCGCGCAGATCACGCGCCGCTATGCCGGCCGGCACGATATGCTGCACCTGCCGGAGCACTGCCTCAGCCTGCTCCGCGGATACGCCCGTCGCACGGGCCACCTCGCTGAGATCAATCTGCAGATACCCGCAGTCATCGAGCGAGCTCACGATATAGGCCGCAGCAAGGCGCTCTGCCCGGCTGGCACCATGTAAAGCAAAACCAACCTCACGCTGCAGCATCTGCTCCAGCGTGAGGTTGTCAGCGGCCACATTCTCATGCGGCTCAGCTGTATCAGCATTGCTCAGGAAATAATCCGGCTGGCGTCCGCCATTGCCATCGCTGGCAAGATACCGGGCCAGCTCGATATCATCAGCAGCGGGACTGGAGCCTGCGGCCGGTTCGCTGGTTCCCAAGGCCGGTTCGGCACCGTTATAGTTTATCTCCAGAACCGGATTCTCGAGATAGGCTTTCTGCATCTCGGCTGCCAGCTCCGGCGTGTTGAGCTGCAGCAGGCTGATGGCCTGTCGCAGTTCCTGGGTCATCGCCAGTTTCTGCGTCTGCTGCTGGCGCAGTGACTGCCCCTGTTCCACTTGGCTCCACCTCCCTTTCTGCCTGAAATCCTGCTACTTGGCAGTGCCTTTATTTCTGCGACATGGCTGCAGCGATGGCCGCGCCGAGGCCGGAGCCACCATTCTCCAGCACCGTATCGACCTTCGGTGCATCATCGCCGAGCAGCTCGTACAGAGCCCGCATGATATTCTCCTTCGCCAGCGGCATCTTCTCATAGACCGAGCCGTCGATCGCGATGTGCTGCTCCTGCACCGGCTTGCCGCCGGCCATCTGCCAGATGATGCCCACATAGGTAGCCGTGACAACGCGGGCCGAGCGCACGACGATGGTCGAGGCCAGCTTCTGTACATCCGTGAGGTCGTCGCCGGTCAGTTCCTTGCCCGTATGCTCTTTGATGATGGCAGCGACATCTTTGCGCGCCGTGCTCTCATCGAGGATGATATTGCTCATATCGATGCTGGTGAAATCATATTTCCGGCCCTTCTCGCCCAGCAGCTCGGCCATGGCCATGCCGAACAGCTCGCCCATGTAGCGGCCCGAGGCCATCTTCTCGAGGCGCTGCTCGCCCGGCTTCTCCGACTGCTTGTCGAACTCGAGATCGAAGCGGTTCGGTATGATTTTCGAGAATCCGCCCGACTCCAGATTCAGTATCATCGGCTCCTGCGCCTGTCCCTCGAACGATTCGAGATAGCAGGTGTTATGCCCCGTGGCATAAATCGAACCGATATAGACATTCGGCTGTTTGTAGGCTGCTGCCAGCAGCACCGCTACCGTATCGTTGATGACGGCGGTCGGCTCGACATTCGTGATGCCTTTGGCCTGCAGCGCTTTCTTCAGCAGATCGTTGACGACCTGGCCCTCGACGCCCTTCGTGGCGAATTCCTTCGTCCAGATGATGAGCTTGGCGTTGTAGAGATCCGTCTGCTCCGAGGGGAACGAGAACGTATGGCCGAGCAGATATTTCGTCGTATGATCGCCCTCTATGGCCTCATCCACAAGACCAGCGATGAAGCCGAACATCTCCTCGGCGGTAGAGCCCTCGCCTACATAGTCATACTCGCCAGGCTTGCGCAGCGGCTGAGCGACTTTCTTGACGACCTCGAACTTGCCGTGACCAAGCAGCTTTATGCGGAGCACCCGCACATTCGTACCACCGAAGTCCAGCGCCAGATACTCGCCCTGCTCATCGCCGGTCGGCAGACCGACATAGGACTTCAGCATGCGCAGCGAGGACTGGTTGACATCTTCGAGTCCCTTGCGCAGATCGTAGCGGAAATCGCCCGCGATCTGATGCAGCCGGTCGCTGTCGATCGTGAACTCGGTGATGATGTTCTGGAATAGATGCTTGTCAAATGCCATTGCAATATCCCCTTTTTCTTTTCTTTCCTCAAAAAATATATCTTAGGCGCTGATGCGCCTTATAACCTGGTGATATCTGGCGGCGGGCCTCATTCGCTCTGCTCGGCGATTTCCGAAAGGTAGGCCCAGCGGTCCATGAGCTCGTCGAGCTCCTGCGACAGGCGCTGCTCCTCCTGACTCAGCTCATTAAGCTGTCCGTAGTCGCTGCCGGCCTGGCTCATCATGAGGCGCGTGGCCTTGAGCTCGCCTTCCTTGCTGGCGATGCGGTCCTCGATGCCCTCATACTCGCGCTGCTCTTGAAAGCTCAGGCGCTTCGGGCGCGCGGGCCGCGGCTTGGCACTGGTGGCAGCAGCTGGCGCTGGCTTCGCTTTGTCACGGTCTGCGGCCTTCGGTGGCTTCTGCTCGTCCCGAGCGGCTGCCTCCGCAGCCTCGCGGGCCTTGTAATAGCTGTAGCCGCCAGCGTAGAGCCGCAGATGGCCGCCCGGCTCATAGACGAATACCTTGTCTGCGAGACGGTCGACGAAGAAGCGGTCATGAGATACGAAAAGTATCGCTCCGCCGAAATCATCGAGGAAATCCTCGAGCACGGCCATCGTGTCGATATCGAGGTCGTTCGTCGGCTCGTCGAGCAGCAGGACATTTGGTGCGCTCATGAGTATGCGCAGCAGCTGCAGGCGACGGCGTTCGCCGCCCGACAGGCGCTCGATCGGCGTCCACTGCAGATTGCCGGGGAACAGGAACCGCTCCATGAGCTGGCTGGCCGATATGGTCGAGCCGTCCGCGAGCGTCAGGCGATGAGCTGCCTCTTCGACGTACTCGATGGCCCGCAGACGCCCGTCCATCGCTTCCGTATCCGCTTTCTGGGTGAAATAGCCCAGCTTCACGGTCTGGCCGATCTTTATCGTGCCCTGTGTGGGCTGGAGCCGGCCGGCGATGAGGTTCAACAGCGTCGTCTTGCCCACGCCATTGCCGCCCAGTATGCCCACGCGGTCGCGGCGCAGCACCGTATAGCTGAAGTCATCGATATAGGTGTGCTCATCCCGCGCGAAACTCACATGGTCGAGCTCTATGACCTCGCGCCCGAGGCGCGAGCCGGCCAGGCCGATCTCGATATGCTGCTGCTTCTCGGGCGCTGACTGCGCCTTCACCGCCTCATAGCGGTCGATGCGGGCCTGCTGCTTCGTCGAGCGGGCCTGAGCGCCGCGACGCATCCATTTGAGCTCGCGCCGCAGGAAGTTCTGCCGCTTGCGCTCTGCCGCCTCCTCCGCCTGCGCCCGCTCCGTGCGTTGCGTCAGATAGTCGGTGTAGCCGCCTTTGTACAGGTAGGCATGTCCGCGATCGAGCTCCAGAATGCGATTCGTCGCCGCATCGAGGAAATAGCGGTCGTGGGTGACGACCATCACGGCCCCCGGCAGCGTCCGCAGGTACTCCTCGAGCCAAGCGATGGACTCGCTGTCGAGATGGTTCGTCGGCTCATCGAGCAGCAGCAGGTCCGACGGCTGGATGAGCACCGTGGCCAGTGCCAGGCGTTTCTGCTGTCCGCCGGAGAGGCTGCCCACCTGGGCCTGATAATCCGGCAGGCCGAGGCGCGTCAGTATCGACTTGGCCGCGCCCTCGAGCTGCCAGCCATCCTGCTCATCGATGAGGCTCGCCGCCCGCAGCAGGCGCTCCTGCACCTGCTTGTCCTCCGGCTGCACAGCGGATTCCGCCAGTGCCTGCTCATAGTCGCGCAGTGCCTGCATGAGCGGATCCGTGCCATGGAACACCTCCATGAGCACGGTATTATCGAGGCTCAGCTCCTTGTCCTGGGCCAGATAGCCGATGCGCAGACCGCGCATGGCCGTCGTCGTCCCCGCATCGAGCGGAGTCAGGCCGGCGATGGCCCGCAGCAATGTCGACTTGCCGGCACCGTTGACACCGACGATGCCGATGCGCTCGCCCGGATCGATGCTCAGACTCACATCGCTGAATAGCGTTTTCTCGCCGTATGACTTCGTAAAACCTTCAATGGTCAATATCATGATGATTCTTCCTACACCTGCTCCACATCCGGAGCACATGATTTATTATATCTTTTTTAGCTCTAAAAAGATAGTACATTTTCAGAACTTTATTGCTGTACCGTCAGACAATCTCGTCATGCTCGCGGGTCAGCGGCGTCGCCAGCTGGATGAGCACGCGCGTGATGCGGGCGCCATCTACCTCCTCGACGAACAGCGTGGCCCCATGCGCACTCGCCATCATGCCGACGCGCGGCGTACCGCCGATCTGGTCGTAGAGCCAGCCGCCGACCGTGTCGACGTCGTCATCCTCGATATCGAGTTCCAGTATGTCCTCGAGCTCCTCGAGCAGCATCTTCGCATCGACGGAGTAGACGAGCCCGCCGCGGGCCTCGGCCGTCGGGCGCTCCTCATCGAACTCGTCCTGGATGTCGCCGACGATCTCCTCGACGATATCCTCGATCGTCACGAGGCCGGCCGTGCCGCCGAACTCATCGACGACGATCGCTAGCTGCGAATGGCTGCGCTGCATCGTCTTGAGCAGGACGCTGACATCCATGCTTTCCGGCACGACAAGCGCCTTGCGCGCGAGCCGGCGCAGATTCAGCCGCTGATGCGGATATTCATGGAAATGATGCAGGAGGTCCTTCACGTGCAGGAAGCCGATGATATGGTCTTTATCCTCGCGGCAGATCGGATAGCGCGTGAACCGCCCCTCGACGATGGTCTTCATCGTCTCCTCCATGCTGTCTTCGAGGTATATGCAGACCATATCCGTACGCGGCACCATGATTTCCCGCGTATTCAGGTCGGCAAAGTCAAAGACATTGTCCACGAAGTCGGCTTCCGTCTTGTCGACGAGGCCCTGACGGCGGCTCTCCTCCATGAGCAGGCGAATCTCCTCCTCGGAGTGCGCATCAGCGTCCGTCTCGCCGTCGACATTGACACCGAGCAAGTATTTCGCCACGAGATTCGCCGACTCGTTCATGAGCCAGACGATGGGATACGTCAGACGCTCGATGATGACGAGCGGCAGGGCGATCGAGAGCATGATTCCCTCGTAGCGCTGGAGAGCCAATGTCTTCGGTGTGAGCTCGCCAAGTATGATATGACCGCCTGTGATGAGCGCGAAAGCGATCGTCAACGACAGCGTATGTCCTATGACATCATCGAGACCGAGCCACCGCGTCACGGGCAATATGAGCTCCGCCACGGCCGGCTCACCAATCCAGCCTAGTCCGAGGGAAGCCAGCGTGATACCCAGCTGGGTGACCGACAGGGCATCGTTCAGATGATCCGTCAGATATTTCGCATACTTCGCCTGACGGCTGCCTTCCGATATGAGCGTCTCGAGCCTGGAGGGCCTGATCCGCACGCAGCAGAACTCTGCTGCTACGAAGAACCCATTCATCGCTATGAGCAGCAGCACCAGCAATAGCTTCATGATAATCCCGGCAATGTCCAAAAATACTACCTCTTTCTTTGACGTTCCATCACGATACCGACGAGCAGCAGCCGATAGCTCCAGTCATCATACACGGACTGGCCATAGAGCATCAGGAGCCAGCCACGCGGACGGTTCCCTATGTTTGCCTCAGTGGCGCTGTTTGTCTGCCTTTCCGGCCGGCTTGGCGGGCGCCTGCTTCTTGCGGCTATGGGCGTGCAAGCCCTGGAATCCCTGATTGCGGTGGCGGCTGGCCGCCTTGGCCTTGCGCGCCTGAGCGGCTACATGCGTACGCTGCGACTTGGCAGCCCGCTGTGCCTTCTTCGCGGCGCGGGCCGCTTTGCTTTCCGGGGCTTTCTGATGACTATCGTCAGCGGAAGCCTCCCGCCGCAGCTTTTTGATCGTGATTCCCAGAGACTGCGCGATGCCGGCCAGCTTCTTCTGCTCAGGCGGAGCCACGAGCGTGATGACCGCACCATCAGCTCCCGCACGCGCTGTCCGGCCGGCCCGGTGCTGATACTGCGCCGCGTCATCCGGCAGGTCGAGATTGATGACATAATCGATCCCGGCGATATCCAGACCGCGCGCCGCGAGGTCGGTCGACAGCAGCAGCGTCGTACGGCCCGCCCGGAACGCCGCCAGTGCCGACTGCCGGTCCTGCTTGCCCTGACTGCCGAGCAACGTATCTACATTCAGGCCGTCGTAGCGCAGGTGTGCGAGTGTCTTCTCCGCATCATAAAGGCGATTGATGAATACGAGTCCGCGCTGGATGTGCAGGCGGCGTGCCAGGCGGCGCACACGACCGATCTTGTCGCGGAAATCAGTCACGACATAGTAATGTCTAAGGTTTTCAGGCAGACGGCTTTCCTCATCCTTGATCTCGATGCGTGTGAGCTCGCCGAGCGATTCTGCCCGTTCGACAGCCTTATGCGGGGCCGTCGCCGACACGAGCAGATACTGGCAGGCCGCCCGGTCCGGCAGCAGTCGCACGAAAGCTGCCGTATCCGCACCGAGCTCATCGCCGAGCAGGCGGTCGAATTCATCAAAGACCACGTAGTGCACCGCCGGCAGGCGCAGCTTGTTCTTGCGCACGAGCTCATTGATGCGTCCGGCAGAGCCGACCACGAGCTGCGGCTTTTCCTTGAGCTTCGTTATCTGCCGGGCGATGTTGGCTCCGCCGATGATCCCCTGCACGCGTATGCCGAGTCCGGCCCGCTGGCTCATATCCCGCGCCACCGCCGCGATCTGCATCGCCAGCTCATAGGTAGGCGCCAGCACGACGGCCTGTACCGTGCGATCCTCCTCCTTGATCTGCTGCAGGATAGGCAGCAGATAGGCGAGCGTCTTGCCCGTACCGGTCGGTGCCGTGGCGATGAGGCTCTGGCCGGCGAGTGCGGCTGGCACTACGGCGGCCTGTACGTCGGTCGGCTCATCAATGCCCTGCGCGGCCAGTGCCGCTATGAGGCGCTCATCCATGCCGAGCGCTTTGAAATCTGACATATACTTCTCCTTTTTGCCAGTGGCCAGCGGCCGCCTCACGACAGCGCCGGCTTGCCCTGACGGTCATCAAATGTCGCCGTGCAGCGCGGATAATTCGTACAGCCCCAGAAAAAGCCGTTCTTGCCATGAATGCGGCGCAGATGCCCCTGATGGCAGTGCGGGCATTCGTATTCGGCGGCAGGGGCACTGGCCTCGGCCAGCGGACCGCCGGGGCGCGGTGCGGCACCATTTGCCTGCCGCGCCAGCTGCTCCATCGGGCTGGCGGAGTAGCGCGGCTTGTCCTGCCAGCTTGTCCGGCGCTGCTCGGGAGCCGCACTCGATACCGGTATGTCCGTCGGCACGTAGGCCGCCATATCGGCTGCCATCTGGGCCTCATAGGCAGCTGCATCCGGCGCGAACAGCGAATTCAGCTCCGCCTCATCGGCGGCACTGACTGCGGACGACGCACCGGCATAGTCTGCATCGCTGTACACCGGCTCGCTGAACGCGGCAGACGAAGCTGCCGCAGATGGCGGCACGGGCTGACCTGCAGCCCGGCCCGCGGCTTTGGCCGGTGCCCGGCGTCGGCTTCCGGCAGCACTTCGATAGCCACCGCCATTTCTGCCGGCGGCCCGTCGCTCCGCCTCCGCCATGTCGGGCTTGCCATCCTTATCCGCTGTCGTCAGACGGCAGTTCGGATAGTTCGAGCATCCCCAGAATATGCCATTGCGTCCCTTGCGCTGCGTGAGCACGCCGTGATGGCAGGCCGGACAGACATAGTCGCCCTTGACCTCCATCTTCGCCGTGCCCGCTTTCGCGCAAAGCTGGCGCGTGAACGCAATCTGGCCCGCGAGGAACTCATCCAGCGTCCCCTCGCCCTCGGCCATCGAATGAAGCCGGTCCTCCCAGATGGCCGTCGAATCCGGATAGGTCATCTCGTCCGGCAGCGCGTCGATGAGCAGATAGGCCTGCGGCGTCGGCGAGAGATATTTCTTCTTCCCCTTCGCCGTCATGAACTTGCGCTTGATGAGATCATCGATGATGCCGGCTCGCGTGGCCTCGGTGCCGATGCCGTAGACATCCCGGAGCTGCTTCTTTGCCTCCGGATTCTTTACATATTTATGTATCTGCTTCATCGCCGCCAGCAGCGTTGCCGGCGTGAAGCGTGTCGGCGGCTTCGTGACGGACGATTTCAGCCTGCCGTCTGCCCACTCGACACCGTCTTTCTTGCGCATGGCCGGCAGCGTATTTTCACTTTCATCCTCGTCCGGCTTTTCTTCGCCCTCATCGGCATCGTCTGCCGCCTGGCGTTTCTTCGCTTGATACATGACCTTCCAGCCGGGATCGCGCTCTGTGCGGCCGCTGGCCGTGAACAGCTCGTCGTGATACGTCACTTCGACTTTTGTCTGGTCATATACATGCGGCCCGTAGAACTGCGCGATATAGCCGCGCGCTATGAGCTCATAGAGACGGCGCTCCGTCTCGCTGAGCTTGTCGAGCTGCACCGGCACGGTCGTCGGAATGATGGCATGATGCGCCGTGATCTTCTTGTCATTCCAGGCCCGGTTCACGAGCTTCAGATCAGCATCCGCCGCCCACTTTGCCAGCTCGGACGAGCCGGCCTGCCCGAGATGCTGCATGATCGTGGCGGCATCACCGAGCTGGCTTTTCGGCAGGTACTCGCAGTCCGAGCGCGGATAGGTCGTGAGCTTCTTCTCATAGAGGCTCTGCGCCGTATCGAGTACGAGCTGCGGTGCATAGCCGTAGCGCTTGCCCGCCAGCACCTGCAGGCTCGACAGCGAGAAAGGCAGCGGCGCCGGCTCCTGCTTCTTCGTCTTGCTGTAGGCTGTGATCTGCCCCTCATGCGGCTCCTGGCCGAACTCCTGCAGCTTTGCCTCGGCAATGGCTTTGTCGAGCAGGCGGTTCTCACTGTCGAGGCCCGCCTGCGTCTCGCCTGGCTTCCATTGCGCCGTGAACCTGCCATTCTTATGCGCGAATGTCGCTTTTATATTATAGTAGTCGACCGGTTTGAAGTTATCGATCTCACGCTCGCGCCGCACGACGAGCGCCAGTGTCGGCGTCTTCACGCGGCCGATCGGCAGCACGATGCGGTCATGCCCCGCCCGCCGGGCTGCCAGCGTATAGGCCCGCGAGAGATTCATACCGATGAGCCAGTCGGCCCGCGCCCGGGCCAGCGCCGACTGACGCAGATTGTAGAACTCGGCATTGGCGCGCAGATGCGCGAGGGCCGTCTTTATACTCTTTTCATCGAGCGCGTTGATGAGGATGCGGCGCACCGGCTTCGTACAATGCACGAAGCCCAGCACCTCATCGACGAGCAGCTGGCCCTCGCGGTCCGGGTCGCCGCCATGCACGATTTCATCCGCTCGGTCGATGAGCCCTTTGACGATGGCGAACTGCTTCTCGCAGTTATAGCCCACGCGCAGCTGCCACTGCTGCGGTATGAGCGGCAGATCCTCGGTCCGCCAGCGCTTGTAGCGCGCATCGTACTCCTCAGGCTCCGCCTGCCGCAGGATGTGACCGAACAGCCACGTCACGACTCCCCCGCTCGTCTCGATATAGCCATCGTGCCGCCGCTGCGGCCCCGGCAGACATTTCGCAATCTCACGTCCCACACTCGGTTTCTCGGCAATGAACAAACGCATCAATCTATCCCACCAAATACATAATCAAGCCTGACGCCATCAGGTGAACAGCGAATAAAGGCCATAAATAATCAAGGCAATCCAGGCCAGCACGAACAGTGATGCCAGCAGGATGACGAACGGCAATCGCCGCGCTGCCCGGGCAGCCCGCATCTCGCTGTCACTGCGCACATGCGATGGCAACAGCGACATGAGGCCGCAGACCGCCGTCGGCACGACGACGGCATCATCGACAATGCCGAGGAACGGGATCGCATCGGGCATGAGATCTATAGGGCTCACGAGATATAGTATTGCGAGTGCGAGCAGGCCCTTCACCCGCCGCGGCGTGTCGGGATGGCGCAATGCAATCAGCAGCACGAGGAAATCGTGCCGGAACATGCGCAGAAAGCTGAATAAGCGACCAAATTTCATGGTGTCCCCCGCCGGGTCGTCCGGTCTCCACAATTATTACCTTAACATATAGATATCATTATTTTACCATAGCCTGCAAGGAATGGCGACAAAAAGTATATTATGCAGAAATTGTTATAGTTATTGACATTCATATAGCCATGTTGCTATAATGTGCCTAGATATTTACAGATACCATTCACTCAGAAAATACAATTGCACAGGAGGATCATCATGGCTGAAAAAACTTTTCCCCTCGATCACGATCAGCTCGAGGAAGTCATAAAGAAATACCCGACCCCGTTCCACATATACGATGAGAAACAGATCCGTCAGAATCTGCATAACCTGCAGCAGGCTTTTGCCTGGGCTCCGTGGTTCCGCGAGCAGTTCGCCGTCAAGGCTCTGCCGAATCCGCGCATCGTGCAGCTGCTGCACGAGGATGGAGCTGGCACTGACTGCAGCAGCCTGGCCGAGCTCTACATCTCCGACATCGCCGGTGTCAAAGGCGAAGAGATCATGCTGACCTCGAACGACACGCCGGCCGACGAGTTCCAGGAGGCGATCAAGCTCGGTGCCATCATCAATCTCGACGATATCTCGCACCTTCCTTATCTAAAGGAAAACGCCGGCCTGCCGGACATCCTGTCTTTCCGCTACAACCCCGGTGACCTCATCGAGGGCAACGACATCATCGGCAAACCGACCGAAGCAAAATACGGCCTCACGCGTGACCAGCTCTTCGAAGCCTATGCCCAGGCCAAGGAGATGGGCGTCAAGCGTTTCGGCCTTCACACGATGGTCGCCTCGAACGAACGCGCCACCGAGGCCTTCGTCTACACGGCTCAGCTGCTGTTCGACCTCGCCATCGAGCTGAAGCAGCGCCTCGATATCCACGTCGAGTTCGTCAATCTCGGCGGCGGCATCGGCATCCCCTATCGTCCTGAGGAGGAGCCCGTCGACCTCCAGGCGGTCGGCTCCGGTATCAAGGCTCTCTATGAGCAGAAGATGGTACCGGCCGGCCTCGGCGATGTCGGCATCATGACCGAGAGCGGCCGCGCCATCACCGGCCCGGCCGGCTGGCTCGTATCGACCGTCATCCACGAGAAGAAGACCTACAAAGACTATCTCGGCCTCGACTCCTGCATGGCCAATCTCATGCGCCCGGCCATGTATGGTGCCTATCACCATATAACGATATCCGGCAAGGAACACGCCAAGCGCGACCACGTCTACGATGTCACGGGCTCGCTCTGTGAGAATAACGACAAATTCGCCATCGACCGCCTGCTGCCGAAAGTCGACATCGGCGACCGCCTCATCATCCACGACACCGGTGCCCACGGCTCGGCCATGGGCTTCAACTACAACGGCAAGCTCCACTGCGCCGAGCTCCTGCTGCACGAAGACGGCAGCATCGAACTGATCCGCCGCGCCCAGACCATCGACGACTACTTCGCCACCCTGAAATACCCGGGCTCGCTCGTGAAATAAGTTTGCGAGACTAGACCGCACAGCTACAGATCATCAAAAATCAGAACTGATAATAAACAAAACCAGCCCCGGTATCAGGCATACGCCATGATACCGGGGCTGGTTTTCTGCGTTCATTCTACAGTGTCGATGGGACTGCCATCCAGCACAGCTTCGACGAGTTCATCATCGACGTAGCGCAACTTCAGCGAGAAGAACGGCCTGTCCTGCTCGAGCAGGTGAAAGAATATCTTATCGCCGGTCCATATCGGCAGGTCATAGACGGCCGACTTGGCAATCCATTCGAGAGTGCCCTCATCGCAGGGACCGATTTTGCCAGTGAAGCCTGTCGCAGTATATAGGAACATGTACTCGGTCGGCCAGTGGTCGCAGATGAATGTGATGATGCCACGCAGCCTGTAATCGGTCAGTACGAGCCCGGTCTCCTCGCGCGTCTCACGCAGCAGGCATTCCTCGGGTGATTCGTCACCCTCGAAATGGCCGCCCACGCCAACCCATTTATCATGGTTGATGTCGTGCTGCTTCTTCACGCGATGCATCATAAGATATTTGCCGTCCTGCTCGATATAGCAGAGCGTAGTCAGATTGCTGCGTCCCACCTGTATAACCTCCGATATAATGTTTCCTGATAACATAGCATGAAATCTGGCACTTTATTTGTCCCCGTCTTCCTCCTGTGCCCCGAACTTTTCGCCGTGTGCCAGGGCTATGAGGCGGAAGGCAATGGAGAGGATGATGGCTATGACCGTCGCGAGCGACATGCCTTTGAGGGTGACGGTGCCTATGGTGATGCTGGCGGTGCTGACGCCGATACCCATGACGAGGGCGGTGAGCAGCAGATTCAGCGGATTGTTGTAGTCGACCTTCGACTCGACGAGCACGCGGATACCAGAGGCAGCTATGACGCCGAACAGCAGCAGTGAGACACCGCCCATGACCGGTGTCGGGATGCTCTGGATCAAAGCCGCCAGTTTGCCGAAGCACGACAGCAGGATGGCGAACACGGCTGCTCCGCCGATGAC
The DNA here is from genome assembly GCA_902766095.1 of uncultured Selenomonas sp. Lineage (GTDB taxonomy): Bacteria > Bacillota > Negativicutes > Selenomonadales > Selenomonadaceae > UBA2913. Next base: position 73,473 of record CACXCN010000028.1, on the reverse strand, counting down.
CCAGGTAGAGAATACTTTCGTTATCGCGAGCACGCCGATATTCTCGCCATACGTCGTATTCGGCGTCGAGCCGAAAAAGCCGGAGATGATGGTCGAGATACCATTGCCGAGTATCGAACGGTCGAGGCCCGGATCCTTCGTGAGGTCGCTGCCGACGATATTGCCCGTGACGATCAGGTGCCCGACATGCTCGGCGATGACGACGAGCGAGGCCGGCAGTATGATGAGGATGGCGTTCAGGTTGAATTCGGGATGATAGAACGTCGGCAGGGCGAACCACGGCGCCTTTTCCACGAGGCTCCAGTCCACGAGGCCGCAAAAGGCTGCTATGATGTAGCCGCCTATGACGCCGATGAGTATCGGGATGATGGCGAGGAAGCCGCGAAATGCCGCCGTAGCGAATACCGTTATGGCCAGTGTCGCCAGAGCCACGGCCACCGCCGTCGGATTGGCTTTATCACCGGTGAGTCCGGCCATGCCGGCTGCCGTAGGCATGAGCTCGAGGCCGATGACGGCTACGATAGCACCCATAGAGGCTGGAGGGAATATGACATCGATCCAGCCGGTGCCGACCGCTTTGATGAGCAGTCCCACGAGGCAGAACACGATGCCGACGGCTATGAAGCCTCCGAGAGCCGCCTCATAGCTGTACTGCCCCAGGACCAGGAACACCGGCGACAAAAATGCAAAGCTCGAGCCCAGATAGGCCGGTATGCGCCCCTTGCAGATGACGAGGTAGATGATCGTACCTATACCGTTGAAAAGCAGGACCGTGGCAGGATTCACCTTGAACAGTATCGGCACGAGCACGGTGCTGCCGAACATAGCGAACAAGTGCTGCAGCGACAGTGGTATGGTAGCAAGCAGTGGCGGCCGCTCATCAACCGGTATGACACGTCTTTCTGACATAGAAAAACTCCTTTCCCAATAAAACCATATACGAAAAATACCAGTATTGATTATACCGCCATTGTTAATATTTCGCCACTAAAAAAACCGCCGCCGCGACACTGAGGCCGGGCAGCGGTCTGCATGCTATTTACTTTTCGTAATGCGTGACATTGAACTTCGGCGTTGTTTCCTTGGCTGTCTCAGCCGCACCGGTAGCATCCGCATGATCGGCGACAGGTTCTTTGCCCTCGACGAGTGTATCCTCTGCAGACTCGGCATCAGGCTGGACATCCTGCGCAGCAACCGGTTTGGCAGGCGGTATCAGCGCGGGATCGCCATCTTTCGGGCCCTGATCCTTATCATCGGGTTTATGATCGTCGTCCTCGATCGCCGGCAGACTGCCGGTCGTGAGCAGTTCCTCGAGCTCGGCTGCCGTCAGCGTCTCACGCTCCATGAGCGCCTGGGCGATGAGTTCGAGCTTGTCGCGGTTCTCGGTCATGAGCCGCTGGCAGTCCTCGTAGGCGTCATTCACATAGCGGCGTACCTCGCGGTCAATCTCGCTGGCCACTTCCTCCGAGTAGTTGCGCTGATGGTTGATGTCACGTCCCAGGAATACCTGATGATCCGGTGATTCTCCGTAAGTGATAGGTCCGAGCACTTTGCTCATGCCGAACTGCATGACCATCGAGCGAACGATATGGCTGGCCTCCTTGAGGTCCTGAGAGGCGCCGGTGCTGATTTCCTTGAGCACCGTCTCCTCGGCCACACGGCCGCCCAGGCATACTTTCAGCCGGTCGATCATCTCGCTGCGCGTGACATAGGCACGGTCTTCCTTCGGCAGCATCAGCGTATAGCCACCGGCCCGGCCGCGCGGTATGATCGTGACCTTATGCACAGGATCGGAGTGCTTCAGCAGCATCGCTATGAGCGTATGACCGCCCTCGTGATATGCCGTGAGGCGCTTCTCCTCGTCGCTCATGACATGGGAGCGGCGCTCCGGTCCGGCGATGACGCGCTCTATGGCGTCCTCGAGCTCCTGCATGTATATCTTTTTCTTGTTGAGACGGGCTGCGAGCAGGGCTGCCTCATTGACGAGGTTGCTCAGATCCGCACCTGTGAAGCCCGGTGTACGGCGGGCCAGTATCTTGAGGTCGACATCATCTGCGATCGGCTTGCCCTTCGTATGCACCTGGAGTATCGCCAGGCGGCCGCGCACATCCGGCTTGTCGACCACGATCTGACGATCGAAACGTCCCGGACGCAGCAGAGCCGGATCGAGGATATCCGGACGGTTCGTAGCAGCGATGATGATGATGCCCTCATTGGCCGCGAAACCATCCATCTCGACGAGCAGCTGGTTCAATGTCTGCTCGCGCTCATCATGGCCACCGCCGAGGCCGGCGCCGCGCTGGCGGCCGACCGCATCGATCTCATCGATGAACACGATGCAAGGGGCGTTCTTTTTCGCCTGCTCGAACAGGTCGCGCACACGCGAAGCACCGACACCGACGAACATCTCGACGAAGTCCGAACCGGAAATCGAGAAAAACGGGACACCGGCCTCACCGGCTACTGCCTTGGCGAGCAATGTCTTACCTGTGCCCGGAGGGCCATAGAGCAGTACGCCCTTCGGTATGCGGGCGCCGAGTTCGTTGAACTTCTTCGGGCGCTGGAGGAACTCGACGACCTCCTGCAGCTCCTGCTTGGCTTCATCCGCGCCGGCCACGTCTTTGAACGTGACCTTTATGCGGTCCGCACCGCTCATACGGGCCCGGCTCTTGCCGAACGACATGACGCGGCCACCGCCGCCCTGCGTCTGCTGCATGATGAAGTACCACACCGCTATGAGCAGGACGATCGGCAGCAGCGAGGAGAACAGTGACGACCACCAGGGCGGCTCCGGTGGATTCTCGGCCGCGATCTCTACACCGCTGTTCACGAGGCGGTTATAGAGCCCCGGATCGTTGTTAGGCGCTGCCGGCGTCACCGTCGAGAACTTCGTGCCATCTGTCAGCGTACCCGTTATATTGTTGCGCTCGATGACGACCCGCTCGACCTGGCCATTATCTACCTGCTGCAGGAACTGAGAATACTCAACATCCTTCAGGTGGCTGTTATTCTGCGAGGAAAAATAATCAATGATGGATATAGCTACTAGGATAATCAGCAAGTAAAATCCAACATTGCGTACGAATTTATTCAATCGCTTGCCTCTCTTTCCAGGAGCTGCGCTCCTATGTCATCCCTGGCGCTGGAGAACGAGCTCAGGCATATACCTCCGGTTTCAGCACGCCGATATAGGGAAGATTACGATATATCTCTGCATAGTCGAGACCATAGCCGACGAGGAACTCGTCCGGCACCTCGAACCCGCAATAATCGATATTCACATCAACGGTACGGCGCGACGGCTTCGAGAGCAATGCGCAGAGCTTCACGCTCTTGGGGCCGCGCTCCCGGAAATACTTCATCAGGTAGTTCATCGTCGTGCCGGTGTCTATGATATCTTCAATAACGATCAGGTGTTTTCCTGCTATGTCATAGTCGAGATCCTTCAAAATCTTCACCGAGCCGCTGGTCTCGGTGCCATTGCCATAGCTGGAGGCAATCATGAAATCGAGTTTTACCGGGACTTTGATCGCCCGAAGCAGGTCTGTGTAGAACACGACTGCACCCTTCAGGATGCCTACGCAGTATATATCTTCTTTGACATCCTTATAGTCGCGCGTTATCGCGGCGCCGAGCTCGTTGACCTTGGCCTGGAGCTGCTCCGCCGAAAACACGATTTTTTCCATGTCAGCATTCATATCACGCATTTGAATATTCCTTTCTACAGTAAGCCATCGCTTATCATTCTGCCTCAGGCTCTCCTTGTGGCGCCCTGGCTCTTATTAAAAATCTGGTTTCACCGCTGGCCCGGCAACGCTTGCTGCGCCGATATCCCGGCACCCATATAACCTCCGGACCACAGGCCAGAAGCGGGTAGCTGTCACGCTGTGCACGCGGCAACCGGCTATCGATAAACAGTTTCTTTATCTTCTTGCAGCCGCCTGCGAGCTCGATGTAGTCGCCCGGCTGGCGCGTCCGCAGGATCAGCGGCCCCGGCAGCTCGGACGGCGAGTAATAGAGTTCCAGCGGCGGCGTATGTTCCGGCAGCTCTGTCAGCACATCCTGCTCGAACTGCCAGCCCGACATCTCCCAAGTCCCCGGCTGCGGATCCAGCCGGACTGCCCCTGCGGATACTGCTGCCGGGCCTGGCGTATATATGTACAGCCACCCATAGCTGATCTCCGCGATATAGCCGCGCAGCAGCTGCTCCGAGCTGCCCGTATGGCCGTCATGAACGAGATGCCGCAACCGCTCGATCGCAGCGAAATCAACATCGCGCTGACTCCCCAGCACCTCACGGCAGAAGCGCCGCAATACGACGCGCTCCAAAGCCGGTGGCTGCTGGGCCAGTACGGCCTGATTCAGGGCCGGCCGCGTCTCGCGCCTAATGCACTGCTCATAGACGCGGGCTGCCTGTGCTGCGATATAGTCGCTGTCATCGGCGGCCAAAGCCGCCAGACGGGCCAGTGCCGGCGTCAGCTCGGGATTGTACTCGCGCCGCAGCTGCGGCAGCAGCTGGAGGCGCAGGCGATTGCGCGTGCAGTCTGGTATGTCATTCGTGGCATCATGACGCGGCTGGAGCGCATGGCTGGCACAATAGGCTTCGATCTCCGCCCGGGTACTGGTCAGCAACGGCCGGATGACCGTACTGCCCGCCGGGCTGATGCCGCGCGGGCGCATCGCTGCCAGCCCGTCGACACCAGTACCGCGCAGCAGGCGCATGAGCACCGTCTCCGCCTGGTCATCCTCATGATGAGCCACCGCTATGGACCGGGCACCATACTCCGCCCGTACCTGCTCGAGGAAATCATAGCGCATCTGCCGAGCCGCCGCCTCTACCGATATGCCCTGCTGCGCTGCCGCAGCCGGCACATCGCCATGCCCGATGACGCAAGGCACTGGCGGCTCCTGCCGGCGGGCGAACTCCGCTACGAAATCCGCATCGGCCTGTGAGGCAGCGCCGCGAATGCCATGCTCATAGTGAGCGGCCACGATATGCAGCCCGAAGCGCGGCGCGAGTCGCAGCAATATATCGAGCAAGGCCAGCGAATCCGGGCCGCCCGAGCAGGCGACTATGACGGTATCACCAGCTTTGACGAGCCCGGCCTCGCGCAGCAACGCCGCGACGCGCGCGACCAAGCGTTCATCGTCCGCCATGACATTACCTCCCGGCCAGCTGCTGCCAAGCGCCCCTGATAGTTAAAAAGCACTCCCCATGGCTATAGAGAGTGCCTGCGAATCTCAGCCTGAACGACGCGAACCGCGCCCGCCACGTTTTGAATCCGTCTTGCGCCGGAGATCCGTCAACCGCTCATCGCTATCTTTCAGGAATTTCGAGAGCTTGTCCTCGAAAGAGGCCGATGTAGCATAGCGACCACCGCCGCGATGAAATCCGCCGCGTGCCGGACGCGGTGAATGAAAGGAAGCACCATGCTCAGTTGCTGGACCAGCAGCTGTCTTCTGTCCCGGTACCTGCTTGATGGAGAGGCCGATCTTGCCCCGCTCATCGATGTTCAGCACCTTTACCTTGACTTTGTCCTTCTCGCTGAGGAAATCATGGATGTCCTTCACATAGGCATCAGCTACCTCAGAGATGTGGACGAGGCCAGTCTTGCCCTCCGGCAACTCGACAAAGGCACCGAAATTAGTGATACCAGTGACGACGCCTTCTACTACGCTGCCAACTTCAATCGACAAATTGGTTCTTCCTCCTTAAAAAAATCAGGAAACATAAATATGATTATTCATTATAACCTTGCCACTGAAACAGTGTCAAGAAAATTACCGATGTTATCAGCTATTGCTTTTTCTGGGCCGCCGCCACACCGCCGGAACTATAAGGCAGTTCCCCATGACGCGTCATGCCCAGCTCTTCCCGGGCGATGCGTTCGATGCAGGCAGGATCATCCAGCTGCTCCTTCTCCTGCTTCAAAGCCTCGTTCTCCTGCTGAGCCGCACTCAGGCGGGCCTCTGCTGCCTGACGGTCATCAGCCACGGCCCGCAGATACATCTGTTGTTCGACGATGATCGAAGCGAAGTAGAGGATGACGACGCTCAGCAGAACGGAAAACCAGTTGATATGGCGCTTTCCTCGTTCTCTGCGCATAACGCTCCTCCTCCCGAAAATAATGTAATCTATTTTATAATAGCCGTATTTGCCCTTACTTGCAAGCAAATCCGTAAAATAATTTATGACAGGAATATCGCTGCCTTCACTTTTCGCTCCATTGGAAGAAATCCGTCTCGGCAATGCGACGGAATACAGAATGACAATAGTCGCATACGAAATGGGCCTTCACGTTCTCAAAGTCGGGCCGGCCATCGACGATCTTCACGGCCTCACCATCGACGAGACGCATGAGTTCACCACAACGCGGGCATACGCATTGACCATTGGCATCGGCCTTCAGCTTCATGGGCTGCAGCTCGCCCGTACTCTTGATATGTCTGCCCGATGCCGGTTCTGCCGTCTGACTGCCCGCCGACGGTGCCGCCTCAGCCGTCGGCTTCTCCTGGCGTTTGTCTGCCGTCTCCAGCGGGAATTCATCAAAATACCCCGATCCCAGCAGCTCCTGATAATAAACGCCGCAGTGCGGACATTCATGGCGCGGGATCACTACCCCCATATCGACATGTCCGTTATCTATATGCAGCGCCTGTCCCTCGACGTAATTCAATTCACCGCCGCATTTGGGGCATACATAATGCGGCTTCTTGCTCAGCTCCAGCTTTACCACTGACATTCCTATCACCAAGATTCCTGTACGAATCAATCCGTACTGATCCCCGTACCTGCGTCATGACTACGCCGGTACGCCTCCGAGCGTAAAGTCCTACTCTTTCTTTATTCCCCATCTTCCAGCGAAATCCTGCCTGAACTGCGGGTGATTTTTCAGTCCAGTTCCAGCAGATGGTTTGCGATATCCCGGGCCGCGTACGGCCGCGATACGACCCTGGCCTTCACGCTCATGCGCGACAACCGTTCTCCCTGCAGCAGGATCGATACCGCTTCGCGCAGGCTCTCGCCCGGATGCAGCCAGACCGCCGCGCCGGAGCGGGTCGCGTAGACGGCATTCTCTGTCTCCGGCCCCGGTATGGGATCATGCAGCAGCAGCGGCACGCCGAGCACGAGAGCCTCGCTGATCGTCAGGGCTCCTGGCTTCGTTATGAGCAGGTCGGACGCACTCATGAGCGCCGTAGCCTGCTCGGTATAGCCGTATACGAGTACCTGATGCCGTGAGCGCGCCGCAAAATCACGTGCGGTCTGCTCGAGCTTGGCATTATGCCCTGCTACCACGATCACCGTCAGGGATGCCGGGACCTGCTCCAGCTCGTTCAGCGTATCGCCGATACCGCCGAGCCCGAGGCCACCGCCCATGAGCATGACGACTGCCTGCCCCGTCGCGATGCCAAGCTGCTCGCGCGTCTCGAGCCGGCGTCGGCGCTGTTCCCCGAGCCCTGTAGAAACCGGGATACCCGTGGCATAGAGGCCAGCCGCCGCAAAGCCGCGCGCTATCATCTCCTGCCGCATGGTTTCCGTGGCCATGAAATACTGATTGACGCCCGGATAAAGCCATATGGCATGCAGCGAATAATCCGTCATGACGACAGCCACCGGGAACGAGAACTCGGCCGGCCGCCACCATTTGAGCAGCATGGCTGCTCCCTCCGGGAAAGGATGCGTGCAGATGACGAGGTCCGGCTTCTTGCGGCGCATGACCTTGCGCAGGGCCGGGGCCAGGACGCAGGAGAACCAGCCATGAGTCACCGACTCGCCCGCTTTGCCGCCCGCCAGACGGTACAGCCGGTCGTACAGATTCGGCACGAAGCGCAGCATCTTCAGGTAGATCCACTTGCACAGCCAGGCGGCTATGGATACGCGCCGGGACATGCAGTCCACCATGCTGATGCTGGCCTCCGGCAGCAGGCGTCCAAGCTCGTCGGCCACTGCCATGGCAGCCTTTATATGACCGGAACCCACAGATGCCGTCAGCAATAGTATGTTCTTCTTCCCATCTGGCATCCGTCCTCATCCCTTTCTGTAAAACAAACGGTCAAAGCTCCGCAAAAGCATCAGCCAGACGCCCGAACTCGTCGAGCGTCAAAGTCTCGCCCCGGCGAGTCAGATCGATACCGGCATGCTCGAGCGCATCGCGCACCTGCTCCTTCGGGAAGCCACCGCCCCGCAGGGCGTTCGCCAGCGTCTTGCGCCGCTGGCCGAAGGCCGCCCGGACGACGCGGAAAAACAGCTTTTCTTCCCGCACGGCCACAGCCGGCTGCTGCCGGACGCGGCAGGCGATGACGACCGAATCGACCTCCGGGGCCGGTATGAACGAACGGGGCGGTACATCGAGCACGATCTCCGGCTCCGTGTAGTACTGCACGGCCACCGACAGCGCTCCGTAGGACTTCGAGCCCGGCGAGGCCGTCATGCGTTCAGCCACTTCCTTCTGCACCATCGTCACGAGGCTCTTGATCGGCAGATGACGCTCGAGCAATGTCATGATGATCGGCGTCGTTATGTAGTAGGGCAGGTTGGCGACGACCTTGAACGGTCCTTCGCCCATGATCTGCGGGATGTCGACCTTCAGGATGTCCCCCGGTACGATGCGCACATTGTCGTAGCCCTTCAGCGTCTCCGCCAGCACCGCCGGCAGCTTCTTGTCGAGCTCTACGGCTGTGACCTGGGCTCCGGCCTCGGCCAGCCCCTGCGTCAGGGTACCGATGCCTGGTCCGATTTCCAGCACCTTTTCTCCCGGCTCGAGCTCAGCCGCCTCTACGATGCCGCGTACGATACCGGCATCGATCAGGAAATTCTGCCCGAGCTTCTTGCTCATATGCAGGCCGAAGGCCTTCAGTATATGCAATGTCACCGAGCGGCTCGCAATGCGCGGCTGCAGCACTTCCTTTTCCTCCGCCGCTATATCGTCACTCATGCTGTTCCCCCTCCAATTCTTTCATTACCCGGTCGAACTCCTCACGTGTCACGCCATAGTGGTTCAGCCGCTGCAGGAACGTCTTGCCGTTCGCATAGCCGATGCCGAGCCTGGCACCGGCCTGAGCCCGACGCCAGGCCGCATCCGGAGCCCCCGACAATCTGTTCTTTATCATATCGGTGCTCGAGAAAATCGCAGCCGGTTCCCATTCCAGCGTCCGCACTTTGGCCAGGGCCGTCCGGATTGCCTCCGGTCCGGCCTGCTCGATGCCGATATCGCCGTCTGCCAGTGATGTCGCATCCTCGACTGGCACGAAAGCATGCTTCGCCTCTGGAAAGCGCCTCGCGAGGAATTTCCGGATGCGCTCACCAGCTGAATCGGGATCGGTCATGATGATGATGCCGCGCCGCTTGTAAGCCTGTTCAATATTGCGCAGCGTCTGTTTCTTCAGCGTGAATCCCTCGGTTATGAGGCAATCGGCTTCGACAGCTTTGTTTATGGCCACGACGTCCATCTTGCCCTCGACGACTAAAACTTCTTTGATCATTTCTGCTCCTGTCCTGCTAATGGCGGCAGTACGTCCTTTATAGCTGCATATACATCAGCATGTATATCATCGACCGGCCGCGGCTCACCTGCGTTGCTGCACTGTACCCGGGCCCAGCCATAGCGCTCTGCCAGCAGCTCGTAGGCCGCATGGCAGCGATGCAGGTATTCCTTGTCACGCTCGTGTATATCCTTCTGCTGCCCGCGCTTGTTTATGAGTTTGTCCGCTACATCCGGATCCATATTCAGGAATACGACCCGGTCAGGCACGGGGAGCCCGAGCTTCACGAACTCGAAATCCCAGAGCCAGCTGAGGAAAGCATCGCGTTCAGCGGCGTCCTGCAGCTTCACGGCCTGATGCACCATGTTGCTCGTCGTATAGCGGTCGGCCAATATGATGGCCCCCTCCTCGTAGTCTGCCTGCCATTTCATGCGATAAGAGGCATAGCGGTCCACGGCGAAAAACGTGGAAGCCGCATAGGCATTGACCGAGTCGGCCTGCTCCCCGAAATCGCCGCGCAGATACATGCGCACGAGCATGGAGGAATCGGCCGCGTAGTCCGGGAATTCAACCCGGCGCACGCGGTAGCCGTCGCGCTGCAGATGCTCGTACAGGGCCTTCGTCTGCGTCGCCTTCCCTGAGCCATCACCGGCCTCTATGATTATGAGTCTGCCCTTCTTCTCTGCCATCTCAATCCCTCGTCACCTGTATAGTATCCAGTCCGGTATCGGCCGGCCCCACGACCTTCAGCCCTATGGCCTGCTGCTCCCTGATATAGTCCAGCTGCCCCTGCGTGATGCGGTCGCCCGGCACGATGAGCGGTATGCCCGGCGGATAGAACATGATCTGCTCAGCCGCCACCCGCCCCGCTGCCGCTGCAAACGGCACTTTCTCCGTCGCTGCGTAGTAGGCCTCCCGCGGCGTCAATACAGTATCCGGCAGCGGCGGCATCACGACGGACAACGGCTCGGCTGCCGTCCGCTGATAGCGCTTTGCCATATCCTGCAATACCGTCAGCAGCCGTTCCGTCTGCCTGGCAGTATCCGCATACGAGATGATGAACAGCACATTATAGGCATCCGACAGCTCGCATTCTATGAGGTATTCATACCGCAGGATATGCTCGGCCTCCGCTCCGCTGAGACCAAGTCCGCGCACATTCACCGTCACCTTCGTGACATCGAGTCCGGATGCCCCGGGACGGTCCATATAGCTGCCGTCCGGCGACCACAGACCATCGATCTCATTGATATGACGGCGCAGCTCATCGGCGAGCTCCACCGACCGGCCGACGAGCTCGCGCCCTTGCTCCTGCATCTGCAGGCGGGCGATATCGAGCGAAGCCAGCAGCAGCTGGTTCGGACTCGTCGACTGCAACAGGGCCGCCGCCTGCTGTACGCGCTCCAGGTCGATGCGTCCGGAACGCGCCAGCAACATCGATGTCTGGGTCAGCGAGCCCAGCAGCTTATGCGTACTCGTCGCCGCCATGTCCGCACCGGCCGCCAATGCCTCGACCGGCAGCTGCTCACTGAACGGCAGATGCGGCCCGTGAGCCTCATCGACGAGCAGGAGCTTCTCCGGTCCGGCGGCATGCACGAGATCAGCGATTGCTGCGATATCGACCGTGACCCCGTAGTAAGTGGGATAGACGAGCACGACCGCACGCGCCTCGGGATGATCGGCCAGAGCCTGTCGAACAGTGTCCGGTGCAATGCCCATAGCGATGCCCAGGCGATCGTCAGTCTCCGGCTGCATGTACACCGGCCGTGCACCGCTCAACACGAGACCCCCGATGATGGAGCGATGGGCATTGCGCGGTATGAGCACGACGTCGCCGGGAGCCAGAGCGGCCATCAGCATCGTGTGTATCGCTCCGGTCGTGCCATTGATCATGAAATAGGCCGCATCAGCACCATAGAGCTCGGCAGCCAGCTGCTCGGCCTCCCGGATACAGCCAGTGGGGCTGCCCAGATCGTCGAGCTCCTCCATCAGCGAGACTTCCTCACGCAGGCCCTCAGGCGTAATGAGGCGCCGCAACAGCTCATGCGCGCCCAGTCCCTGCTTGTGTCCCGGCGTATGAAAAGCGAGAGCGCCGGCTCGCGCATAGGCCTGCATGGCCTCGGCAATCGGCGCTCCTGCTGCCGCACCGGCAGCTTCCGTCTTTATATCATCATTATCCTTCATCATTACCATGAATATACACTCAATTTTTCAGCATGCGGTTCGCTATGCGCAGATGCACCTTGGTGCCCTCGCCCGGCCTGGAGGTGATGTTGAGCTCGCCACCGATGATCTTAGCCCGCTCGCGCATCCCTACGATGCCGAAATGAGCGGCCTGACCCTCAGCCTCCGCTGCATCGGCCTGGGCAGCTGCCTCCGCTCCAGCTTTGGCCTCTGCCTCCGAATCAACCGTCTCCTGCAGCTTCATAGCCGCATTGAACGTTTCAGCGACCTGCTGGCCGAGGTCTTTTTCCTTCCCAGCCGGAGCAGTATCCTTGTATGGATTCTGCTGCAAAGCGTCCACATCGAAGCCCTTGCCTTTATCGGCGATCAGCACGGACAGCGCGGACGCGGTATAATGCATGCGCACCTGCGCCTGTGTCGTACCCGCATGACGGACGACGTTGTTCAGTGACTCCTGTACGATGCGGAACACGACGATCTCTACATGCTTCGGCAACTCATAGACTTTGCCGTCCACACTGAGCTCGGCCGCCAGCAGGCCACGCTCGGCCAGACGATCCACGAGCTGGCGCAGAGCCGGCACGAGGCCGAGATCATCGAGGGCCATGGGCCGCATATCGAATATGACCTGCCGTACGTTCTTGAGGCAGGCGCGTATATCGCGACGCAATTCCTGAATGCCTTTCCTGGCCCCCTCAGGATCGTAGTCGATGAGCTTTTCGACGACAGATGTCTGGAACATCAGATTCGCCAGGTCCTGCGCCGGACCGTCATGGATCTCGCGCGATACGCGATAGCGCTCCTCTTCCTGGGCTTTTATGATGCGCGCGCCCACGAATTTGTCCTTCTGGATAGCCTCGATCCGCCAGACGACACCGCTGACCTCCGAGCTCAGATACGACAGGACCGATCCTATCGCCATCGCCAGATGCTCTGCCTGCTGCAGCATGACCTTCAGCTGACGCAGGCGCAGCTCCAGCTTGTCGCGCTGCTCCCGGAGACTGTGCTCTTTTTCCCGCTCGACGCCCAGAGCCACCTGTACATGCTTCACTGCCTCATAGCTGGCCCGTATGCTTTCCTCCGAATAATTGGCGAAATTGCTGCTGACCTGTACGAGGCGCTGCTTTTCTATCTGCTCTTCTTTGGCGAGCTTGTCCACCCGGTTGATCGTCGCCAGCGCCTGCTCTCTGAGTTCCTGGAGCTGACGCTTGCTTATCTCGACCTCGTTGCGCGCAGTCTCGTAAATCTCGAATATCTGCGTCTTGTTGCTCTCGATCGTATTTATCGTGTTGTTCAATATGCCTTTGAGGGACTCCGCCCCCATACTGTCATCCATGTTGCTTGTCGTTACAGATTTATCTGCCATATGATACACAGCCTCTCTGCTTATCAGCTGATTCTATTCCATTAAGATATTTTAACACGATTGCCCTGCCAGCAGACAAGGCTCCGTACAGCTCACCGCTTCTGTGCTCTGCCGATAATCCAGGCCATCACGACGAATACCACCAATGCCCCTACGATCAGGGTACTGTCACCATGTCCGAACAGCGGCGATGTCCCTTTGTCCTCACCTGAGACCTTGGCGTAGACCGCCAATATCACCAAGACTGCAACCGCAACGTTGCCTATCACACGACCATGCTTCTGCATGAAATTCATCCACTACACTCCTGACAAGCTGAATCCTGAAGGGGACGGCTCCGGCTCTGCCCGGATACAGCTGCCATTCGCCCCCAAATATACACCTACACTATAAATTTTACTCGCTAGTCCTGGTAAAGTCAACTTGCCAGCTTGCTTTTATTCGCAAATGCATTTACAATAGGATGGTATACATGTAGATTAGAAAGGAAGCTGAATAGTAAGTGAGCATTTTTTCCCGCTTCATGCCCAAACGCAAGCAGCAGCCGATAAAGAACAACATCCCTAAAGAGAAAGCGTCCATCAAGAAGACATTCACTCTTTACTGCCATGCTCATCATGGCACATCCGGTGAGAAGCTCTGCCCGAAATGCACCGCTCTGCTCGCCACCGTCATGACGCATATGAACCGCTGCCCCTACGGCATAACGAAACCGATCTGCGACCGCTGTGATCGTCCATGCTTCGGCCCGAAGCCGACGCGCGATTTCCTGACGATCATGAACAGCACCCGCAAGCGCATGTGGCTGCGTCATCCGATGATGTCGTTCAAGCACAAACTGGCCAGCATGGGTGTCGACTATGCGAAATATCAGCAGGAGAAAAAAATCGACGACCGGATAAAGGCACGCGAGAAAGCCGCCAAGGAAAGAGCAAAGGAACGCAAGGGCAAAAAATGAAACGTCACTATGAATTCCATGATGGCAAGACGCTGGACATCGGTCAGCGCACGCTCGTCATGGGCATACTGAACTACACGCCGGACTCCTTCTCGGACGGTGGCCGCTGGAATACGATTGACAAGGCCCTGTCGCATATGCGGCAGATGGTCGACGACGGAGCAGACATCATCGATGTCGGTGCTGAGTCTACACGTCCCGGCTCCGCCAGCCTGACACCCGAAGAAGAACAGGCACGTCTGCTGCCCCTGCTCCGGGAGCTGTTGCCGGCCTGCCCCGTGCCGATATCGGTAGATACCTATCATGCGGAGACGGCCGACCGGGCAGCGGCCCTCGGCGCCCATATTCTGAACGATATATGGGGTCTGCAGTACGCAGGCGAGCCCGCGGGCGCCATGGCAGCGGTCGCCGCCCGCTACGGTCTGCCCGTCATCGTCATGCACAACCAGACCGGCACCGATTATCCGAGGGATATACTGGACTCCATGCGCGCCTTCTTCGCCCGCTCTGTGGAGATCGCTGACAAGGCCGGCATAGACCGCAGCGCCATCATCCTCGACCCCGGTATCGGATTCGGCAAGGATACGGCCCAGAATCTCCATGTGCTGCGCCATCAGGGCGAGCTGCGCTGTCTGGATGGCCAGGAATATCCCTGGCTGCTCGCGGCCAGCCGCAAGCGCTATATCGGCGACACCCTGGGACTGCCGGTCGGCGAGCGTGCCGAGGCCACCGGTGCCACCTGCGTGCTCGGCATTGCTGCCGGAGCTGACATCGTGCGGGTACACGACGTGAAGCCTATCGTGCGCATGTGCCGCATGGCTGATGCCATACTGCAAGCTGACTGAATCACTGGCCGGATCATAAAACCGGTAGGAATCCGGCTGCAGGGAAAGGAATACAAGTGGACAAGATATCTATAACTGGCCTCGAATGCTTCGGCTATCATGGCTGCAGCGCAGCGGAGAACGAGCTGGGCCAGCGCTTCACGATCGATGCCATGATGGAGCTCGATCTGCATGCCGCTGGCTGCTCGGATGACATCGAGCAGACGGCAGACTACGCCGCCATCATGACCGGACTGCGTCATGCGGTGGAAAGCACGACGCACAAGCTCATAGAAGCCGCAGCTGAGGACGCTGCGACCTGGCTGCTGGCCAGCTATCCGCTTGTACAGCGTGTCACGCTGACCCTGCACAAGCCGGCTTCCCCCATACCGGAGCATTTCCGTGACATATCTGTGACCATAACCCGTGAGCGTGAACAATCATGAGCTATATTTGTTACCTGAGTCTCGGCGCCAACCTTGGTGACCGGGCTGAGAGCCTGCGCCAGGCGCTGCGCTCCATAACGCAGATTCCGAGGACGAGCCTTATCCAGGTCTCGTCCTTTTATTTGACAGAGCCCTGGGGCAAAACGGACCAGCCCGCATTCATAAACGCGGCGGCTGCCGTCCGGACGACGTTGCCGCCGCCCGACCTGCTCCGCGCCCTGCAATCCATCGAACAGCGCCTGGGCCGCGTGCGCCATGAACATTGGGGAGCCCGCACCATCGACATCGACCTCGTCTATGCCGGCTCTGTCGAATGGCAGACGCCGGAGCTGCAGCTCCCCCATCCCTACCTCACCCAGCGGGCATTCGTACTCGTACCGCTCGCCGAGCTCGCGCCGGAACTATGCATCGCCGGCCGTCCCATCTGCAGCTGGCTGTCAGAACCGGCAGTCGCCGCGGATCGTGCCACCATGCGCCTGGCGGCAGACGTCCCCCTGCCGCAGCCGCTGAGCCTGATCGCCTGCGTCGATGCCCATGACGGACTCAGCTATCAGGGACAGCTGCTCTTCGACCTGCCGGACGACCTGGCTTTCTTCCGTGCGAAGACAACCGGCGGCATCGTCATCATGGGCTATGGCACCTACGCCAGCCTGCCGGGCCGCCGCCCCCTGCTCGAGCGCGACAATATCGTCCTCACGCGCCATCATGATCCGCAGGGCTTCATTGCCTGCCGCGATCTGTCTGAGCTGCGCGCCAGACTGTTCGAGATCCAGCGCCCCGGCCAACGAGCCTGGGTCATAGGCGGAGCCGAGATATACCGGCTCCTGCTGCCGTATACGGACGATATATGGCTGACGAGAGTAGCCGCAGAGAGAAAAGCCGACCGCTTCCTGCCACCGCTCGATGGCTTCGAACAGCGGGAAATCAAGCCGGGCCCCGCCAGTGATCCGGCCTATGCCTATGATCACTATATCCGCCAGCAAGCTCCCACCAACATATAAAGCGAAAAGGGCTGTAACGAAAATACCTGCCATTACCTGAGATGCAGACAATTGCTATGCGAAGGCAGCGGCAGGCATGACGATATCGTATTTTCGTTACAGCCCCTTCTTTATATCGGCCTCAGGCTGTCTTCTCTATGCGCTCCATATCAGTGCGCCGCTCCCCCTCCTGCGGAGGCGTGTTTTCCGGATTGCGATGCCTGTCCGCGTTGGCGACATCGCTGATATTCACGACGATGCCGATCGCCGCCATCGTCACGAGCAGCGACGAGCCGCCGTAGCTGATGAACGGCAGCGGCACACCGACCACCGGACAGAAGCCTGCCACCATCAGCAGGTTGACGATGGCCTGCCCCATGATGAGCAGCATGATGCCGAGCGCCAGCACCTGGCCGAACTCGTCACGGGCCTTGGCCGCCACCTTGGCGATCAGCAGCGTCAGGAATGCGAACAACGCCAGGACAAGCAGGGCACCGACAAAGCCATGCTCCTGACAGAATATGGCAAACGCGAAATCGGTATGTGCCTCCGGCAGATAGAAATACTTACTGACCCCATCGCCGAGCCCCATGCCGAACAATCCGCCCGAGCCGATGGTCGCCAGCGACTGCATGATTTGGAACCCCTCATCCTGGGCATAAGCTTCCGGATTGAGCATGACCATGACTCGCTCGAGACGATACGGCTGCGATATGACCACGAGCGCGAACAACACTGCCCCTGCGGCCCCTAGGAATATCAGTATCCAACGCCGCAGCCCCACGATGACGGCCATGAGCAACGGCACCACACATATGACGACAGCGGTGCCGAGATCCGGCTCGCGCTCCGTGAGAGCTGCCATTACAGCGATCAGGACAAACTGGCCATTGAATATGGAGGCCGGCTTGTTACGCCTCATATACGACGACAGTGACGCTGCAGCCATCATGATCGACAGCAGCTTCGCGAGCTCTGACGGCTGAAAACTCAGCGGGCCCGCGATGATCCAGCGCTGACTGCCATTGACCGCCGGTCCGATGAAGAGTACGAGTACGAGAGCGATCGACACGATCAGAAACAGGACGAATATGATCGGCCGCCACCTATAGTAGGGAATCTTGCGGCAGACGAGGAACACCCCGATGCTTACGACTACCCAGACCATCTGCCTCAGCAGAAAAAAATGCGGATCATTATAGTCCTGTGTGCCCAGCGCGAAACTGGCACTCGCTACATTTATCGTACCGAAGACCAGCAGCACGATCATGATAGCGATGATCGGCTCGCTGTCATTCTTCCAGACTTCCTTGATAATGCGCATGCCGCCAGCCTTCCTTCTCCCACACATTCATCTCAGGCAAATATGACCTCGCAGCGGTTGATCTTCTCCCCGAAGCCGCTGAATTTCCGCTCGTACTCCGTGACGATATTATCCGGCCGGTTCTCGGCATGCAGATCATAGGAAATATCCCGCACCTCGAGATTCATCGCCGCGAACTCGCCGAGCGAGAAATCGAACAGGGCGCGGTTATCCGTCTTGAAATGGAGCTCGCCCGGATGGCGCAGCAGACGTGAATATTTCGCGAGAAAATCGCGATAGGTCAGACGGCGCTTGTGGTGACGCAGCTTCGGCCACGGATCGCAGAAATTGATATAGAACCGGTCGATCTCGCCCGGGGCAAAGATATCCTCGATCTTGCGGATATCGAACACGAGCAACCGGACATTCGTCAGGCCTTTCTCGCGCACCTTGCGGGCAGCCGAATACAGCACATCCTGCTGGGCCTCGATGCCGATATAGCAGATATCGGGATGAAGCTCGGCCAACTGGCTGATGAAATCTCCTTTGCCCGTACCGAGCTCGACCTCGAGCCTGGCCTCCGGCCCCCGGCCGAAGTTCTCGCGCCAGGTCCCCTGACGCTCCTCGCCCATCTCTACATCGCGGCTCACTACGAAATCATCGAAATCATGTATGGCCTGGTCTACCCAGGGCTTTCTGCGCAGACGCAAAATATCTCTCCTTGCTCAAAAATCACTTTCTCGTCATATCAAACTTCTTCAGATAGCGGTAAAGGGTAACGCGGCTGACATTCAGCAGATTGGCCAGACGGCTCACATTGCCGCCCGCAGCCTGCCATGCCTTCATGAATACCTCTTTATCCTCTTTCCACTTGTTATCCGGCTTCACATCGCCCATGAGACTGATATCCGCCGGAGCGACCGTATTGCCCTCGGTATTGAAAAACGCATACTCGAGCACGCCCTGCAGCTGCTTGATATTGCCCGGCCAGTCATAGCGCTTCAGCATATCGAGCGTCTCCGGCAGGAGCTTCTTCGGCTGCATCTGATGCTGCTGACCGAGCTCGAGCATGATGTGGTTGGCTATGGCCGGTATATCCTCGCGGCGGCTGCGCAGAGCTGGCACGCGGATGGTGCTCTTCGATACGAGCTCGAACAGCTCCCGGGCGAACAGACCGCGGTCGGTCAGCCGCTTCAGATCGCTGTCGCAGGCCGCGATGACGCGCACATCGATGGGCCGCTTCGTGGCCGGCTCACCGATGCGGAACGAATATCCCTGCTTCAGATACTGGGCCAAGCGCACGGCCGTTTCCCGCGGTATTTTCTCTATTTCGTCAAGGAACAGCGTACCGCCCGAGGCCAGCTCGAGCTTGCCCTGATGGCTGACTTCGGAATTCACGCGTATGCCGAACAGTTCCTGCTCGAGGAGCTCGGCCGTCGTGCCGCCACAGTGCATGGTGATCAGCGGGCCGGCCGCGCGGGCACTGGCCTGATGGATGCCATGAGCCATGCGCTGCTTGCCCGTACCGGCCTCCCCCTGGATCAGGACGTGATTCTTGTTGCGGGCCACGCGGGCTGCCTTCGAGCGCACGCTCGCGAATGTCGTCCCCTCACCGACCATGGAGCTCAGGCTGTACTTCGCCGTATAGCCGGCCGCATGGGCGACGAGCGTCCGCAGATCCTCGATGGGCATGGATATGACCGCGACGCTGCGCACGACCTGCTCATCATCGCGTTCGAGCGGCACGACGGTCGTGATATCCTCATACGTCTTCTGCGGCGTGATCCAGGTGACTTCCTTATTGTAGGACGGTACCCCGCGGAATCCCTTGTATACCGGCGTATGGCGGTAGTTCATGATGACATCGTTCAGATTGGCTGCCTTCGGCGCCTCCTGCGCCTCGCCAGATTCAGCTGCCGGGTGCTTTTTGTCCGCCTTGTCCTGCGGCGATATGCTCTGCAGGCGCTCCTGCCCGAGCTTGTTGGCATAGGCGACCTCTCCGCCCGGCAGGACATGGTAGACAGCGAACGGACTCACATCGAGTATGGCCTCCTCGGCCCGCAGGCGCTGCACCTCGCTCAGATGCTTCTCGAGCGCCTTACGCATCGTGAACAGCAGCGATATGACGGCATCCTGCGGCATGGATACCTGCTCCATGGAGACGAGCGTAATGATATAGGTCATCTCGCCATTCACCATGACCGGTGCCGAGCAGGCATCGCCGAGCTGGCATTCCTTGACCCACATCTCCGGACCGAACATCCAGAACGGTGCCTTGTGCCGGGCCGCCACGCAGATGCTCGAGGTACCGACCTCAGCCTCGCCGACATGGACGCCCTCGATCTCTCCCGGCGTCATCTGGTAGAAAGGCAGGGAATAGCTGCGCAGCACGACGCCATCGGCCGTCACGAGGAGCAGCGACAGATTGTATTCCTGGAAGAATTCCCGGATATCCTCGCAAAGCCCGCTCAGATAATCGATGGCCTCGCGGTTGCTGTTCTGCAAAGTCCGGAATACCTCAGGAGCCAGACGATGCGACGTATCCATGGTCTCGCTGCCCACGCCCATTTCCCGGCAACGCTGCCATGATTCCGCCACCCACGGGTGCAGATTGGCGTCCAGTATACCCTTTTCCATGAACAGCTTATAGTAAGCCTCGAGCTTCTCGCGGCTCCTATGTTCTCGTATCATCTAATCATCCATCCTTCTCGTATGACCGGGCTGATCAATGCCGGATATACTCCCCCATCCCAGCCGGCCCGGCCTGCAAACACTTTATCATTGTAGAACGTCCTGCCCGCAACGGCCGGCAGGATAGCTTTTGCCGAACTACATACATAGTTACAGTATATCATTATAATACTGTTTTCTGCAACTAAAGTGTAAAAGTGCTGCTTTTATTCCACGTAATGCGAGAAGCTGCCGATGACGAGCTGCGGGAATTCCTGATGCAGTACCTGCAGAAACTTCTTCGTGCCGACCGGCGGCTCGGTCTCCGGCGGCATGATTGCGAGGAAGGCATCCGGGTCGATATTGAGGTTGCGCACCTGGATCATCTGCACCGGCAGCTCGCGGAAGAATTCCTGCCAGGCTGCCAGCTCCTCCGGACGATCGTTGAAACCTGGGAAATAGAGCAGGTTCAGCGACACGTATACCCCCTTGTCCAGCGCATAGCGGATGGACTCCTTGACGTTATCGAGCCGATAGCTGGCCCGATAGTACGCATCATAGCTCTCGGGCCGCGCGCTGATGATCGAGCAGCGCAGGGAATCGAGCCCGGCATCGACAATCTTCTGCACGCCGGGCGTATAGCCGACGTTGGAATTCATGTTGATCTGGCCCTTTTTCGTCTTCGCCCGGATGAGCTTGATGCCGGCAGCTATATTATCAGCGGCGAGCGTCGGCTCGCCCTCGCAACCCTGACCGAAGCTGACGATGCCGTCCGGCGCCACCGAAAGGTGATAGATGCCGACCTCGGCGATCTCCTCCGGCGTCGGGCGGAACTTGATGCGCTCCTGCGGCGACGGGCAGCACTCGGCCGGCTGCAGCGATATGCAGCCGAAGCAGTTCGCATTGCAGACCGGCGATGTCGGTATGCCGCATTCCCAGCGCCGATAAAAGAGGTTCTGCGCCGTGCAGCAGTGCCAGTTCAGCGAGCAGCCGGCGACCTGCTCGACGATGCGGTTATGCGGCAGATCCTTCTGCGTGCGCTTGACGAGCTTCTTCAGCTCCGGCGTATTGTAATGTACCGGATCCCATTTGTCATTCTCATCCGTATAGATGGCCGCACAGCAGAGCTCGTCATGATAGACGACCACTGCCGTATAGCCATAGAGCGGCAGCCGCTCCGCCTCATCATCGCGCACATAGGCCGGTAGATGCGTACGCGTATATCCGGCTGGCAGTATGGCGGCCACAGCCTCACCGGCGATTGGCAGCAGTTCCCCGTCCTCCGTCAGCCCGACGGCCTGATGGTCGGGCAGCAACATGAGGTCGGCGCTGTCCGGCAGCGGTATGAGGTCGTCCGGACGGAGCTCGACATTGCGCGCGCCCACGCGGCCGAGCCCCGTCAGACCCGGTGCATCGAGGATGTTGCCGTCCTCATCAGCGTAGACAGCGGTTATCTCCTCACTCATCCTGACCTGCCTCCTTTGCTGCTGGGGCAGCCACCTTATCGGCAACGGCTGCACATTCTCCGTTCTGTCCCGCGGCCTGCGCCGATTTCTTCTGGCCGCGGGCCGGTTTCGCCTTCTTCTGCTTTTTGGGATTGTACTTGTTCATCGCCATATCGACGCCGTTCGTCACGATGCATTCGATGGCCGGTACGAGCTGCTTGATCGACTCCGCGATTTTCCCTGCATCCTCCGTCGTGAACGGCGCCAGCACATGCTTCACGACACTCCAGCCCGGCAGCGGCCGTCCGATGCCCAGCCGCACGCGGGCGAAATGCTCGTCCCCCACATGAGCCAGAATCGACTTGATACCATTGTGACCGCCCGCACTGCCCTTCTTGCGGATGCGTATGGTACCGGCCGGTATGTCCATATCGTCATGGCAGACGATGAGGTCCTCAGGGGTGAGCTTGTACCACGACATCAGCGGACCGATCGCACGGCCGCTCTCATTCATATACGTCAGCGGCTTCACGAGCACGACTTTCTCGCTGCCGATGCGCGTCTCGGCGACCAGCGCCTCGAACTTGCCCTGCCGCCACTCTGCCCCCAGAGCAGCCGCCAGAGCATCGACGATCATGAATCCGACATTGTGCTTTGTCTGAACATATTCAGGTCCCGGATTGCCGAGACCGGCGATTATCTTCATTGCGATCCCTCTCTATTTTACGTAAAAACAAAGGACCACGTCCGACCGCGGCCCCTTTTTTATAGGTCTCACTTTATATCGTTCGCCGTCGGATCACCAACGAGGAACAGATAAGCGAACACGATGATGCCGAGCACGATGCGATACCAGCCAAACACCTTGAAGTCATTGTTCTTGATATAGCGCAACAGGAACTTGATCGACAGGATGGAAACGATGAATGCGGTAGCCATGCCTACGACCAGGATCAGAATCTCCGCGCCCGTATAGTGCAGACCGAATTTCACCATCTTCAGCAGGCTCGCGCCGAACATGACCGGTATGGCCAGGAAGAAGGTGAACTCTGCGGCTACATAGCGGCTCGCACCGAATATGATACCGCCGAGTATCGTAGCGCCCGAACGGCTCGTGCCCGGCACGAGAGACAGCACCTGGAACACGCCGATGATGAAGGCCGTCTTGTAGTCCAGTGCCGCAAGGTCCGTGATGCGCGGCCGACGATGCTTATTGTAGTTCTCGACGATGATGAACATGATGCCGTAGAATATCAGCGTCGTAGCGACGACCGGCGCCGTCATGAAATGTTCTTCCATGAAATCATTGAACGCCAGACCGATGACCGCTGCCGGCAGGCAGGCCAGTATGACCTTGTACCACAGCTGCATCGTCGCCTTCTTCTCCTGCCGGGTCTTCATGCTCGAGAAAGGATTCAGCTTCTCGAAGCTGAGCACCACGACCGCCATGATCGCTCCGAGCTGGATGACGACGAGGAACATGTTGATGAACTGCGGCGACTGATCAAGACGGATGAACTCATCAACGAGTATCATATGGCCGGTCGACGATATCGGCAGCCACTCCGTCAGTCCCTCGACTACGCCGAGGATTATGGTTTTGATGATTTCAACAATGCTGAGATCCAAAATTCACCCTCCTAAATTCTAAGGCATCAAGCCTGCCCGGCAACGTACCGGAAAAATCACATTGACGATTATACCACAGTATAAGGCACTCTGCACTCTATTTTCTCAAACTGTTAATAAAATCGCTATTCCCACACAAAAAGGACTGCCCGGAGGCAGCCCTCGAATATGCTGGTGATGCAGCTCAGCGGAAAAGCTGGCTGACCGAGCGATGGCTCTGGATGCGCATGATGACATCGCCAAGCGGATTGGCGAGTGACAGCACGACGATCTTGTCGCTGGCCTTCTCCGGCGGCAGCGGAATCGTATCCGTGATGACCAGTTTCTCGATAGGCGAATCATTGATGCGCTGCACGGCCGGATCGCTCAGGATGGCATGCGAGCAAGAGGCAAATATGCGCTTGGCCCCGCGCTTCTCGAGCGCCTTGGCGCCCTCGCAGAGCGAGCCGGCCGTATCGACGATATCATCGATGATGATGGCCGTCTTGCCCTCGACATCGCCGATGAGGTTCATGACCTCGGCGCAGCCCGGTTTCGGACGGCGCTTCTCGATGATGGCGATCGGAGCACTCAGATGATCGGCCAGCACGCGGGCGCGCGTCACACCACCGAGGTCCGGCGATACGACGACGATATTATCAAGCTTCTGCGTGCGGAAATAATTCGCGATGGTCGGAGCGGCTGCCAGATGGTCGACCGGTATATCAAAGAAGCCCTGGATCTGGCCGGCATGCAGGTCGACCGTCACGACGCGGGTGACACCGGCCGTCGTCATGAGGTTGGCGACGAGCTTGGCCGATATCGGCTCACGGCCGCGGGTCTTGCGATCCTGACGCGCATAGGCGTAGTACGGCACCACAGCCGTGATGCTATGAGCCGAAGCGCGCTTGCAGGCATCAGCCATGATGAGGAGCTCCATGAGGTTGTCATTCACCGGATACGACGTTGGCTGGATGATGAATATATCCTTGCCGCGGATGCTCTCACCGATCATTACCTGCGTCTCACCATTGTTGAACTTGCTGACGAGTGCATCGCAGAGATTGACGCCGATATGATCAGCGATCTTCTGCGCTAAATCAGGATTGGCATTACCCGTAAGGATACACAGATTGCCAGTGTCTAAAGCCATTTTGTAAAAATCCTCCAAACCATATAGATAGATGAAAACTCTCCCAAGCGCTCCGCCATATACCAGCGCGCCCGCAGCCGCCCGTAAAACGGTCAACTTTCACATTACCTAGTATACACTGTTTAAGTGCATTTTACAAAAGCCTTTTGCCATTTTTTCGGGCAAAAAAGCAATTTTATGATTTTTTTTGGCCGGATAGAACGAATGGACCGCAATTATTTCTGACGCTTATCCTTCCAGCCCTTGAGCGTCACCTGGCGGGCACGGGCGATGGTCAGCCCCTCGCTCGGTGCCGTCTTCGTGATGGTCGAGCCAGCGGCTATATAGGCTCCATCCTCGACCGTAACCGGTGCGACCAGGTTCGAGTTGCAGCCCACGAAGGCATCGTTGCCGACCTTCGTACGGAACTTGTGCACGCCATCATAGTTGACAGTGATCGTGCCACAGCCCATATTGACGCCGGAGCCCATATCGCAGTCACCGATATACGAGAGATGCGGCAGCTTCGAGCCGACACCGATATCAGAGTTCTTGACCTCGACGAAATTGCCGATCTTCACGCGCTCATAGAGATGCGTGTTCGGACGGATATGGGTGAACTGGCCCAGGATGACGCCGTCGTCCATCTCGCAGTCATGGGCATAGGTGAACTGGCCCGTGACATGATTGCCCGTCTTGACATTCTGGAAGCGCACGCATGGTCCGATCTCGCAGTCCTCACCGATGACGGTATCGCCCTCGAGCCACGTCTGCGGATAGATGACCGTGTCACGGCCAACCTGTACATCGGCATCGACATAGGTCGTATCCGGGTCCATGATCGTGACACCGGCGGCCATGAGCTCCTCGTTCTTGCGGCGGCGCAGGATCTTCTCCGCACCCGAGAGCTGCAGACGCGAGTTGATGCCGAGCGTCGACTCATAGTCATCGGCTGCGACCGCCCATATCTTCTCGCCCTGGCTGCGCAGGATGCCGAGCACATCCGGCAGATAGTACTCGCCCTGAGCATTATCATTCGTCACCTGCGCGAGCGCAGCGAACATGGCCTGCGCATCGAAGCAGTAGATGCCGGAATTGACCTCGCGCACCTGACGCTCAGCCTCCGTAGCGTCCTTGTGCTCGACGATTTTCTGTACCGAGCCATCCGCACCGCGGATGATGCGGCCATAGCCCGTAGCATCCGGCATGATGGCCGTCAGCACGGTGGCCTTTGCTCCGGCAGCCACATGCTCATCGTAGAGCTTGCGCAGCAGGTCGCCCGTCAGCAGCGGCGTATCGCCGCAGAGCACCATGACGACACCCTGCTCATCCTTCAGCAGCTCTTTGGTCTGCAGCACGGCATGACCGGTACCGAGCTGCTCCGTCTGCGTGACGCACTCCGCCCGGTCACCGACCGCCTCGCGGACCATGTCACCGCCAAAGCCTGTGACGACGATATCGCGCTTGGACCCGGCGGCCTTCGCTGCATCGAGCACATGCATGAGCATCGGCTTGCCGCCCGCCTTGTGCAGGACCTTCGGCAGCTTCGATTTCATGCGCGTACCTTTACCGGCGGCCAATATGATTGTTACTAGATCTGCTGACATTATTATAAAATCTCCTTATTCTATAGTCTGGCTGCATGCCAGTACTCACTGCTCGGACTTGCGCCCTTTCTTCGCTTCTTTCTTGGCTTTGATGGCATCCATCGCCTTCAGCAATGTCTTCTCGGAATTCTCCATATGCTTTTCAGCGGCCTTGCGCGCCGCCTTGCCATCACCGGCTGCGATGGCCTCGACGATGGCCTTATGCTCCTCGAGCGTAGCCTCGAGGCGGCCCGGGTACGACATCGACAGCGTGCGGAAACGCGTCAGCTGGTCGCGCAGGTTCGATATGATGCCCACGAGACGCCCATTGCGTGCCGCATGGTAAAGCAGGTCATGGAACTCGATGTCGGTATCGACGATCTTGTCCATGTTGCCGGATTTTATATTCTCGCCTATGATGACCAGCAAACGCTGCAGGTGCTCGAGCTCATCGTCCGTGATATGCTCGGCCGCCAGACCGTTTGACAGCGACTCCAGAGCCGTGCGGATTTCGAAAATCTCATTGATATCGCGGATCGACATATTGGCCACATACGTGCCGCGACGCGGCATCATGACCACGTAGCCCTCGAGCTCCAGCTTCCTGATGGCTTCGCGCACCGGGGTGCGGCTCACACCGAGCTCCTCCGCCAGCTGACTCTCCATGATGCGCTCCCCTGGCTGCAGCACGCCGCGGCGTATCGCGTCGCGCAGCGACTCACATACGACTTCGCGCAAGGGCTGATAACTGTCCAGCTTTATAGGTGCCAAACGATGTTCCATTTTATTCCCTCTATTTCTAAATATATATCATCATATGTTAATATCATATATCATACGGACATCACTCCGGTCCGGTGACTCACGCGCACGGCCCCGTCGTGGTAGTGACGAATACCGCCGCCTCCGTCTCGCGCCGCAGCAGCTCCGCTACATTTCCGGCCGTGTCCTCGTCAGGGCAGAGCCCGAACACCGTCGGGCCGCTGCCCGACATCATGGCGGCCATAGCCCCGGCCTGCAGCATGAGCTGCTTGTACTCCGAAATTATTCCATACTTTTTTATACTAACACTTTCCAGCACATTGCACAATAATCCGGCTATCGCTTTTCGCTCACCGGACGCTATTTCCTGCTCGAGCCGTTCATTATCCGGATGATGCTCGGCCCCCTCGGCGTCATAATGCTGATACGCCCAGGCGGTCGATATGCCGATCGGCGGCTTGGCCAGCACGACATAGGTCCGAGGCATGTCCGGCAGCCGACGCAGCATCTCCCCGCGCCCAGTGGCCAACATCGTACCGCCCCGCAGGCAGAACGGGATATCCATACCCAGGCGCGCACCGAACTCACAGAGCTGCCCGGTATCATAGCCCAGCTCATACAGCTCGTTGACTCCGCGCAAGGCAGACGCCGCATCGGTCGAGCCGCCGGCAAGCCCCGCCGCAATCGGTATGCGCTTCGTCAGCCGCATGCGCACGCCGCCGTGCACCTGTCCCTCGCGCAGCAAGAGTGCTGCCGCCCGCCAGGCCAGATTGCTCTCATCCGCCTCTATGCCGGCTGCAGCGCCCGCCAGCTCCAGCTCCACCTGCCCGTCTGCCGGCAGTTTCTCCAGCTCCAGGGTATCCGACAGTCCGATGGACTGCATGACCATAGCCACCTCATGATACCCGTCGCTCCGCTTGCCAAGTATATCGAGCGACAGATTTATCTTTGCCTGTCCCTCGACCGTCAATTGATCAATCATAAACATCCTCCTTGCCTGACCGCCAGGTAATCCGAAATATATTACCATCTTTTCCTCGAGGCACGGGCCAATGATATTCCTCCATGCTTACTGTAACAAGTTCAAAATATCAGAGCTGCCCTGATTGGCCTGAGCAAGCATAGATTGAGCGACCTGACTCAATATGCTCGATTTGGTGTATTGCACCATAGTTTTTGCCATGTCCGCATCGCGGATAGTGGATTCTGCAGCCTGTGACATCTCACGGGCCGTGATGATGTTGCTCGCATCGTAATCCAGGCGGCTGTGTTCAGCCCCGATGAGCGTCTGCGCGGACAACAGATATTCTATCCCCTTATCCAGGATGCCTGGCGATTCCGCCTTCCCCAAAAGGTTCTCACGCATTTCTCTCGTGTTGACATTGAATTCCGATATGTCCCGATTGCCGGGTATGAATTCGAATATGTGATCAAGGGATGTCTGGGGAATATTGATGACTGTGTTCATACTGGCTTTGTCAGTATCCTGGATGATAAGATGCTTTGTTCGTACGTCACGTTCGAGCAGAATGACATCATCGATGACACCATCAGCAATTTTGGCACCAAGAGGCTGTTGGTAGGCTGCATATTTTGATAAATCTACCAGGCGCTTATCATATATAGTCAGCTTGCTCGGTTCTTCAGGATTATACGAGAAAAAGTAATTGTGGTTCCGGTTCAGCATCGCCGTTTTCCCCTGATCGTAAATAGCCTTTGCCAATGAGGCTCCATCCGTCACATTAGCCACATCAATATATATCGTCTGCAGATCCACTCCCGACTTTCCCTTAGGTTTTGCCTCGAGCGAAAACCCCTCGCCCATATCATCAGAATCGAAGAAAGATATATTGAACCACTGCCCCTCATCAGTCGCACAGTAGAAGCGGAAGCCCTCGCCGTTCAAATCGGCTGGGGACTTACCGGTAATCACTGAAGACATATCGATATCATAATAATATGGAGTTTCTTTGGTTACGGTGAGCGTCCCTGTCGATGAATAAGAGGGGGCATTAAGGCGCAGGGCCGTCAATTTGCCGGTACTGTCAGTGACCAGACTGAAATACGAATTTGCACTCTGCATCAGGGAAGCGAAGGCCTCAGCTATCGTGCTGCCAGATGCTACCGACTGGCGCAAATCATTCAAATCTATGCCAGTCGAAGAGACTATATTAAGGCCAGATACCGCTTGATAAGCCGACTGGGCCAGCGGATTTGCAGCACCACTGTCATAGAACTCCATAGGAGTGGCTGTGTCCGACGGATAGTACAGGCGAGTATGCGTCTTGCCATTGACAAGCTGCGAAATAAATGCCTCCAGAGCAGCAGAATCCGTAGAATCCAAGCTGGACATGTCGATATCGACATGATCGGGTATGCCGGGGGTGCCATCAGTAGCTTCCTGCACTACAGTGACCGGAGCTTTATTGCCGGTCACACTTGTATAGTAGACGGCGGGCTGGGCTTGCACTTCGGTCACCCCATCGATTGCACCATAGGAGTTGCCGTAGGTACCGATAGCAGTAGCAGTCATAGTCAGCTTACCACCATCTAGTGAAAAGCTGATACCACCGCTGGTCCAGCTGGCTGTGGCAGTCTTATCTATGACATAAACTCCGTTTTGGAGAACAGGGGTGCTATAGCCAGAAGCAAACTTCAAGTAGGTAGTCCCTGAACCATTGACCGTCAATCCGGTCCCATCGTTGACACTGCTCACATCGATGGATGCCGAGGCTTTGGTGCCAGGGATAGTGCGCAACAGTTCCCCTGGTACAGTAACAGTCCTGGTTCCGGTCTTGGTCACGACTGTAGCTGATTCTCCTGGTGCAGATGGTGGTGTCGTTTCTGTATAGGTGTAAGTCTCTGTCTTCGTGGTGCTCGGGCTATATATACGCTGCCCGTTCGTACCACCAGATAAAGACAACGGCAGTGAAGAAAGCCCGGTGCCGGCTGCTCCCTGACGATAGGCAACAGCAGCTGTCTTCGTAGCTCCGGTATAAGAATATGGTACGACCGAGAACTGTCGGCCACTAGCGCCATCGGATGACGACGTCACCTGCAACTTACCATTCGCCGCACTGGCTCGCGAGCCGATGGCCGTGGCCAGCTTACTGACAGCTTCATCCACTGTACTGCAATTGCTGATATCAACTTGATTGATGCCTGAGGGCAAATCACTCGTGCCATCCGTGAATACATAGGTACCGTCATCAGTCAGCTGTATACCGGTATTGACCAAGCTCGGTACATCAGTATACACGGAGAAATCCACTTCCACAATGCGTTTAACGCCACTCGTAGCCGGCATGCTCCCTGACAACGTCGTGGTACCTGAGATGCCCAGTAGCGAATCCGCTGCCTTGCTATAGGCTGTGAACTTATCAAAAGGCCCCTCGACACCGTTATAAGTGCCAGGATATGTATCGGGAATCATGTTCAGTGCATCGCTGTCAGGGACGGTCACGGGCTCATCGAGTGCGGCCCAGCTCATCACCCTTTTTTCGATGAAGTTGCCACCGGTCAGGAGCTGCATGTCATTGTATCGGGTGTCGACAGCGATATCCTCTATTTCGTCATAGGCTTGGTCGATTTCCTTCTGGATAGTCTGGCGATCGATATCGGTATTGTGGTCATTGTTTGCGTTGATCACACGCTCCTTTATCGTGCGCATGAGTTCAACCTGATTAGCCACAGCCCCCTCAGCCACGTTAAGCAAAGCGGCACCATTCTGCACATTCGCTTCATTCTGCTCAAGAGCCCGGATGCGGACGCGCATCTTTTCAGAGATTGCAAACTCAGATGCGCCATCACCAGCCCCGATGATACGTTGCCCGGCAGCCAGTCTGCTGGCGGCTTTATCACGGCTCTTTGTATTCTTGTTCAGCTCGCCCAGTATCATCCCGGCCTGGGCATTGTCTTTTATCACCATCGCCATTCCCACATCATCCCTCTTGTCCACATTCCCTTTATACTATATATCATATCGGTATCTTTAAACGCATGCAAAAGCCAACATTTCATGTTTTGTTCCCACCTATATAATGATTTTATCAGCTATACCGCCCGCTGACAAGACTTTCGTCCGTGTCTATTGACCGTGTCCGCTCTTTGGCGGATAATAGATTCAGTTAGAGAAAAGAGGTTCCTGATATGAGCAAATCAATATCCTATAAATATATCCTGGTCATCATGCTCATCGCTGCCATCGTCATGACCATATACTGGTATGCCGCGGGCGATGATATGATGACTGCCGTCAACATCGGACTGTCCATCATCTGTGCTGCGCTCCCGCTGCCACATCTGGGCAGCCAGGCCGTCAGCCGCTATCGCATCCGCAAGGCTGCTGCCGGATATGGAGTCCGCCTGAGCACACCGGAGGCCCTGCCGCTCCTCGGTGATGTCGACACGCTCGTGCTGGCCCGCCGCAGCCAGCTTTTCGCCAATGATCCGCTGATATCGCAGATCATCCCCGAGGGCATCGGCCAGAATGCCCTGCTCGAGCTGGCAGCCGCTACGGAGCAGGGATCCTCTCACCCCTATGCCCGGGCCATAGCCGCCGCCATAAAGAACCGCCGCCTGCGCATCCCGCCGGCGAC
Source organism: uncultured Selenomonas sp. (assembly GCA_902766095.1). Classification (GTDB taxonomy): domain Bacteria; phylum Bacillota; class Negativicutes; order Selenomonadales; family Selenomonadaceae; genus UBA2913. The sequence continues at coordinate 42,128 of CACXCN010000028.1, read as the reverse complement.
TGGCAATCAGGAATTCCCGGGCGCCGGCGTCGAGGCGATTGTCAATCGCGACCCCGTCTATGTAGGTTCCCGCCAGCTCGTCGAGTCCGAGGGCGTCCATCTCTCCGCCGACCTGCTCACGCGTGCCGACCAGCTGGCCACACGCGGCGCAGTACCGGTATTCATAGGCCGCGGCTCCTATGGCCGCGGCATCATCGCCTTCGTCGATGAACCGGCCCCCGGCATACCAGCCGCCCTGTCCCGGCTGCAGCAGCTCGGCCTGCGCCTCATACTCATGACGAGTGCCGACCGTCGTCTGGCCGCCTATACCGCCCGGCAACTGTCACTCGACGAGGCCCGCCACGGCCTCAGTCCCATCGCCAAAGCCCGTGAGATCCAGCTGCTCCGGGCGGGCGGCTCCACCGTAGCTGTCCTGGCCACCGACGAGCGCGACGCTGCGGCCGGTGCCGAGGCTGACGTCGTCGTACGCATGGCCGCAAAATCCCCCGCTGCTGCGGATACTCCGGATACCGCGGCCGACACCGGGGCCACCGGTCATGACACTCCCTCGGTTACACTGCCCGCCCATTCCCTTTACGCGCTCACGCTCCTCATCAATCTGGGCCGCCGCCTCTATCAGCTGCAGCACCAGAACCGCCGCCTGACCATCATCGTGAGCCTCGTGACGATTCCCTGGGCCATGGGCCTGCTCCATGCCTTCGGCGGTCCGCTGCTCACGCCCGTCCCGACCCTGCTTATCAACCTGTCCCTCACACTGCTGACCGCACTGAATTCCCTGCGCCTGAAATAAATCCGCCAAAGAACTGTTATTTTTCTTTTCAGCGCTATTGTTGTTCGGACAATTCTGATTTATAATGAAATCAGCAAAACAATCGTTTATTCGATGCTAAGGGGCTGTAACGAAATACCTGTGAGCGTCTGAGATGCTGATATCTGCTATGACAAAGTAGCGACAGGCATGGTTCCGGAATGGAGCGTCGTGCTTTGGCGTTAAAAAATTAAATTTTTCCCTATCAAACAATCCCGCGGAAAGTACTTTCGTTCAAGCGAAGCGCGTTTAAGTACTTTCAAGGGACCTATTCATTGGGAAAAATTTCATTTTAGCCAAACCACAATAGCGGAATGGAGGAACCATGCCTGCCGCGGTACTATATGCTTAGGCATGACAACATCATATTTCGTTACAGCCCCAAGTCTCACTTTATCAGTCGCATTCATTTTAATACATTTTAAAAGGGAGGGATATCTGTGGAGGCATTGATCCTGTCGCGCTGGCAGTTCGCCATCACGACGACCTATCATTTCCTGTTCGTGCCCATCACGCTCGGGCTGTCCATATTCGTGGCCTTGCTCGAGACCTGCTATGTCCGTACCCGGCGGCCGCACTGGAAGGCCGCCAGCCGGAAGCTCGTGAAATTCTTCGGCACGCTGTTCCTGATCAACTTCGCGCTCGGCGTCGTCACCGGCATCGTGCAGGAATTCCACTTCGGCATGAACTGGTCCGAGTATTCGCGGTTCATGGGCGATATATTCGGCGCCCCGCTGGCGCTCGAGGCCCTGACCGCCTTCTTCCTCGAGTCGACATTCCTCGGCCTCTGGGTATTCGGCTGGAAAAAGCTCTCGCCGAAACTGCACTGCGCCTGCATCTGGATCGTCGCACTGGGCTCGAACATATCCGCATTCTGGATACTCGTCGCCAACTCGTTCATGCAGCATCCGGTCGGCTATGCCATCGAAAACGGTCGTGCCGTCATGACGGATTTTCCGGCCCTGATCACGAACCATTATGTGCTCGGTGAATACAGCCATGCCTTCTTTTCCGGCATCACGACCGCCGGATTCGTCGTCCTGGCCGTATCGGTCTGGAAAGTCCTGCACGATGAATCCTCGCGCTATGCATTCACCCAGACGGTCAAAGCCGGCGCCATATTCATGCTGATCGGGCTGTTCGGCGCCATGGGCAGCGGCCACCTGCATACGCAGTACCTGGCCCAGGCCAATCCGATGAAGCTGTCCTCGATAGAGGCTCTGTGGGAGACGGCCGATCCGGCCCCCTTCGCCATAGTCGCCGACATCGACCAGTCAGCCCGCCGTAACGACTCCGAAATCGCCGTGCCGGGCGTATTCTCTTTCATGCTCTACAACCGGCCGACGGGTGCCGTGCCGGGCATCAATCAGCTGCAGGCTCAGGCCGTGGAGAAATACGGGGCCGGCGACTACATCCCCGACGTCTGTGGGCTGTTCTGGAGCTTCCGCATCATGATCGGCCTCGGCGGACTCATGATGCTGCTGGGCTTCGTGACGCTGTTCCTCGCGCATACGGGCCGCCTCACGCAGAAGCCTTTCCGCTGCTGGCTGCGCTTCCTGCCAGCCCTGCTGCCGCTGCCGTTCATCGCCAATTCCGTCGGCTGGTTCATCGCCGAGGCCGGACGCCAGCCCTGGATAGTCGTCGGACTCCAGCGCACAGCGGACGCCGTATCTCCGAACCTCACCGGCGGCGAGGTCTGGCTGACGCTCATCGGCTTCACGCTCATCTACCTCGTGCTCATCATCGCGGCGCTCTGCATCGCTCTGCGCTATATACATCAGACTACGATAACGGACGAACCGGCTGCCGAAAGGGGGCGTGACTGATGGATCTCACGATACTATGGTTCATCCTCATAACCGTTCTGTTCACCGGCTTCTTCATCCTCGAGGGCTTCGACTATGGCGTCGGCATGCTGCTGCCCTTCCTGAGCCGGCGCGATGAAGACCGCTCGCAGGTACTCATGACGATAGCGCCGGTCTGGGATGGCAACGAAGTCTGGATGATAACGGCCGGCGGCGCCCTGTTCGCGGCATTCCCGCACGTCTACGCCACGATGTTCTCGACGTTCTATCTGGCGCTGTTCCTGATGCTCGTCGCCCTGATCCTGCGCGGCGCAGCGTTCGAGCTGCGCGGCCGCTCGCAGCACGCCTGCTGGCGCCGGGCCTGGGAGGCAGCCATCTGCTTCGGCAGCGCCGTGCCGGCCTTTCTCTGGGGCGTAGCGGTCATCGACCTGCTCAAAGGGCTCCCCATCAATCAGGATATGACGTATGCCGGCAGCTTCTTCGACCTGCTGTCGATCTACTCCATCGTCGGCGGCATCACCTTCCTCGCCGTATTCGTCTTCCACGGAGCGACGTTCCTGAGCATCCGGTTGCAGAACACCGGACTCATCCTCCGGGCCCGTTCGCTGGCCCGTGTCTGGGGCATTATCGCCGCGGCAGCCTTCGTGCTCTGCCTGCTGCTGACCGTATTCTCGACCGACATCCTGACGCGTCCGGCAGCCGTCGGCCTGCTCGTACTGGCTGCCCTGCTCTTCATCGGCGCCTATATCCGCCTCTGCGGCCGGCACTACGTCAGCAGCTTCGTACTCGGCGCCCTGACCATCGCCTGCACGACCGTCGGCTTCTTTGCCGCCCTGTTCCCGCGGCTCATGGTCTCGTCGCTGAATCCGGCCTACAGCCTGACCATCACCAACGCCGCCTCGACGCCGTACACGCTGTCGATCATGACCGTGGCCGCCCTCGTATTGGTTCCGATCGTGCTGATATATCAGGGCTGGACCTACTATGTATTCCGTCATCGCATTACTCCTGATGACGTACAGGAACATTCCTACTGATGAGGTGAGCGGCTGACCCATGCCTGTAAAAGAATTCCTGATTTTCTGCCGGAGCCAGCGTCGGCGCATCGCCCTGCTGGCCGGTCTGGAGCTCATCTCCAGCCTGACCTTCATCGCGCTGGCCCTGACGCTGAGCCGGTTGCTAAGCCGCCTCCTGCCGACGACACCTCCGTTGCCGGCCTCTGACATATGGGATGCAGCAGCACCAGATTTCCTGGTGCTGCTTGTTGTATTGTTCACGCGCGCCATCATCGTATGGCCGCACCGCCATATCCTGAGCCAGCTGGCCTGCCAGCTCGGCCTGCAGCTGCGCCATGGCCTGCATGCCGGACTGTCAGCCACGCCGACTGCCTCTCGGCCGGAGCTGCCGTCCCTGGCCATAGAATCGGTCGATGCCGCTGGCGGTCTCGCCGAATCCGTACTGCCCGTACTGCTGAGCCTGGCTGTCAATACGCCCGTCCTCCTGGCCGCCGCAGCCGTGCTCGACCCGCTCAGCAGCCTCCTGATGCTGCTGAGTCTCCCGATAGCCCCCGTGTTCCTAGCCCTGATCGGCCAGCTGACGAAATCCGGCACTGAGAAGCAGCTGGCCGAACTGGCCAGCCTGACGGCCGGCTTCCATGAACTGCTGCAGGGACTGACGACGCTGAAGCTATTTGGTCAGGAAAAAGCCCAACGCCAGCTGCTGACGACTCTCTCACGACGCTTCGCCGATGCCTCGCTCAAGGTACTGCGGCTGGCCTTCCTGTCCTCCTTCGCCATCGAGCTCATCACGACGCTGTCCATCGCCATCATCGCCGTCCTCATCGGCTTCCGCCTGCTGTCCGGCAGCCTCACCTTTGCTTCTGCCTTCGCCATACTGCTGCTCGCACCTGCCTTCTATGCCCCGCTGCGGCGCAGCGGTCAGGCTTTTCATACCGGCATGACTGCCATCACGGCCTGGCAGGCTGTCCGTCAGGCTGCCCCTGCATCCGCCCCAGCTCCCCGCGGTCAAGAGGCTGAGCTGGCCCTGCCTCCTGGCCTTTCCGTCCGGGGCCTCTGCTACCGCTATCCCGGCACGGGCGAGGATATCCTGCAGGATCTGAGCTTCACATGCCCGGCTGGCAGCACGCTGGCCCTGCTCGGTCCCAGCGGCTCAGGCAAAAGCACTCTGCTGCGCCTGCTGGCCGGACTGGACAGCCCGGTCGCGGGCACGATCGAGCTGGTCTCGGCCCTGCCGCCGACAGCTGCCACCGCTGCTGAGCATCCGCGGCTCATCGCGCATCAGCCCGTCAGCAGGCTCGACCCGGCCAGCCGTGCCCGGCTCATCGCCTATGTACCGCAGGAGCCGCATATATTCAGCGCCAGCCTGGCCGAAAACCTGACCCTGTTCACCGCCACCATCGCCACCGCTGCCGGCAGCTATCCGGAGCATGATCCTGACACCATCCCCGCCGCCCGACTCGAACAATCACTGCGTCTGGCCGGACTGGCTGACTGGTACGACCGACTGCCAGACGGCCTCGACACCCGGCTGGGCGAAGGCGCCCAGCCTCTGTCAAACGGGGAGCGCCACCGGCTGGGACTGGCCCGCGCCATCCTGCGTTCACCGGCCCTGCTGCTCTTGGACGAGCCGACGGCCGGTCTCGACGCCGCAAGCGAGGCTGCCATCATCCACTCTCTGACCGTCCTGTCCCGCCACCGCACCATCATCGTAGCCACGCATCGCTCCGCCCTGGCGGCCTGGGCCGACCAGCGCCTCACGCTGGCTCCGGGCCCTGCGGGTTCTCTGAGCACGGCCGCTCCTAACGCCGGAACCACGTCGCCAGGAGGTGCGCCATGTTGAAAAAAGACATTGCTATCTGCCACTGGCTCTGCCGCCAGCTCCGCGGCCGCGAGCTGCTGCCGGCCCTGCTGGCAGCTCTGACAGCCAGCTTGGCGGGCCTGACACTGCTCGGCGCGGCGGCCTGGCTCATCACGCGGGCCGCCCTGCAGCCTCCGCTCTATACCCTGACGATCGGCATCACCCTGGTGCGGGCCGCCGGCATCAGCCGGGCCGCATTCCGCTATGCCGAGCGCTGGCTGACCCACCGACTCGCCTTTGCCAGCTATACGCGGCTGCAGCTGGCCCTGTACGACCGGGCCCGGGAATTGCTCCCCTCGGCAAGGGGGCGTATGCACAGCGGACTGCTGCTGGACCAGCTGTTGCGCGGTGGCGACCTGCTCCGCGATTTCTACATCCGTGGCCTGCTGCCGCCGCTGACGAACGGCCTGCTGACCCTGGCAGCCGTGCGGGCTCTCTACAGCACCGTCCCAGCGGCCGCCCTGCTGCTGGCCGGACTGTACTTCCTGCTCGGACTGCTCCCCTGGCTGACCGAGCCTGCCCCCTCGCCACTGCTCACCACCCGCACGCAGGAGAATCCTGCCGCCCCCTACCGGCAGGCGCTGCTCGATGCCCTGGCGGGCCGTTCTGAACTATGCAGCGCCGCTGCCTGCACGGGCTTCACCTCCCGGCTCGACGCGGCCGCCCGCCGCTACGGCCGGGCTCATCAGCAACAGGCCGCAGACGAGAACCGTACCGCCCTGCTGAGCGAGATCATCCTGGCTCTGAGCTTCGCCGCCCTGACGTTCCTGCTCTATACCGCGGCCCTGGACGGCCGGATGGATTTCATCACCCTCGGTGTCTGGCTCATCGTCCTGCTGGCACTGAGCGATGAGCTGCGCAGCATGCCCGCAGCGACCCGCAACCTGCGCCAGGCACTGGTCACCGCGGCACCTCTGCTACCGCCGCCTGTCAGCGCTGCGGCCACCGCGGCCCCGCCGGCTGCCGCCACCATCGGGACGAGACAGCCGGCTTCCCCCGTCTGTACTCTGGCCGCAGCACCAGACGGACCTCCCCTGCTGGAAGCCCGCCAGCTCAGCTTTGCCTACCCCGGCAGCCGCCCGCCGTGGCAGGGACTTGATTTCTGCATCCATCCGGGACAGCACACGGCCATCATCGGAGAGAGCGGTGCCGGCAAGACGACGCTCGGCTATCTGCTGACGGCGCTCTATGCGCCATCCAGCGGGCGCCTCGCCCTGAACGGCCTCCCCTATGCCACCTGCACAGATTCCGCCTCCGAACCCTGCCTCACCCCTCTGCAGGTGCGCCGCCTCCTGCCTGCAGCCCTGCAGGGCAGCTACATATTCAGCTCCAGCCTGCGCGACAACTTCCTGCGCCTGCATCCCGGCCTGACCACGGCAGAGATCGAGGCGGCCCTGCATCTGGCCCAGCTCGACCATGTCGTAGCCGGACTGCCCGACGGACTCGACACGCCGCTCGGCCCTGACGGAGCCCGGCTGTCCGGCGGCCAGCGCAGCCGCCTGCTGACCGCTCTGGCCCTCGCCCGCCCGGCGCCGTTGCTGCTGCTCGACGAGCCGACCGCCGGTCTCGATGCCGCCACGGCAACCGCACTCATGACCAGCCTCCTGCAAGAGGCCGACCGCCGCCAGCAGACCCTCGTGATCATCACCCACGACCTGCCCCTGCTGGAGCGCCTGCCGCAGGTCATAAAATTATAAGCCAAAGCCCCAGTACCTGAGCTACAGACAATTGCTATGATAAGGCAGCGGCAGGCATGGTTCCGGAATGAAGCGTCGTGCTTTGGCGTCAGAAAATCAAATTTTTCCCTATCAAGCATTCCCGCGGAAAGTACTTTCGTTCAAGCGTAGCGCGTTTAAGTACTTTCAAGGGACCTATTTATTGGGAAAAATTTTATTTCAGCCAAACCACAATAGCGTAATGGAGGAACCATGCCTGCCGCGGTACTATATGCGTATGTTTGACAATATGCTATTTTTTACTCTGCTTTTTTCATCCCCATATCATAGTCCATGCCCCGCACGATGCGGCGGCGCGTGCTGTCAAAAGCCGGATTGATGACGCTCTTCTGCGGATTGTATTCGGGCGTGCGGATATCGAGCAGGTCGAGCAGAGTATGTATCATGTCATCAGACATATAGGGCCGCCTCGTGGCAACCATGATGGCCGCCCATTTCTCAGGGTGGTGCGCCCGATAGGCCGGCGATGCCCAGATGATGAACGGCACCTCGAGCATCTCTCGCGTCGGATTCTCCTCGACATGACCTGCCAGCGATCCGTGATCATAGACCGCCTCGCCATGGTCCGGCAGATAGATGACGAGAGCTTCCTGCTGCCGTTCTGCGAATTTGCCGATCAGCGAGCTCACGATGAAATCATTATAGTAGAGGGCATTCTCATACTGTGCGATCTCGGTGCGCCGCTCCTCGCTGAGCTCATCCTGCGGCGGAGGCACATCATCCGCCTGGAACTTTGCGAAGATATACGGATAGCGCATGTAGTAGAGGCCATGACCGCCCATGAGGTGGATGACGAAGAAATTGCGCCCCTGCCCGGTCGCTCCCGCATCATCCAGCGCCTCATCGACGAGCGGGAACAGCGCCTCGTCCAGCGTGCCATTATCCTCGTGCGACTCACGCAGCTGCGTGAAATGGCTCACATCAGCCCGCGCCGCGAACAGCTGCGCGACGTTGCCCCAGATGCCGGAACTCTCCTGATTCGACAGCCAGTACGTCCGATAGCCGGCACCCTTCATGACATCGATCAGATTGTGCTCCTGATACCATTCATCGGTCGAGTCGTTGTCGTGGAACGTGAACAGCTCGCGCAGCACCGCCACCGTTGCTCCCTGCGGCGCAATGACATTGCGGAATACTGCGATATCATTGCGGGCCGCCAGCTCGTCGAGATTCGGTGTATTCTCGAGCGGATAGCCGTAGAGATGGAGACGGTTCCGCGCCGTAGACTCTCCGAGTATGAACGCCACGCAGGGTACACCCTCGCCAGCGTCGATGATATCCGGCGCTGTAGCCGCCTCCTGCGACAGCTGGTCAAAGGCCGCGATATTCTTCTGCACGCGATCCATCGACAGGGCCACGCGCACGACCGGGATATCGAGCGAATCGTTGACGATCCACGAGTGATAGGAATGCCATAGTACGCCGCCGGCCAGCACGCCAGCAGCCACGCCCAGCGGCAGCAGGCGGCTCCAGACATGCAGCGAGCGCCAGTAGTTCCAGCGCTGCCATTTCTCCCGCAACGCAGTCCGGGCAGGCGATATCGGCTGCCTGGTCTCCGCTGCCTCCAGCTTCTTCTTTTTCCACCACTTGTACAGACCAGTTCCCGCTGCTGTGACGATCAGACCGCCCAGCAGCCCCTGCCAGCCCACGTACATGATCAGGAACTCCGTAGCTTCGCGCGGATTCGTCTGCACGATGGCCGTGATGATCCCGGCTCCGACCTGCGCCTGATACTTGTAGATAACGAAAGCCTCGGCCAGCCCGAGCAAACCCGAGATACCCAGTGCCAGCCCACAAAGAAAGCGGCGCACTCCCCGCCAGGGCAGCAGCCCGACGCTGCTGACAAAAACCAGCGTGCCTGCCAGCACGAATACCGCATCCCAGCCCAGCACCGCCAGCTCCTGAGCCTTGTATACATGGATATTCTGCCAGGCGATCGTAAAGAAATTCAACGCGAACAGTGCACCTGCGAGCCATCGGTCCCGCCAGGCCGCCGTGGCCGCCTGCGCCCATATCTCCAGCAGCCTGCGCCAGGCCGTTTTCACCAGCTTCATTTACCTGCCCCCGAATCAATGCTATAATAAGGTCTGAACAACCCCTCCGGACCAGCCGTCCAGCAGACTGCGGCCGCGTCCGGGCAACATGATATATTATACCATCGATTGCCCGCCGGGGGAACAATACACCGCAAAACGGAGGTTATCATGACACAAGACGAATTTCATAGACTGGTGCATCTGGTGATCGACAGCCCGGCCAAGCCACCCGAGACACTTTTCGCCGGCGGCATGGACAACTGGCATGCCCGCGCCCGTCTGGCCCATTTCCTGGCGACCCCCGAGCTGAACAAAGACGAGAATCATATCCCCGAAGCCAAGGAGCTGTTCCGCAGCATCGTCGAAGAACAAGTCGACGATGAAAAATCCGAGGACGTCGAGGAAAAAGTCTTCGCCCTGCAGAAGCTCAGCGAACTCGAAAAACGCGACGAGAACGAGCAGGAACAGGCCCTGAAACATATCGATCAGGCCATCGAGCTAGCTGAGAGCACGGATTTCCTCTACAAGTACATATTGCGCGGCGAGCTCTGGGCCGACCGCTGGAATCTCATGCACCAGATGGACATGACGAAAGACGCGGAGGCCGAAGTCGACGAGCGCATCGCCGCCTATCAGGACATCCCCATCGAGCACAACAGCTACCTGTACTACGGCTATCGCTTCAAAGCCCAGCTCGCCGCTGAGCGCGGCGTCACGCTCGTAGCGAAAGACTACATGCACATGGCCATCCACTCGATGGAGATACCGCCCGAATATCAGGAGGGCATCGACAAGGCCTTTGCCGCCACGCACGACAACGCCGCCTGGATCCTGCGCGACGTCGACCTCGCGACCCCGAACCCGGACCATCTCCACTGGGACATCTGAGAAATGAAAAACGGCTGTGCGTACGGATTGCCATCCGTACGCACAGCCGTTTTCTATTCAAACCTTGCCGCCCGCCGCATGCACGACTGCCTGCGCCACATCCTTCAGCGAATGGCGCTTGGCCATGGCGTAGCGCTGCAAGCGCCGATATGCCTCCTGCTCGGACAAGTTATACGTCGCCATGATGATGCCCTTAGCGCGGTCGATCGTCTTGCGCGCCGCCAGCGAATCCTTGAGACCGGCGATTTCCTCATCGAGGCCCCGCATCTCCTGCCAGCGCGATATCGCGACCTCGATGGCCGGGAACAGTTGCTCCTTCTGCACCGGCTTCACGAGATAGCCCAGCACGCCTGAGTCCTTCGCCCGCTCGATGATCTCCGGCTGGCTGAATGCCGTCAGCAACAGCACCGGGGCTATCTTCTCCCGGGCAATGTAGCGCGCTGCTGTCAGCCCGTCCATCTCCGGCATCTTTATATCCATCAGCACGAGGTCCGGGCGATGCTGGCGCGTCAGCTGCACAGCCCGGCGACCGTTTACGGCCTCGCCGACCACCTCATGCCCGGCTTCCTCGAGCATCTCGCGGATATCCATGCGGATGATTGATTCATTATCTGCTACTACGATGCGCAACGGCCTGTAGCCGCCGACTGCATCCGGCTCCATCTGCTTCTCCATGAGCACCGTCTCTCCTTCTTATTTCTCCTGCAAACTCTGCACCGTAGGTCCGAACTCGCTGTCTGCCGGCTTCGGTATCTGGAGTCTGGCATGCGTGCCATGACCAGCCCGGGTGTCATTCTCCAGCGCGAATGTGCCTCCGAGATCGCCCTCGACGAGCGTGCGCACGATCGACAGGCCCAGCGAGCGCGTGCGACGCATGTCGAAGTCGTCTTCCAGACCGTTGCCGTCATCGAAGAAATCGAGCTCGTAGCTATCGCCCTCATCGCTCACATTGAGCCCCACCGTCCCCGAGGGACGGCCCTCGAAGGCATGTTCGATTGCATTGATCATCAGCTCATTGATGACCAGCGCCAGCGAGCTCGCATAGCGCGAAGGCAGTACGACCGAGGGACCATTGTACTCGAGCCGCAGTATGAAATCATCACTGGACATGCCTGTGCTCAGCAGCCGGAATATCTCACGCAACACGGCCTCGACATTGATTGCCTCCTTGCCCTGACGGGCCAGGAAATCATGGACGACCGATATCGACAGCACGCGGTCCATGCTGGCCTGCAGCGCATTGCGCGCTTCCTCCGACCGGCAACGCCGGGCCTGGAGGCGCAGCAGGCTCGCTATCGTCTGCAGATTATTCTTGACGCGATGATGGATCTCCTGGATGACCGCTGATTTTATGCGTATCTCCTTATCGCGGGCCCTGATCTCTGTGACATCGGACAGGATGACGATGCGCCGCACGAGATGCCCGCCGGTCTGCAGCGCGATATCACGCCGCACCAGTATGAGCCCGCCGGCCTCCTGCTCGCGCCGCCATGGCTTCCCCGCCTCGACGGTCTCGCGCGTGACATGCTGCGTCAGCAGCCGGTCGAATATATGGCGTCCGCGCAGACTTCCTATGCCCAGCACGCGGTAGATGCGGTGCGCGGATGAATTCGAGAATATGATGCGGTTCAGATGATCGGTGACGATGATGCCGTCGCTGGAGGACAGCGGAGCGAATTCGGCCGGGTCGACACCGCGCCGCGCCGCCTCGATCACATCGATGGCCGCCCGTGGCAGCACCTGATAGTCACGGATCTTCAGCCGGTCTACATCGACCTCGAACGACAGTACTCCGAGTACCTCGCCGCCATCGCAGACCGCATAGGTAGTCATATCGATGAAAAATCCATAGGTCAGCTCGCGCCGGCCATGGCAGGGCTCGCCCGTCATATACGACTTCTGCACGAACGGCTCCTCGATAGCTGCCACCCGGCGCCCCAGCAGGCTTTCCGCAGGCGGCATATATACCGTGTGCGGCTGCTCATCAGCCGCGACGATGAAGGCTTCCGGCTGGCCGTCAGACCGCCGCTCCCGCGTCGGTATATAGAACTTTACGCCGCCATAGATGAGATCTGCCAGGAACGGGAACACCGCGCTCATGCGGTCCAGCAGTACCATGTGACGCGGATTCATATCCGTATAGCGACGGCATAAGTCCGATATAAGCATTTCCTGTCATCCCTCTTCTGGTTCGTGATCATCGGGAACGCGACTCGACAGCCCGAGGCCGGGCACCGCATTGAGGTAGAAATCGCTGTACTCTCCGCTCAACGCCTGATAGTAGCCGCGGCAGGCGATCATGGCCGCGTTATCCGTACAGAGCAGACGGCTCGGATACGAGAATCGCAGGCCGGCAGCCTGAGCCGCCTCACGCAGGCGGGCCTCGAGACCGCTGTTGGCCGCGACGCCGCCGGCCAGTACGAGCCGACCGCAGCCAGCCGCTTTCGCCGCCTCGACTGCCTTCGTCACGAGCACCTCAATGACGGAGTGCTGGAACGACGCCGCGATATCGGCTTTGGCCAGTTCATGGCCCTTCATCTTCTCGCTGTTTATATAGTTCAGCACTGCCGACTTCAGGCCGGAGAAACTGAATTCATAGTTGCCTTTCTCATCGAGAGCCCGCGGGAAATCGATGGCCAGCGGGTTGCCCTCGCGGGCCAGCGCGTCGATGCGCGGCCCCCCCGGATACGGCAGCCCCATGACACGGGCGATCTTGTCGAACGCCTCTCCGGCGGCATCATCGCGCGTCTGCCCCAGCAGGGTGAACCGGTCATAGTCCTTCACATGCACGAGCGCCGTATGACCGCCTGAGACCACGAGCGCCATGAACGGCGGCTCCAGCTCTTTATCGGACAGGAAATTGGCGAATATGTGTCCCTCGAGATGATTCACCCCGATCAGCGGCACGCCCAGCGAGAACGCCAGTCCCTTGGCAGCGGCCACGCCGACGAGCAGCGCGCCGACGAGCCCCGGCCCGTACGTCACCGCCACCTGGTCGATATCCTTCAGCCGGACCTCAGCCTGCCGCAGCGCCTCATCGATGACCGGCATGATATTCACGATATGATGGCGCGACGCGATCTCCGGCACGACGCCACCGAATTTCTGATGCACCGGTATCTGGGTGGAGATGACATTCGACAGCACCTCGCGGCCACCGCGCAGCACCGCGGCCGACGTCTCATCGCAGCTCGACTCCAGTCCCAGCGTCAGCCATTCCTCAGGAATTTTTCTGCTCATATCTCATCCTCTGTACCCGAAGCCTGACGACTCTCCGGGAGAGCCGTCTCAGCCAGTTTCGTATTCCACATGATGACGGCATCCTCGCCATTATCACTATAGTAGTGCGGACGCCGCCCGGCCGCCCGGAAGCCATAATGCGCATAGAGCGCCAGGGCTGGCGCATTCGACGGCCGCACCTCGAGCGTCATGGCCGTCGCTCCGCGCTGCATTGCTGCCTGTATCAGGTCAGCCATCAGCGCATTGCCCAGTCCCCGGCCGCGCCATTCGGGCGCAATGGCGATATTCGTCACCTGCGCCTCGCCAAATGACAGCCAGCAGCCGCCATAGCCGATGACTCTGTCCCCTGCCACCGCCAGCCGGTAGCAGGTATTCTCATTGGCGGCCTCGCGCCAGAAAGACTCCCGCGACCAGGGCACGGGGAAGCAGGCCCGCTCGACGAGTTCGACGGCCGCCGCATCCTCCGGCACCATATCGCGGAATGTCACATCACTTACCGCATTCTCCATATCAGGACTTTCCCTCCGTCGGCACCAGTACGGCATGTGCCTCCTGAGTGCTCACCGACTCGGGATGACGCTTCTCCCACAGCACCTCGGCCTCGCTGCGCCGGATATAGATCGGCGCCGCATCCATCACATTGGCCGTATGACCCTGTGCCAGTTCCCGCAGGCCCAGCATGGCCACGCAGGCCGCCCGCGGCATCAGCTCATGCGCAGGCGCTATCGTCACATTATCCGGCAGCTCCATGCATCCCGCGATGCGGCGCTGCGTCACATCGCCCAGCAGGATCACCGGCCGCTTTTCCGCAGCACAGCCGGCCACGATATCAGCCATAGCGCCCACGGACACCTCATCCTCAGCCACGAGTCCGCCATTTTCCCAATGATAGCGGGCATAGTAAGCGTTTCCTTTCTGAGCATCGATGAGCGGCAGCAGGCAGATCCCCGGCAGTGGCAGATGACAGGCCAGCGCCGCCAGCGTCGAGACCGTCACGAGCGGCTTGTCAAGCGCATAGCACATAGCCTTCGCCGTAGCCAGGCCGATGCGCAATCCGGTAAAAGAGCCCGGTCCGATGCTGATGGCGATGCCCTCCAGATCGGCGGCCTTCGTATCAGCCATGTCCAGCACCTGCTGGATGTGCGGCATGAGCGTCTCCGAGTGCGTCAGCCGGGCCTGCAGCGTGATCTCTGCCTGCAGCCGCCCCGCCTGCGCTATAGCTACGCTCGATACCTGCGTTGCTGTATCAATGGCCAAGATAGACAAGTTTCTCCAGCTCCTTCACAAATTCCTCATTGTCCTCACCGACACCGCTGAACGTGAACACCCGCTCATCAGCATCCGCCTCGTCACCATTGCGCTCGATATCGATGCGCAGATATTCCTCAGGCAGAGCCTCGGGGAACTTGTCGGCCCATTCGATCAGGACGATGCCGTCCGGCTCATCCGTATACTCATAAAAACCTATATTCTCGAGCTCCGCCTCCGTCTCCAGACGATAAAGATCGAAATGATACAGACGGCATATGCCATCGTAGATATTCATAAGGCTGAATGTCGGACTCGTCACCTCGCCCTCGACTCCCAGCGTGCGCGCCAGTCCCTGGACGAACAGCGTCTTGCCTGCCCCCAGGTCCCCTACCAGCGCCAGAACCGTCCCCTCATGGATATGCTTACCCACGAGCTGGGCCAGCTGCAGCGTCTCAGCCGGTGATTTCGTCTTACAAGTGAACATTTTCATACCCCTAGTTTTGCTTTACAAATAACGTCAGAAAAAAATACATTCTTTTATATTATACCGCTGATTGGAATATTTTACCATACCGCAACAACGATAAAAGCCTTCTCCTCAGGAGAAGGCTCATAGATCAGCTGACGCGCAAAAATTTTTGTTTTATGCTATACTAGTAGCAGTCATGCTGTCTAACACAATTCGTAATCGCCAGGACAAAGGAGTAGAAAATATGTCGAAACAGTATCGAAAATTGCAGAATAAGATTTATAACAAGCCGGACAAGGACAAGCGCGCACGGGAAAAGGAAAAGATTGGTCGTGACTATCTGCTCATCGGCGTACTGATATTCACCTTCATCGTCACCATCGCCGGCTGGACCCATTTCGACAACATGAACCGCGCCATGTACGTCCTGCTGACCGTATCGCTCGGCCTCACCTACGCCCGCCGTCATGCGAAGATAAAAGAAGACTACCGTATATACCTCGACCGCGCCAGCGTAGCCTCGATGGGCCTGGCCGTCGCGATGTTCCTGATCGTCCTGTACTATCAGTACATCGCCTGAGGTAAAGCCTTCCTCAAAGAGGAAGGCTTGCGAAAGGGGGGGACTGTCGGATGACAGTCCCCCCCTTTTCGTGCCCGGCAATCGCTCAGGCTTTCGTATCTATGGTATTCGTATCCTCTGGTGCAGACGCCGGCTCAGTCTTCGCCGTTTCCGTCTGCGTATCTGCAGCCACAGCTTCGCCTTCCGCCTTTTGCTCGTCCTCCGGCTTCAGGATATGCATGAATTCCTCGCCGGTGATGGTTTCCTTCTCATAGAGGAAGGCGGCGAGCTCATCGAGCTTGTCGATATGCTCTTCCAGCAGTTTTTTCGCCTTTTCATGCTGCGCATGCACGAGATCGACGACCTGCTTGTCAATCTGCTGCTGCGTAGCAGCCGAGCAGGCCAGCGTCGTATCGCCGCCCAAATAGCGGTTGTTCACCGTCTCCATGGCCACCATGTCGAAATCCGGACTCATGCCGTAGCGCGTGATCATCGCGCGGGCGAGCTTCGTCGCCTGTTCGATATCGTTGGCTGCGCCGGTGCTGACCTGGCCGAACTTGACCTCCTCGGCCGCACGTCCGGCCGTGAACGTAGCGATCTTGTTCTCGAGCTCTTCCTTCGTCAGAATGTATTTATCCTTTTCCTCGACCTGCATGGTGTAGCCAAGTGCTCCGCTCGTGCGCGGGATGATGGTGATCTTCTGCACCGGTGCCGAATTGCTCTGCAGCGCCGCCACGAGGGCATGACCGATCTCGTGATAGGCCACTGTATGCTTCTCCTTGTCGGACAGGATGGCATTCTTCTTCTGATAGCCGGCGATGACGACCTCGACGCTCTCCTCGAGATCGGACTGCGTGACGAGCGAGCGGCCATCACGCACGGCACGCAACGCGCCCTCGTTGATGATATTGGCCAGCTCAGCGCCCGAGGCACCGGCAGCCATGCGGGCGATCGTATGGAAATTCACACCTTCAGCCAGTTTGACCTTCTTCGCATGGACGCGCAGGATAGCCTCGCGCCCCTCGAGGTCCGGCAGCTCGACCGGTACCCGCCGGTCGAAACGCCCCGGACGCAGCAATGCCGGGTCGAGCGAATCCGGCCGGTTCGTCGCCGCCAGGATGATGACGCCGTTGTTGCCCTCGAAGCCGTCCATCTCGGTCAGCAACTGGTTCAGTGTTTGCTCACGCTCATCATTGCCCATGACCGCGCCGCTGCGCTTCTGGCCGATGGCATCGATCTCATCGATGAATACGATACATGGAGCCTTTTCCTTGGCCTGCTTGAACAGATCCCGCACCTTCGAAGCGCCCATGCCGACGAACATCTCGACGAATTCCGAACCCGCGATGGAGAAGAACGGCACATCGGCCTCGCCGGCGACCGCCTTGGCCAGCATCGTCTTACCTGTGCCCGGAGGCCCGACGAGCAGCACGCCTTTCGGCATCGCCGCACCGATCGCCGAGTATTTCTGCGGATTATGCAGGTAGTCGACGATCTCCGACAGGTTCTCCTTCGCTTCATCCTCGCCGGCCACATCCTTGAAATGAATGCCCTCCGACGACGGCACATAGACCTTGGCCTGATTGCCCCCCATGCCGAACATCATCGAGTTGCCGCCAGCCCGTTCCATGAACTTCTTGCTGAAATACTGGCCGATCGCGAAGAATATCAGGAGCGGCAGTATCCAGGCCATGAAGAAGCCGACAATCGGATTCGTGTCCTCCTTGATATCCTGAGAGAACTCTGCCCCCGAGTTGTGCAGCCTTTCAGCCAGCCCCGGGTCGTCCATGATGCCGGTCTTGTAGCGCTGATTGCTGTCCTTCTGCGTGAATACGATCTGATGCTCCTGGATGTCGACCTTGGCAATCTTCTGCTCATCGATGAGCGTCATGAACGTGCCATAATCGACCTGCTGGATCTTCGCCTCGTCAAAGTATGGCCGTGCCATCTCATTGAAAAGCAATATGACGACCAGCACGATGATATAATAGAAAGCTAGCGGCTTGCGCGGCTCTTTTACCTCTTTCACTTCATATACCCCCTTCTATATATAAAGACAGAAGCACGGCTGCCCGTGCTTCTCCCCCTTTACGCCTCGATATACAGAGCCTTGACGCCGATATCGACCTGATGGACGATCATGCCCGTCATATACTCTACAGCCTCCTGGACCTTGCGCTGCTTCTGTGCGATCAGCGTAGGTATATGACTGCCATACGAAAGCTCGACCATGCATGAAATCGTCAGGCCCTGATCCTCATCGCCTCGCCGCAGATGCTGCACCGAGATGCCGCTGACCTGCGTCACCGAGCCATCACGCATGAGTTCCGTGCGCACGATGGCCTTGATAGCGGAGTCGTCGATAATGAGTTTGCCGAAATAGCTGAACACCGGCCTCACGATAGACTTCTCCCCCAGACGGCGGCGCCGCGTGGAGCTGCGCTTGAAAAAAGTCTGCAACGGGTCGACGAGATAGCCGGAGAAATGCGGCTTCAGCTCGATGGTCGGCACCGGTATGATATGGCGCCCCTGCTTGAGCCGGTAGTAGCGTGCCTTCGCTATCTCCTTCTTGCTGGCGATATCCTCGATATGGATGATCTGTGCGATGGACGGCAGGTGCAGCGCTTTCGTTATCTTGTGCACCATATTCTCCGACGTGCCGAGCACCAGGATGCGATGCGGCTTTATGCGCTCTATAGCAGCGCGCACCTCCTCCGCGTGCCCCGGCAGGATGAATATCGCCCGACGGACCGCCATGATGCGGTTCTTTTCCTTCTTGGCGGATTTCCCCGCTATGATCTTGCCATCCTTTATCAGGATACCATCATCTATTATGGCGTCAGCCTTGTGCTTATGAGCCACGATCAGTGCCCGATGGCTCTTTCCGGTCCCGCTCGGGCCCACCAAAGCTATAACATCCATATCAAATGCTCCTTCAAAGCTTACGCTGCGGACGATAGAACTTTTCTGCCCATTTATCCTCGATGGTGAACAGCCCCAGCTCCTGCGGCCAGCGCGTGGGGAATCCGTGGAAATCCGAACCACCGGAAACCATGAGCCCGTATTCCTGAGCCATGTCCATGTAGCGCTTTGTATCCTCGGCATCGTGCTGGGGGTAGAATACCTCGATGCCATCGATGCCGCTCTGGCACACCTCACGGACGATATCGTCATCGCCGATCAGCTTCGGATGAGCCAGGACCGAGGTGCCGCCCGCATCTTTTATGAGTTTTATGATCTCAGACACCTCGAGATGATAGTGCGGCACGTAGGCCGGCTGTCCCTTGCGCAGCACGGCATCAAAAACCTCGCTCACGGTTTTGAAATATCCTTTATTTATCATAGCTCTCGCTATATGGGAGCGACTGATCGACTTGCTCGTGCCGGCCACTGCCAGCACATCGGTCTCCGTGATATGGTAGCCGAGCTCCTGGAGCTTTTCCACCATCTTGCTGAACCTTGTCCAGCGGGCCTCCGTCACATCATTGAGGCGGTCCAGCAGCTCGCGATAGTAGATATCGATATTGAAGCCCAGGATATGTATATCATGCAGTGGATTATGCGCACTGAACTCTATTCCCGGTATGATCTTTATGCTCTTTGCCGGATACAGGCCATTCTCGTAAAGATGGCTGATGCCGCCTACCGTATCGTGGTCCGTAATCGCCATATAGGTCAGCCCAGCTGACTTCGCGGCTGCCACGAGCTCCTCCGGTGTCAGTTTCCCATCCGAATACGTCGTGTGCATATGCAAATCGCTTGACATGCTTTTTTGTCACTCCTATACATATTGTCTGCCGCCTGTGCTGTCGGCCAGAGACTCCGTCGCCCTCAGCGCGGCTCGACGATGAGCTTTATAGCTGTCCGCTGCTCACCATCGATCTCTATATTCGTGAACGCCGGTATGCAGACAAGGTCGATCCCCTGCGGAGCCACAAAGCCACGGGCAATAGCTATCGCCTTCACAGCCTGATTCAGAGCTCCGGCTCCGACAGCCTGCATCTCCGCACTGGGATGATCTTTCAACGCTACTGCCAGCGCCCCGGCTACAGAATTAGGGCTGGACTTTGCCGATACCTTCAGGACATTCATTAACTGCGCACCTCTCTTATCCTCATTCCCTTTGATCTGCCACCCTGCGGCAGATTCCTATCCCTGTCTGTTTATTATTCGGCAAGCTGCTATGAATATCCTGCTTTGAGAAATAATTAAGCGAATGCCCATCATCCACGCGTTTCATCGGTGAGCATGATGCGCTCGATGCCGGTCGTCCGATTGGTGCTCTCATCGATATCGACGATGACCGCCGAGTAGACATTCGGTCCCTCGGCGACTTCGAACCGCGTCGGCATGCCGGTCGTGAACTTGTAAAGGATGTTCTCGACCTTCACGCCGAGAACCGAGTTCCACGGACCGACCATGCCGAGATCGGTGATATACGCCGTGCCCTGCGGCAGCACCCTGGCATCAGCAGTCTGGATATGCGTATGCGTCCCTACCACGGCATTCACGCGGCCATCGAGATACCATCCCATAGCCATCTTCTCCGAGGTAGCCTCCGCATGGAAATCGAGGAACAGGAGATCGCACTCCGACTTCATCTCCCGCAGCAGCTCCTCCACCTTCTGGAAGGGATCGTCGAGCTCCGGCATGAATACGCGACCCGAGAGATTCATGACCCCGATGTTCTTCGCTTTCCACGGAAAAACGCAATATCCTTTGCCCGGCACGCCCTCGGGATAATTCGCCGGACGGATGAGGAACGGCTCGCGGTCTATGAATTCCAGCACATCCTTCTTGTCCCAGACATGGTTGCCCGAGGTCACGACATCAGCCCCGCCCTGATACAGCTCATCGAGCGACGTCCGGGTATAGCCCTTGCCGTGCGCCGAGTTCTCGCCATTGACGATGACTACGTCTATATGCTTCTCGCGCCGCAGCTGCGGCGTGATCTCGCGAAAGGCCCGCCTGCCGCCGCGTCCGACGACATCGCCTGTCAACATTACCCGCATTTCTTTCTCCTATCCTTCACAAATACCTATAGCCTCCGGCCAGCACTGCCCTGATCCGGATCAGTTCTGACTTTGCGAGGTATCTTTTTTCGTTCGGTTGCTGTTATATACGACGACCTCGTCCTGCTCGCGCATGCCTACGAGATGGTCATTGATGTGCACATGCTGAGTGTAGGACAGCAGCTGGTCGAGCATCGCGCTCGCCTCATCGATATGTTCCTGTCCCACGCCCCTCATGTGCGGAGCGATACGCAGGCGGTCCTTATACTGGTCGCACAGCGTGTCAGCGATGAGGTCGAGCTCGCCCCTCGTCACCGTCGGCAGCACGCGCAGGACATGGAGCATGACGCAGTCATCCTGGACCTCGGCCTCCGCCCCGAGATGGACCTCGCGTCCATCCTCGAACAGATGATACGTCTGCACGCTGTCATTGAGCAGGTTGCCGATATGCTGGAGCTCCTCCCGCGACAACTGGCCGTCGATCACGAAATTCAGCCTCAGTATGCTGTCCTGCGGCTCATAGGCAGCCGAATCTATCTCCATATAGCATAGGAGTATAGCTGCCAGCAGATGCATGCCGGGATTCTGTCCGCTGTTGCTGCTGTTATTCGAACTTTTCTCTTTGCCCTTCATCCTCTTTTTCAATAATCCGAACAGCATCATCATCCCACCTTTCCAGCGCTCTCATGCTCCGCCCGGTTCCAGCCGGCAGCTGGGGATTCCGCGTAAAGCACCATTTAGTCAGAATGAGGGCCGGATTGCTCCGCGCCCTCATATATGTCTGAAACATTATCTGATATTATTTGGCATAGTCGACAGCCCGCGTCTCGCGGATGACGGTAGCCTTGATCTGGCCTGGATACTCCAGCTCAGACTCTATTTTCTTGACGATATTGTGTGCCAGCGCCACTGCCTCGGCATCGTCGACCTTGTCCGGTTTCACCATGACGCGGATCTCGCGGCCGGCCTGGATGGCATAGCACTCCTCGACCCCGTCGAAGCTCTTGGCAATCTCCTCGAGGCGCGTGAGGCGCTTGAGATACGACTCCAGACTCTCGCGACGAGCGCCCGGACGGGCCGCCGATACGGCATCAGCCGCTGCGACGAGTACTGCCTCGACCGTGCCATACTCGACGTCGCCATGATGAGCCGCGATCGCATTCACGACGTCCTTCGACTCGCGATGCTTGCGCGCGAACTCGGCACCGATGGCGGCATGCGTGCCCTCGACCTCGTGATCGATGGCCTTGCCGATATCGTGGATGAGACCGGCACGCTTGGCCAGCATGACATCGCAGCCCAGCTCCGAAGCCATGACACCTGCCAGATGCGAGACCTCGATGGAGTGGTTCAGCACGTTCTGCCCATAGCTCGTGCGATAGCGCAGACGGCCCAGCAGCTTTATGATTTCCGGATGCAGGCCATGCACACCGGTATCGAACGTAGCCTGCTCGCCAGCCTCCTTGATGCGCTGGTCGACCTCGCGGCGGGCTTTTTCGACCATTTCCTCGATGCGGGCCGGGTGGATACGGCCATCCTGGATGAGCTTTTCGAGCGCGATGCGTGCGACCTCGCGGCGTACCGGGTCAAAGCCCGACAGCGTCACTGCCTCCGGCGTATCATCGATGATGAGCTCTACGCCCGTGAGCGTCTCGAGCGTGCGGATGTTGCGACCCTCGCGGCCGATGATACGGCCCTTCATCTCATCATTCGGCAGCGGCACGACCGAGACGGTCGTCTCCGCCACATGATCAGCTGCGCAGCGCTGGATGGCGACGCTCAGGATTTCGCGGGCCTTCTTATCGGCCTCGTCCTTCGTCTGCTGCTCGTAGTCCTTGATCTTCATGGCCTTCTCATGTTTGAGCTCTTCTTCGAGGTCATCCATGAGCATTGTCCGGGCCTCATCCGAGGTCAGTCCGGATATGCGCTCCAGCTCGGCCTGCTGCTTCTCATGCATCTCGTTCAGGGCCGCCTGGCTCTTATCGAGCCGCGACTCCTTGCGAGACAGAGCCTCTTCCTTCTTCTCGACCTGATCGAGCTTGCGATCCAGGTTTTCCTCTTTCTGGACCACCCGACGCTCCTGGCGCGACAGTTCGTTACGGCGCTCTTTCGTATCCCGATCGAGCTCCTGACGCTGACGCTGGATTTCCTCTTTGGCCTCGAGCAGGGCCTCTTTCTTGCGAGTCTCGCCCTTCTCTTCAGCATCGGCCACGATGCGTTTTGCCTGTTCCTCGGCCGAGCCGATCTGAGCTTCCGCCGTACGCTTCCGCATGACGTAGCCGACACCCGCGCCGATGATTATTGCGACTATTACCGCTAATATTAGTGTTGGTGTAGCGATAATGAACACCCCCTTCTGTTGGAATTTGTGTCATATATTGTTATTCGTAGTTTAGCTATATGAACGTAGCTATACCATTCTATTTTACTTATTTTGCCAAACAGTGTCAAGCAGACTACCCATATGATGGATTTTGTTGTACAATTAAGCTATTAGATACTGTTTAGGGGGAAAATATATGCTGAAATGCTCTGAATGTGGCAAGTCCATCGACGAGAAAGAGGCGCTCGTCCAAGGCAAGGGGAACGATAAGCGCATCATTTGTCCGGACTGCTTCCAGAAAGCGACTGGTGTCGACTACAAGACATTCGCCTATCGCAAGGAAAATGCCAAGATGACGATATTCGCCGTCCTGTTCTGCCTCATCGGCACCGTCTACGCCTTTGTCGAGCGCGGCCCGCTCTACGGTCTGCTCGGCATCGTCCTGACCGTGCTCGTCTACCTTTTTTCAAGCAAAGCAAAATGACCGGCTGCGAGCCGCCGCCCGCATACCGGTCACGACAAACCTATGGCAGGACAGCGGTCAGCCGTCACTCTCCGTCCCGGCATCTCCGGCCTCGTCCTCGCCCAGCATCATCCGCACGATATCGGCGCGCGCCACGATACCGACCAAATTACCATGGTCGAGCACCGGCACGCGCTTTATCTTTTTCTCCAGCATGATGCGCGCGACATCCGCCACATCATCGTCCGGCCCTACGGTTATGACCTTGTCCGTCATGATATCCTCAGCCGTGCGCGCGGCGAACTTGCGGAACGACTCATGATACTCCTCAAGCCCGCTGTAGTAGATGACCGCTCCGAGTATGCAGAGCGCATCCGGCCGCTCCGGACCGACCTCCTTGCGCAGGAGATCGCCCTCGCTGACGATACCTACGAGGCCACCTTTACGGTTCACGACCGGGATACCCGCTATATGATGGTCGAGCAGCATATGCGCCACTTCACGGATAGAGGCCGTCGTCCGCACCGTCAGCACGTTTTTCGTCATTATATCCTTTACCAGCATATTATCACCTCATCTGCAAAGCAATTATCTGTCTACTCTTATTATTCGATATCATATCATTGCTTTCCTTTAAAATGCTACAATAAATATGACTGGCTAAAAATTTCTCTTAAAATTCCACCATACAGCCCACAAAGGCGCAAAAATGCTCTATAATGAGGCTAACAACGGATTCATTCCTATATGGATTTCAGACACTGGAGGTCATACGATGAATAAGAATAGACTAAAACGCGCCCTCGCTGGAGCTCTCGTCGCTGCCACACTGGCCCTGCCGCTCAGCTATGCACCAGCTCCGGCTCCGGCTGCAGAGGCTGACGGATTCGACATCGCCGGTGCGATCATCGGCGGAGCCATAGCCCGCAGCCAGCTTGACAAGCAGATCAAATACTACAACGACACCGAAAAAGGCCGTCAGGAGTTCCTCGCGGCCATGAAGAAAGAATACGGCGTCGATGACGACTGGGCTCTGAATCAGCAGCTCGACCGCATCATGACGAATCTGACGAACGGCATCGGTCAGGTTGATCCCAGCATCTACAAGAAACCTTACAATTATTTCATCAACAACGATGACAGCTTCAATGCTTTCTGCACCATGGGTCACAACCTGAGCGTGAATCGCGGCCTCTACAAATATCTCACGAATGAAGACGAAATCGCCGTCGTACTCGGACACGAAATGGGCCACGGACAGAAAGACCACCCCGCCAAGGGCGCGCGCAAATCGACGACGATGGCCGCGCTGGCCCAGGCTACTGGCAGCAATCTCGGTGCGGCGGTCGTATCCATCATCAACAACCGCAATATAACGAAACCGATGGAGCGCGAGGCCGACGCCCTTTCCTTCGACTACATAACGCATACGAACTACAATCCCGGTGCCTGCGCCGCCGTGTGGCAGCGCGTGCTGGACCGCATGGGCGACAAAAGCAGCAGCTTCCAGGCTTTCGTCTCCGACCATCCGGCCGATGACGACCGGCGTGACGCCTACGTGAAAAAGCTGACCGCCTACAGCAACAATCATGTCACCGATCCCGACGGCACCGTGCGGGTCAACGGCAAGACCCTCGTGAAACCAGCCGCTGCTGGCGATATGAGCAGCCGCGAGCGCTCCTATTTCGTCATGGGCAACCTCGCTGCCGCCTATCATAACGGCCACGACAAGCAGGCCGTATCCGTATCCGGCAATACCGTCATGCTCGGTCCCCAGCCCATCATCACCTGCACGAGCGCCGACGAGTCGGCCCAGACCATCGCTGACCGGCTGGCCGCGATAAAATAAAGCAAGCCTGAATCAATTTATACGGAGTTTTGCCGATGCATATACGCGCCTATCGCTCTTCCATCATCATTGCTGCAGCCTTCACCGCATTGATATCGCTGTTCTGGCTCATGCCGGAGTTCGCGTTCATATTCTTCATCGCCCTGCTGCTGTCGCTGCTGCTGAGCCCGATTGCTGACCGGCTGGCCCGCCATATGCCGCGCGGACTGGCTGCCGGCCTCGTCGTGGCGGCCGTCGTGCTGCTGGCCAGCAGCCTGTTCGCCGTCATATCGAGCACATTCGTGCCGACGCTGACACGATTCGTGGGCGACTTCCCGCATATAGCCGAGGAGCTGCACAGCTCACCGCTCATCGACAACTCGCCCTTCCTGAACGATGAAATCGACAGCCTGTTCAATGAAATCCGCGCCGCCAGCGTCGGAGCACTGACCTCATCGCTCTCCATGATCGTCGAGCTGTTCGGCCGCTTCATCGATATGGTCATCATCATCTTCGTCACCTTCTACTTCATAAAGGATGGCGAAGAGATCAAAAGCTACCTCGCCGGTCTGTTCCCCAGCCGCGACTATGCCCGCGTACTGGCCCTGTTCAACCGCATACTCGATTCGCTGACCATCTATATCCGCAGCCAGCTCATCATCTGCCTGATATCCGGCACCATCGTATTCCTCTACTACACGGTGCGCGGACTGCCCTATGCCTCCGTGTTCGCCGTGCTCTCCGGCATCTGCGAATTCATCCCGGTGCTCGGACCTACGGTCGCCTCGGCCTTCGGAGTCATCCTGACGGCCACAGTCAATGTCTTCGTAGCCGCCCAGACGATCATTTTCTACCTGATACTCACGCAGACGAACCATAATTTCGTCTATCCGACGCTCATCGGCCACTCTCTGAATCTCCACCCTGTGGCCATCATACTCGGCATCATCATCGGTGGCGAACTGCTCGGCGCCGCCGGCATGTTCCTTGCCGTCCCCGTGATCGTCACCTGCAAGCTCGTCATCGGCGACATCTATGACGCCCAGCAGCAGCTGAAACAGACTCTGCAGGACTCCCGCTGGCTCACCCGCCATGAGAACGAGCGCAACCGCAATAATCAGTGAACGAATAGAATACCCCCGTCAGGACCGGAAAAAATCCTGACGGGGGTATTTTGCTGCCGTCACCGGCAATTTTTCAATCATCACACGTACCGGCACACATGGTCTACCGCTATATCGGAGAAGCCGTAGGCCTCAGCTTTCGTCATCTGACCGCCAGCTACAGTGGCGATCCGGTCGACCAGCCGCTCGCCCATGGCCTCTATGGTCTGCTCGCCGCGGATGATGGGGCTCAGGTCGACATCCATATTGTCCTCCATCCAGCTGTAGGTATGCTCGTTCGCCGTGACCTTCAGCACCGGCGCTATCGCATTGCCGGTCGGCGTCCCGCGGCCCGTCGTGAAAATAACCGCCTGACAGCCCGCCGCAACCATCGACGTCACTGAGGAGATATCATAGCCCGCCGTATCCATGACGATGGCCCCGCGCTGTGACGGCCGGACCGCCTGCTCGAGCACCTCGACGACTGGACGAGTGCCGCCCTTGCGGATGCAACCGAGACTTTTCTCATCGATGGTCGACAGACCACCGGCCTTGTTCCCCGGCGTCGGCTGACCAGCCCGGCAGTCCTGCCCCGCGCGGAGCAGATGCTCCTCGTACTGCTCACAGACCGCTATGATGGCATCATGGAGCTCCGGAGTCGCCGCGCGGCGCGCCAGCACATGCTCGCCACCGATCCATTCGATGGATTCGCTCATGATGGTCGAGGCACCGAGATCGACGAGCCGGTCGCTCATATTGCCCACGGCCGGATTCGCCGCTATGCCAGAGGTCGCATCGCTGCCACCGCACTCGATGCCGATGAGCAGATCAGCGATATCGCACGCTACGCGCGGCTGGGCCGCTGCCTGAGCCACCATCTCACGCGCCGCCCGCACGGCTTTCGCCACCGTCTTCACCGTGCCGCCCTCCTCCTGGATGCCGAACGACACGACCGGCTTGCTCGTCATGGCCTCGATCTTGGCCCGCAGCTTCGCATGCGGCACCGTCTCGCACCCCAGGCCGATGATGACCACGCCATAGACATTCGGATGCAGGGCAAAGCCAGTCAGTATCTTCTGGCTCATGGCTGTATTGGCCGCGACATCGCTGCAGCCCGTATTGAAAATGACGTTCTTCGTCCCTGCCACCTGGCTCGCCACGAGCCGGCACGACTCGCTCGCACAGGCACACGTCGGCAGTATCAGCACATAGTTGCGGATCCCCGGCCGCCCCTCCCTGCGCGCATAGCCGAGGAAAGAGCGACCACTACGCACTCCTGCCGCGGCCGTCTGCTCTCCTGGCGCGGCCGCACCTGAGCCAGCCTCACCCTTGCTGATAGCTGCGAGCCCGTGCCCCTCCGTCTGATACTCGCTTGCATAGTCGCGCGGCACGCTCTTTATATTCTCATGCGACACCCAGCCGCCTCTTTGCACCGGCTGCGTAGTGACGCCGATCACCTCACCGTACTTGCGCACCTCCGCGCCCACGGGCAGATCCACGAGCGCGACCTTGTGCCATATCGGCACCGCCTCGCCGGCAGTGACTCTCCGCATCTCGTCGCCCACGGCATAGACGACCACATCCCCAGCCTCAGCCGCCTCCGTCAGCGTCACAACATTATCCTCCGGCGACAGGCATATTGCTCTCTTTTCCATTTGGAACTCTCCCCCTGTGTGCACATCTCAGCCCCCTTTTCGAGCTTCGGTGTCATCTGGATGTGTCACAGCATAGCCTTCTTGCGGAATTCGTCAACCGATATTCCCATTTTTTTAGCTGCTGCTTCTATAGTCAGGGTACCATCCTTCACTAATTCCTTAAATGTGCTGATTATACCTTCCTTACGACCTTTTTCAATTCCGCGTTCCTCGCCACGCTCCTCGCTACGGAGCATATCCATCATGTACGACATATATTCCACCCTCTTGTCTTTGTTCTCTTTTGTCTCATCGACAACTGTGGCCAGATCCTTCGTGAACTTGCTCGATGGTGCTTTGCCCTCTACGTAGTCGAGGAAAGCCGCCAGCTCCTTGCTGATGCCTTCGCGGCTGCCCTTGCTATTGAGGAAGATCTTCGTCGTCTCATCACCCATGAGGATGCCTTTGTCTTCCTGGCACGTCTCTCTGAAAGTATATATGCTGCGCCCAGCCGTGAACGGATCGAACGTGCAGACGAAGATGATGTACGTCTGCCGGAGCTTCGCATAAGATTCGCCCTTGTTCAGCACATCGAGGTCGATCATGGCCTGGTAATAGCGGGTACGCTTCGGCAGCTCGTCGGGCCGCGCGTAATCCGCCGTCTGCATCTCGATATCATAGATGTTGCCCTGGTCATCCTCGACATAAACATCGAGCCGTACGCCTTTGCTCTCGCAGCGCACCTTGATATCCTTCTCTGTCAGCACGGGATAAGTGATTTTCTTCACCTTGATTCCGAGTACGCTCTCTATGAAGCGCCGGCAGCAGCGCTTCTTCCGCATGACCGCCTGGAATATGAAGTTGTCTGCTATCGTCAGTTCTTCCCAAGGCTTCACGCTTACTGCCACGTCCTGCATGAACGGCATAGCCATATGCATCACCCGCTCCCATATATATTCTAACTTAATTATACCTTGATTCATCGGGGTATTGCAAGGAATTTCAGTAAGCGCCTAACAACTCACCATATAGAAAAAGCCCAGCTTTCCTGCCGGGCTTTAGGAAAATCAATATTCACAATGCCATATTCAGTAGTTATCCTGCATCGCTTTACTCCAAGACATATATTCATCAAGGAATTTTTGTCCCTGTCTGAATGGCTCAGCGAGTGTCCAAGTGAGTACGGACTCAAATAATATTCAGAAGCTTCATTGTTTCTGTTTTTCCTGCACATCGATAATTAATGATGGGGCAGCCGGTTGGGGCTCATCCTCCAATTGAATTCCGAAGACTATTTCGCCAAACTTCCATGCATTAACGGTCAAATGACATTCGATAGCGGCGTCTTGATGTATTGTCTGCAAAGCTACACTATCTGCTGTCAGCCACCCATTTGCCAATAGCGATTCATCTACCATCGAACGAAGTTCTATATGCCGCTTTTTGAATAGGCTCTTTA
The DNA here is from genome assembly GCA_902766095.1 of uncultured Selenomonas sp. Lineage (GTDB taxonomy): Bacteria > Bacillota > Negativicutes > Selenomonadales > Selenomonadaceae > UBA2913. The sequence goes on along the minus strand of CACXCN010000028.1, from coordinate 12,637 downwards.
GATAAAGCAAATCATCATATGGTGTCCGTTCCATCATTAGCGCCAACCGACGATAAGTCGCATCATCCAAACGTTCCTCCAGCCAACCTTCCGTAAGCTTCACTAAGGAGTCCATCTTCTCCTCTTCTTCTGAAGCGTTAATCACATTCAAGATAAAAGGAATCTGATTTTCCACTTTTAACTTCGATACTTCTTGCAGAATTTTTCGGCGTTCAGACAAATTATACTTAACTATCCCATCTGCAAAACGGCGGTATTTTCGCATATACAATCTTTCCGGCAAAGTGATCACAATCTTTAAAAGCTTGACTGCTGTAACTGAGTCCCCAATAACTCCTAATACATCCCGCACGTCATCTATATTATCATATACTGTTTGCTCTGCACCACGCAAAATATGATAAACATCCGAACTTACATCTTTCAAATCTATTTCAAATCACCTTATTCACAATCCCATATTTCTTTGGCGTTCTCAGGATATTTACCTGCTATACTAGGATATCCCGCAGCCTTTATGCGATGAAAAACAGATTAGCCGAATATCTTTTTCGAAAGCGGATTTGCCAGGAACCTGTTCAAGTCATCGGGGATTCCCAGTCCGTACATGCCATTGTCGACGCTCCCTATGTTGTAGTAGTTTATCGTGCGCCCATCATCAATCAGCATGTTGTACACTGGTGCCACATAGAACTCATTGTTTACACGCAGATTCATGTCTATCATTTTGTTGGCATACTTCACAAAGTCGCTACCGTGAGCGAAATTGTATATCCCGACGGTAGCCTCGTTGGATATTACTTCCTTCTCGCGCACCATGGTCACATGATCAGCCTCATCAAATTTTATGAATGACCATTTCGGGTCGTCCGCATACATCGTCATTATCAGGCCATCAGCGCCCTGTCCCGCTGCCAGATAGTCATTTATATCTATGTCGACGTACTGATCCGAGTTTGCTATCATCATCGGGTCTGCATTGTCTATATAGTGCTCTGCCAACAGTACCGTGCATGCAGCTCCTTCGGTCACTTTATTCACAGGCACTATCACACAATCAGGCGACTGCGCCTTGAGGTGCTTCTCGATATCATACTTATCCAGATGATCTTGCAGGCACAGGAATATGAAGCGATGCTCTTCTTTAGGAGCTATATTCTTTATGACATAATCTATCATGGGACGGCCATGCACGTCTATCAACGGTTTCGGCATCTTGTAGCCGGCCTTGGCGAATCTACTGCCACGCCCCGCCATTGGTATAACTATGTTCAACATAATCATTCACTCCTCACATATGTATTTATCATGACTAGCTCCAGGCAGCTTCACGACCACGTTGGTCGCATCAGATATCGCCGTAAAGTCAGTCGCGTCGCCTGGTTCGCATACGACTATGTCGCCAGCTGCGAATCTTTTGCCAAACATTTCTACTTCCCCGTTTATTATCACAGTATATTCGGTGGCTATCTTATGGAAATGCTTTTCTTCGTGTTCGCCTGCCTTATAGCTTTTCACTGCGACCTCTACCGCACATGTCCTGTCCAGACTGGGCTCGAAGTCGCCTATAAACCAGCCGCGCTTCATTTCACTTAGCCTTGCTGTCTTCATGCCATCGTACTCCTTTGACTGCTTTCATACTCCTTTATCTTGTCCGGTGAATAGAACGAGTGGTACTGTTTGCGGCTTATCTCATAGGGCATTACTTTGCCGCCGGTCAGTATGATCTCGTTCATGGTCGAGGATATGTAGTATCTGCCGTTATAATTGTTGTCTTTCAGTATGACTTTCTTGGCTGCCTCTACGAAGTCATGGCCATGCTGGTAGTAATAGAAACCGGCTATAGCATGCTTGGATAGAGGTCTCTTCTCTGCGACCTCTACCATTTGTCCGTCCGTTACCCTGGCATAGCTCCAGCGCGGATGAATGCTGTCAAAGGTGATGGTCCCCGCTACTGCCTCATTCTCACGGAAGTACCTGACAACTGCACTATAATCCACATCTATTATCTGGTCACAGTTCGCTATTATCAATGGGACATCATTGTCTATTGATTTCACCGCCATCAGGCAGGTGCATAGTGCCCCTGCAGTCTGGTTCTCTAGTACGAGGATATCTGTATTGGGCTGCGTCAGTATCCTAGCCGCCTCATCGAGATGAAATTCGGCACAGTCTTTCTGGTCGAATACGAATATAAAATTGCGATCATCTAGTTCCCTGAAGTTGTCTACAACCTTTTCAAGCATGGTCTCGCCAGCCACTTCTATCATTGGCTTGGGAAAGTAGCTTTCCTTGAAGAATAGCGATTTCCCCATCGCCGGTATCAGTACATTAATCATGCTCCGCCTCGCATTTCTCTATCGTGTGCGTTATGTTGTCGTAGTTCACATCATATACTGTAGCTACCGGCAGTACGTATGCTCCGCTTGCCCGTCCAGCCGCTATGCCGTTTGGGTTGTCCTCCACTACAAGGCATTCACGGGGCTGCAGGCCGAACTTCGCTATCGCCGTCTGATACATCTCCGGATCTGGTTTAGCTTTCTTCACATCCTGATTGGACACGATGAGGTCTACATAGTCTATCAGCGCAGCCTGACGCATCATCGTCTCGATCGTGTTGCGTATGGAGTTCGAGCATACCGCTATCTTGTAGCCGGCCTGGTGCAAGCGCGACAGGGCATACTCATGGTGAAACATCGGGCGGCAACGCTCATTCGTCAGCTCTATCGTGTATTTCTGCTTGACCTGATTGATGAATGGATGCAGTTCCTCCGGCAGATAGTACTGCTCGCTGAGCATCTTCAGCTTAACCTTCGTCGGTAGACCATCGAAGGTATGCAGGTGGTCATAGCGGCTGATGCCCAAGCCAAACAGTCCTAGCGCCTTGTTCAATGCCTCGTAATGCCAATCTTTGGCATCGATGAGCACGCCATCCATATCGAATAGGATTGCCTTTATCAATTCGACCCCTCCTCAAAGAATTTTCTGGCCTCGAGCGGATGGTCTGTGCAAAGAAGCATATGACTCATATCCAGGTCCATGCCCCGGAGCCTATCCCAGAATATACTATAGTCGGTCTTGCCATGTAGGTCAGGTGAGACCAAGCATACCTCTTTACCATCATCGAGGTAGCCCGCCAGCACGGCTTCTGTAATCCATTCCGTGCTCCAAAAACCATCGATCCATACGCCGGCCGCCTTGTCCAGCATCACCGGTGTCGGCTCTACCTCGCTGCGGCGCGTGAAGAAGCGCAGCCCCATATCGGCGAACTCAACCATCTGCGGTACTGACATGTCAAACAGGAAATATCTCGCGATTTCATACTTCTGCACGTAGTCACGCAGAATCTCCTTCAGTCCATCCGCCTTTATATTTACAGCGAATGTATATCTGTCACCGAAATCATGCAGCCAGCTGAATATCTGCTCTGCCTTCGGTGATGTCTCATCTGCGATATTATGCGATATGACCATGCGTCCCTGATAGTCCCGGACATCAGACTCAAATCCGAAGCCGCTTTCCAACGCCTGCCGCAAGGCTTTCTCTGAATTTCGTGGCACACGATTGCCCCAGCAACCACGGTGCGCTAAAATCTGCATATAGCATCCTCCTTGTATTATCCCATCAGTAAAACTCGTAACAAACGACATCCCTCCTCATATGATGATTATCCATTTCATCTTCAATAATTACCTATCTTCTCCGCAACAATCCCGGCCAATAATATATGCCCCGACGATTCACCGCTCTTATTGACGCCAAGGCTACATACAGCTCTGTAATCACCATAGCTACAGCTACGCCCTCAGCCTGCGCCAACAATATCAAGGGGAATATGATGACCATATTCACTATAGCTGACACCGTGACGATACGAGTATATTCGGCTGTCCATCCATGCGGTATCAACGTGTGAATCAGATAAATCTGAGTGAATGTCACAATAAGCGGTATCCAGACAAAAATCCTGAGGACTGTAATCGACTCATCGAACCCATCACCAACCAAAATCCGCACAATAGGACCAGCAGCTACACAGCCAACAAAAGATAGTACAAATCCTATAGCAAATAACCTACGGAACCATACCTGCAGAAATGCATGTGCTTTCTCCTCTGATTCTGCCAATAATTTACTGGTATGAGGAAAAATAGCACTTGCTGTCGTATCTACAATGCTTTTCGCTGCAAGCATCAGTTTTTGTGCGGCTGTAAAATAGCCCACGACTGTATTATTCGTCAGTAGCCCCAGGAAGAAAACATTACTGCCGGTATATAGATTCACTGCAATCTGGGAGAAGAAAATCTGCCACCCATCATGCAATTGTTGCCATATTCTCTTCCACGAAGGTCTTTGCAAGACATAGCGATAGTTTCTCCCGATGATAACCAATGATACCGCCCCAGCCATCACCGTTGTCAGAGATTGAAACAGTGCTGCCCAAAATGCATCTTCTGGGCCGCGCACCACTAGCAACAAGGCCGAAACCGTAATGATGCGTGCGATTATAGTAGAATAAGTAATGTAGCGCATTTTCTCAATGCCTTGGAAAAACCAGACCGGAAAAAGCACCTCTCCCAGCATCATCATATAAACGGCAGCATATATCGACCAGTCTACACGAAAAAAAGGCACCAAAATCACTATTCCCCAATAAACAACACTTGAAACAAAAAAGAGAACTACCTTGGCACCAAATATGGCTACGAAAAGATTTCCACGCTCATCGCGACTAGCATTCATCGCTATATCGCGTGGGGCAGTGAGATTGAACCCATACGATACAATCAGGACGAAATACTGCACCAGACTCTGAGCAAATCCTATAGCGCCATATCTTTCTACCCCCAACATATGTGTCAGAAAGGGGAAGGTGATGAACGCCAGTATATAATCTAGAGACCTGATACTGAACAATGACACTAGGCTCTCCAGAATGGTCTTACGCTCAGATTGCATTTGATACCCTCTCCACTCTCTTAATAATCACTTATTAATCCGGTTGCTTCATCATAATGCAAATATATATCTAGCCATGTTGCATAATCTAGGCCCCCACATTCTCCAGTATTAGGAATATAAGCGCTAAAAATCCTATAGCCTTCAAAATATTTTGGCCAATACATCATTAAAAGGTTGCTATCGATGATAATAGCATACCTTTTCAAAAATGACCAATATGTTTGGATATTTCTTTCTGCTATAATATCACCTGCAATTTTATTATAAAAATTGCGTGCCAAATATATCTCTGGAAAATCAAAAGTAGCGCTCAACCTGCTCCACTGTTTTATTTTCTCTTTATCATACATATTTACAGCGCGAATATTATTTTTTTCATACGCATTTATTTTATTCTTCACGTCTAACAATATTTTTTCATGTCTTTCTTTGATATCCAATTTAGGTATATCGTACATCATCCTTACATATGTTTTTTCACCAAAAATTAAAAAATCTGATAAATCAAATGGGGTATATTTATATGAATTCCTTGCTCCTAAAAAAACCACTCTGCTAGTTACTGCATCACCTATAGGAGGAAACATTTCTAGAGCATTTTTCAATATAAATGGAAAATCACGGCGTAAAATAATTTGGTCAGTACGACATTTCAAAATATATTTCAGCTTAGTATATTTTCTGCAAATATATTCAACGCCATTATGAGAAGTGGTAACTTGTAAATTCAGGTTCCATTTTATTCGTTGATCTGGAAATATACTTGTAACTATGTCTATGTTGTTATCCGTGCATATTTGCTTAAATGATTCTGACAATAACGCATCCTGTTTCCATGTCGATATAACGATAGGAGCATATGGGCATAACCGTCTATATCTAAGCGCTGTAATTAATGTCATTTCTTTTGCCAAAGGTCCCTGAATAACTATGCCTATATCATCCTCAAGATATTCCTCATCAACTATTTCATCAGCTATGTCATAGATATAATATCTAAACAATCTACGATAAGGGCTAGAAAGAAAATTTATTGCTTTAAAAAATTTGGCGAAAAAACGTTCTATAAGTGGAGTCTTATTCTTGTTATATACTTTAAAAAATGAATCTATAATTCTGTTTGTAAACCAATTTGATACACGTAATACTATATAAAGAAAATTGTCTTTAACATCCATTGTTTCTGCCTCATTATGCAACTGTTCACTCACGCCTAAACGTCTGCTGATGTGCAATGTTTTAGAATATATTCCCCTAGTTGAAGCATCTGTCCATCGTTCATTTTTCTAACATCATCTCGCTGCTCTCACATATAATTTCCCCTGATAGCATATTCATCACTGAAATTTTTTCCCCGATAAAAAGCCCTCGAAAACGCATGTATATAAGTGTAACCGCCGCCGAGCAAAGAAAGAATCTCTGGACAGCCATGAAAAAACGGCAACATGCAATAATGAAACCAGCAAGCTCAATCGGAAATTTATGTCAACGGATGGCGGCTGCAAGCAAACCACGGTCTGTCGCACCATCCAACACATCAATCCCGCAGCCAGCGATGACAACGTATATGCCTTCGCTCAGAGTCTGGCCGGCCTGCAGGACTATCCGCTCGCCAGCGTCTCCCGCACGAATGCCGTTGCACTCGCAGCCACTGCCGCCTAAGCAAAGGCTGTCCCGGCAGGTCAGGAAAAGCCACGTAGCAACCACCTATGATATCTCTGGCCAAGGAAGGCCTAGAGCAGTCAACCGCAAGGAAGCATCAGCAGAAAGAATGAATGAACATGACTAAGACTCTGAAAATCGAATTCGAAATGTCGAACGACAAGAAGTTCCTCATCAGCAAATTCGCCTATCCCATGGTCATAGATCGTGTCTACACTGAGTCGATGGACGACGCCGAAATCGCCTGATGATACCTCGTCTGGACGTTTCCTACAAAAGCTATACGCAACGGCGATAACACCAGGCATGCATGATGGGTTTTCTCTATCTGACTTCTCAGAGGGCCGCAGCAAAAGCTGCAATCTTTTTAATATGCTAGTTATGCTGAAAGATTGTAATAACGAAACATTCTATTTGAGAGATTTCCACGCGCGTAGCCTATGGCTCCCGGACGAAAGACTGCATTAGCAATGGTAAAAATATCTAGACTAGAAGTTCGAGGCATAAATCCAATTTTATAGTACTGATGGTGAAATTATATTTCATAAATGCCATTATCCCTATATAGATTTACGCATTTACTTTAACAATCTCATCAAATATCGATGACATCCATAACTATTTTATCTAGATCCACGCTATCATAAAATTTTCTGCAATTTTCTTTCATCTCTAAGTAATTATGTTCAATATAGATTATTCCATTTTTTAGTTCTTCACCTGATAATTTTGAACAACATACTCCAATATTATATTTTTCAAATGCCATACGCAATCCCAAGACATCTGTACCTATCATCGGAAGTCCTGCGCCGGCATACTCAAACAACTTATTTGGTGCGCAATAGAGCGCATTAAGCTCTGATAGATATGTTATGTCATCAAACTTTCCTGCTTTATATGGTAGTACACCAATATCGGCATATTTATATAATAGCAAATGAAGAGGAGCCGGAAATAATCCAAGATAAATTATATTATTTTTTCCTTCAATCATAGAATAAAACTTATCCTTATAAGATTCTGGCAGTATTCCCATAAAATATAAAGAATATTCACTCCCAATAATACTCATGCTTTCTATTAATTGAGAAAAGTCTCTATCACCCCACATGCCACCACTATACAAAATTTTTTTTCGTTTATCTTTTTTAATTAATTCTATTTTTTCTTGTATATTATCATCGTGTACTTGTTCTTCTAAAGGAAAATAATATGGTTTATTAGGTAACACAGATGGTACACTGTTTAAATTCCACCATGTTTTTTGTATATAAGCTCTATTTATTTCAGGCACAACTACTTTTTTCGCATTTTGAGCAACTTTTTGTATTGGATACTTAAACTTACAGTATTTCATTATTTTAGGAATTATCGGATAATATCTTATAAGTTCCATCAACTGCATAATATGCTTATATTTAAAAACCATTTTACCAAGCCAACGTACAGTATAGTCCGTAGTAGTCCACAATATATCTGAATGTTCCATTTCCTTTGCTACTAATTTTCTACCTGTAGTCACAAGATATTTTTTTATTTTAAAAGAATCAAATATATTTTCATTCTTTAAATTCTTTAGATTTACAAGTCGAAATCTTTTATGATTTAAAATCCTGCCTGGCAAACTGTCTCCGTTAAAGCATATAAGCGTAACATATTGATTATTTGCTAACAAGCAATCTACTAAATTTATTACTGGTGGGTATGCTAACACATCGTAAAAATGAACAACTACTATCTTTTTTTCCATATTATATCCTTCCATATATTATTTTTCATTAGGCATATCTTTTATTATATGGCCCAAAAATGTATCCTGATTTGTAAAATCCCATGACTGTTTTCTAGTAAGTTTATGAAAAATACAATCGGATAACAATTTTTCATAAAAAGTTTCATTGTATTTATTTTCCATAATGTGTGCTAATTCCAAATGATTTTTATTATTAATTGGCAAATGATCAATATCTTCTTTAATCATATTGCTATGTTCATACAAATAATCAAAAATAAAGTCGGTTAAGAAATAGTCTATTGCAATATCATGCTCATTCCAGTATTTGTAATAAATACGAAGTGCCAAATTATATAATGGATAATGTATATAAGCGCTTCCCATCAAATAAACGGACCATCTTCCATAAGAAACCTCAAAAAAAGATGTATCCATTTGAGCAAATTTCAAAGAAAAAAATCTTTCAGTATAAATCAATGGATATTTTATAATATCATCCGTGAGTAAAACCGTACTATCAATCCATAATCCACCATATTTATCTAACAATGCTAATCTGCATATATCAGAAAAATCTGTTATCGTCATGTTTCCATTTTTAAATTTCTTCAGAATATTTGAAGGTAAATCTATATAGGTGTCATAATTATATTTAGTAATAAGATTAACCTCATATCCTTTACAGTGGTTTATTAAATATGTATAGCAAATTTTAATAATTGGTGGTATTTTCTCTTCTCCTTGCCACCATAGTACCCATATATTAAAATCATCGGCCAATTTACATTCAGGTATATCATTTTCCAAATCTATATTTGCAAAATCCTTTCTCAGATATTTTCTAATATGATGATGTCTATGGGAATATTTTTTTAACATAGCATCCATAAGATAAACAGTTGAAAATTTTATGCCAAATTCCCTAAAATATGGGACAAGATTTTCTATAAATTTTATTTTATAGCTATAATTCATTATTATCACCTCATAAGAAGAAGAATTTATACGGATAAGCTCCTTGCAAATTGTAAAATTTCAAAAAGTACATTCCCCAGCAAACTAGTACTAATAGAACCGTTGAATATACACGAGCATACACATTTCTAATTGAATGAATAATATTAGGAATCAATATTATCAGTGCAATACTGTATATATAGGCAGCACGACTGGCTATTGGAAATAAAAAAGTTGCTGACTGAATAATTGTCGCAATATACATCATATGTATATATATCAAATTATTTTTATCAACACTTATAATATCATTTTTCAATACTGTAGCAACAAATAACAACAATATATATAATATAAATGTAAGTTTTCCGCCACCGTCTTCCCCTAACAACGATAATATAGCTTCATCTCCTCCATATAATGCCATTATTACAACTGAAAGGATGATTTTAAAAAAAATAAAAAGAGTAATGCCCGAAAGAAGATATAACGTAACAATTTTTATATTTATCTTTTTGTCATATACAAAATAAAGCAAGTACCCTAAAATTAACGATGGATGGATAAAAAAAGCGATTGTAGTTATAAGTAAAAATTTTTTCTTCTTTCCATTCGCAAGATTATAAACCGCAAGCATGTAAACTGCAATCCCTAAATACTCGCGTATAATATTTAGTCCTATTGCATAAAAGCCCAAAGCCATATAGATTACCATGGACAAATATGGGGAATATGATTTATGTTTCACAACATAAAATAATAAGCCAATACTTAAAAGCGAAGTTAGATAAACAACGACTCTATAATCTCCTAAATACCCCTTTACATAATACATCATATACCAAAATAGTTGCCCCGTATAATGATAATACTCAGCAATTTCATCAATTGGAATATCTCTATTAAAGTATGAATAATAGCTAGATGTATCTATTCCGACTGAAACATCTCTTGAACCAGCTATGAAAATTAAATATATTCCGCCAATCCAATAAATTAAACTATTTAGCGAATAATAGCGTCTTGTAATCTTATTTATAAAGACCATTAGGGTAGAAAATAATAAAAATGTGATATAAACTACCATCTTTCATTTCCACCTTTATTTTCAGAAGAAATAGTTATTACCTATCAATTTGATCTCGTAAATTGTTCTCTTGAAAACATTTTTAAAAAAACTCCTTTTTGAACCTGATGGATAATGAAGCAATGCATAATCCAGTGGATCAACTATTTTTGAATATAGGTCAAATAGCTTATTTACATCACTCCCCCATGGAGACAATCGTAAATTATGCCACCATATTTTATCTATACTGGAAAATCTTGTCTTCCATGGTTTGTTTGCGCCACTAAAATGCCAAATAATAGCATCTCCCGGTCGGCTCTCTCTACTTGGAAATTTATTATATTTTTCTGATATAAATTTGCAATCATTTTTGAATACATAATTTAATGCTGATTGATCTGAAAAAGGATCTTTAGGGAACTTATTAAGATAATCATTGCATTCTAAAAGAAGATTATGTTCCTGCCTTATTTTATGCAAATTCATCACAATGACTCCTGAATTAAAATATCTATCAGGATTGAACAGTGCCATGTTTTTTTTCATAATACGGTAATTCTTAATTATCCCAGAATCCTTCACTGCAGCTACAGATTTATCTAATTGCATTGAGAATAATGCTGTTATATCACCATCAACTATTACATCGCAGTCTAAATATAAAATACGATTTATATATTTTGGTAAATAATCTGCTATTAATAACCTGTAAAGAGCCCCCTCAGATAAGAAGCCCTCTACTATCATTTTCATGTTTCGTATCTTATTATCAATTTTAACAGTAATAAAATTGATTTCTGCATTAATCCCCTTTGTCATTTCATGAAAATATTTTATATTTTGATCTGTAATTTTCCCATCATTAAGTATATAAATTACGATTTTTTTATTAGAATTATGTAGGAGCAATGATTTGATTGCTGCACCTGCATACATACAATAATTACCCGTCAAATCCTTTACAGAAAAAGCTACATATATCGTATCATCCGTTAATGACATTTATTATCCTTTCTTTAAATAAATCCGCATTCGCATCAATTGAAAAGTTCTTGCAGTAAATTTTTTTTGCTTGCTCTATCTCGCAAGTAAGATTGTTTTTTATCATCATGATTTTCGAATAAATTTCTTCGTTAGATGCATCCATTCTGATAATTTGATCTTTATTTTTAACATATTCAGTAAATGCTGGTAAATCAGATACCACGCATGGCGTCCCTAACATACATGCTTTGGCAAATACTCCGCTCTGGGTAGATGATCTGTATAATAACCAGTTGCACCATGTCACAGAATAATAATAGTTAATTTCTGCGATTGATAATTCTCTACCATGATGTACTTCAAGACATCCAGCATCTATCATATGTTTGATTTCTCTGGTTAGATATTTCTCTATATTAGATCTTGTCGCAATCAGAAATTTAAGCTGTTTATTTCTCTTTGATGCATATGCGATAAAATCTAAAAATTCCTTAAATCGTTTTTGATACGATACCGTAGCTATGTAAGAAAAATATTTTCTGTCCTCATTACCGTTACTTTTTTCTCGTAAAAATATAAGAGGTATTTCTGCATATTGATACTTTTCTCCATAATATTGGGTAAATATTTCTCTAGCATGCTTAGATGGTAGCCATATTTCATCTGCTTTCTTCAGAATTCTATTGGCCAAGTAGTGTCTTCCTATAGCCTTTATGATATTTATAGGAGTATGTTCTCTAACTAATTCTTTTTTCCATGTTGTCCACGGCTCATGGTATACAAAAATTACCTTGGCGAGTTTATTTTTCCTTATTTTATCTATTATGATATTATCAATATACGATATATTATATATTATTAAGCAATCAAGTTTAGGCAAATGTATTTTATAAATTGGATTGATGTATATGATATTTTTTCGTTCATTATCTACATCGATAAATTTCCTATACCCATTTGCAAGAATCATATAGCACTCAAAATTACACTTATTTCCCATTTCGTAAAATGCATATATATGAGATAATAGACCTATCGAAAATTTCCCCGATAATATTCCAATTTTTTCTCTACTCATTATTTTCTCCCATTTATATACATTTATTATGAACCTACTTCGCAATGGCTTTCTTTAAAATACGTTGTCAATTATCGCTTTGAATTTTTTCAAAAAAATTTTTGAGGCTTCGGGCATGATTGTGGGTGAATGCCCTGCCCCTGACTGAAATTTGCTATTGAAAAGCCATGTTGGTTCCTGTAAAGTA
>CACXCN010000027.1 GCA_902766095.1 uncultured Selenomonas sp. | reverse complement strand
TTGAAAGTACTTAAACGCGCTGCGCTTGAACGAAAGTACTTTCCGCGGGAATGCTTGATAGGGAAAAATTTGATTTCTTCACGCCAAACAACGACGCTCCATTCCGGAATCGTGCCTGCCGCTGCTTAGTTATTCTGTAAATCAGAGGTCGTTGTAGGAGATGAGCTTTATGCTGAGCTGCTGGAGCAGCTTGTGGGTGGCGGTGCTGCAGGCGGAGGCGTATTCGTCCTGCCAGTGGTAATGCCAGTGATAGCAACGCTCGAGCGTCGCATCATCGCGGCCACTGCAGATGCAGGAGCTCGCGCGGACGGCGCTCGGAAATCAGGAAGATGAGCATGATGAGCCCCGGCAGGAGGATGCCGATGGGCCCCTTCGTCAGGACGGCCAGCCCCGCAAAGAAGAAAGAAGCCAGATACCAGCGACGCTGCTGACCGGTGTAGCCGCGATAGAAGGTGAGCAGCACGCAGTTCATAAAGAAGACGAAGGTCATGTCCGTGATGACGGCTTTTGACAGGTAGTAGAATATGACCGAGCTGCCGCTGATGATGGCTCCCAGGAGGCCCAGACGCTCTGAGAACAGCCGACGGCCGAAGTAGTACGTCAGGACGAGGTTCAGCAGGGCGAACACGCCCGGAAAGAAGCGGGCAGCTGCGTCGGATATTCCTGCGACGCTGAAGGCCGCGATGAGTTCCCAGTAAAAGAAGATCGGCTTGTCATACCAGTAATTCCCATAGATGCGCGGCGATATATAGTCACCGGCAGCCAGCATTTCTTTGGCTGTCAATGTGTAGTTCGATTCGACGGGGTCAGTCACAGCCAGCTGCGCATTGTCGAAGAAGACGACGAGAGCTATGGCTATGAGCCACCAATATTTCTTCATATAATCTTTCTCCCTGTGATGTATTTCTATTTTTATTCTAGCAGAGTTACGTAAACTCTAGATAAACGGAAAGAAATGATGGTATAAAAGATGGCAGCAAAAAACGCCATACCAGGGCGTTGGCGCAGATATGGCGTTTTGCTGTCAGCGGACTGTCCGCTGATTGACTTTGCCTCAATTGTGTATTACAATGTATTACAGAGAGGAGGAGATTGCGATGACCGTTTCTGTGCGTTTGAATGAAGCCGATGCGACGCTTTTTCGCAAATTTGCGGAGCTGAATGGGATCTCGATGTCTGAGCTCATCCGGCAGTCGGTGATGGAGCATATCGAAGATGACTATGATATGAAGTGCTATAAGAAAGCAATGCAGGAGTATCAGGCCAATCCGGAGACATTCACCCTTGATGAGGTCGAAAAGGAGCTGGGGCTCGCATGAAGTATCATGTCCTCTTCACAGTGTCAGCCAGGAAAGCTCTGAAAAAGATGGATCGTCACACAGCGGCCCTCATACTCGGCTGGATTCGCAAGAATCTCGAAGGATGCGAGAATCCCCGCCTGCATGGCAAGGGATTGACTGCGAATCGCAGCGGCGAGTGGCGCTATCGTGTCGGCGACTATCGCCTGATTGCCGATATACAAGATGAGAAAGTCATCATACTGATGCTCGACATCGGGCACCGGCGGGACATTTATTCCTGAATGCAGGCGTTTATCGGTACATTCTGATTGATGCTACATGAGGGAGATAGTATGTGGGATGATATTGATATATTCAACAGAACTAAGAAAAAAGCGCGGTTGCGGCACTGTGATAGTGCTGCAGCCGCGTTTTTTGAACTGCTTGATGTCAGGTGCCAAGCGCCAGGCCGATGAGGGCATCAGCTCGGTCAGCCAGAAAAAGGGGGATGTTCAGCAGATCATCGTCATAATGGAGATTGCAGAGGGAGAAACGGACACGCAGTTTCGTATGGTCGCGGAAAAGCTCGGTATACTTTCGGATGCTTCTGCCACGTACGTTTGTGTCAGATTTAACTTCGATGGGGATAATGTCATTTTGCCGCTGGATAATGAAGTCTACCTCATAGGGGGGATTGTTTTGCGACCAGTAACGGGGTGTGACATCGAGCTGAGGTAATAGTGATTGCAGGACAAAGTTTTCAGTGAGAGCGCCTTTGAATTCGGTGAATAAGCGCGGACCTTCACGGAAAATGGTAGGGTCGAGCCGTGCGAGGCGGCGCAGGACGCCGACATCAGCGAGATACAGCTTGAAGGCGCCAAGGTCATCATAGGCTGCGAGAGGCAGTCCCGGTTTCTTGATACGGTATACCTTGTAGACGAGTGCTGCATTTACGAGCCATTCTAGCGCACTCTCATATTCACGAGCCCGGGCACCTGGTTTCACAGTATTGTAGAGGAATTTCTTGTTTTCGCGGGCCAGCTGAGAGGGGAGGGAGTGCCATACGAGGGAAAGTTTCGGAAATTCGCGTGGTTCAGGGTGCTTGGCGAAGTCTCGTTCATAGGCGTCTATGATATTTTCGAGCGTTAGCTGGATGCGTTCGACGGACTGCGTTTCGACCCATTGGCGCACGACCTCAGGCATACCTCCAGTGATATAGAACATCTTGAGCTTTTCCGTAAGCAGCGTGAAGAAGGGCGTGGGGATAGGATTCAGAGTGTCTATCTGCATCAGATAGGTGGCGAGGTTTTCACTGCCTGTCGCCATCAGGAATTCGAGAAAATTCATTGGGTAGAGTGAGAGAAAATCTACCTGACCGACGGGAAAGGATGAAGGCTGCGCAAGTGCGATGCCAAGCAGTGAGCCGGCTGCAGCAACATGGTACTCAGGAGCGTTCTCATGAAAGTATTTCAGTGAATTAATTACCTCGGGACATTCTTGCACCTCATCAAAGACTATGAGCGTCGTGCCTGGCTGGATGTCCTGTCCACTTGCCAGGGTGAGATTTGGCACGAGGCGGTGTATGTCTTTCGTTGCACGGAAAAAGTCGCGATACTCGGGATTTTCATCAAAGTTGAAGTAGGCCGTATTCTTATAGTGTTGCCGCCCAAATTCTTTCAGTAGCCAGGTCTTGCCGACCTGGCGCACGCCTTTTAGGATTAATGGTTTGCGATATGATGAATTTTTCCAGGCAAGTAGCTGATTCATAGCGAGACGTTTCATAGTATCACCTTTTTATACATAATTTTGTGATTTTCTACACATAATTATATATAATTTTGTGATGAAAGGCAAATGATGTAGTCGTGATCTTGCAGGCCAGGTTGCTTCAGCTTGGTTGACTTTGCCAATTTTATGTATTATTATGAATTGATAAATCAGGGTAAATGCGAAACCATACCTGGAAGGCGAAGACGAGGAGGACATGGGGATGGACAGGCAGCGGCCGATTGTGATACAGGGAGCGATGGAGGTCGAGACCGGGTATCTCATCGAGAATATGACGGAGAGAAGCGAGGAGCCATTCGGGCCCTGGCGCTGCGTGCGGGGCTTGCTCGATGGGCGGCCGGTCATCGTGAGCGAGACGCAGTGGGGCATGGCGAATGCAGCCGCTCTCGCGGCGCTCGCCATCGAGCGCTACCATCCGACGGCCATCATCAGTCAGGGAACGGCGGGGGCACACGATCCCGAGCTCGCGGTCTACGATATCGTGCTCGGAGCGCGTACCGTGAACGAATCTGCCTGGCAGTCGCATTACCGTGCGAGAGGTGCGGGAGCGCCTATGGAGGACTTGAAGAAGCTCGGCGTCTTTGCCTGGGATGCAGCGCAGGAGAAGTTCACGCAAGAGGTTTATCATGCGGCCGATGCAGATCTCCTCGCTGCGGCACAGGCGGCGGCCGGGAGCTACACGAAGGGACGCGTCATCACTGGCACCATCGGCACCGCTGACAGCTGGAACTGCGCGGTCGACCGCGTGCTGTTCCTGCACGAGTTCTACGGCTCGGCCTGCGAGGAGATGGAGGGCGACGCCGTGGCGCAGATCGCGCAGTCCTTCGGTGTCCCTTTCCTCGCCATCCGCATCATCTCGAACAGTATCCTGCTGAATCGCGAGCCTTGGGATCTCGGCACCGGCCCTGCCTGTCAGGCCTTCGTACGCGAGACATTGCGTGCTTATGGGGGCTGAAAATATGAATCGTGCGGCTACGGCACGGATTACTGTGCTGCAGCCGCACGATTTTTGACTGCCACGTGTAATGGCAGGAGTCTGAGTGATCGATAATAAGAGCAGAGGTGATAACATGGCGTATCTGACCCGGGCGGAGGGCGAGGCTGCCATTGATAAGGTGAAATATTGGTATCAGGTGTTGGTGCAGCATGGGTTTCCTGTGCGGCCATTCACGTCCATACGCTTTACGGATAGTCTGAACTATCTCGGACGCTGCCAACAGTCCCGCCGGACAGGCGAATTCCGGCTCAGTCTCTCCAGCGCGGCCTTCCATGGCTTCGACCTCGATAGCATCATCCTGCATGAATATGTTCATACGATACCGGGCTGTATGAATCATGGCCCGCAGTTCAACGGCATGGCAGCACGCATCGAGCGCCTGACGGGGCACTACGGCATAACGGGTACGAGGCAGTCCGCGCGGGATAAGCGCGAGCAGAAAGGATTCACGGCAGCCATAGCGAAATATCAGCTGAAATGCAAGAAATGCGGTGCGACCTGGTACTATCAACGCAAGGGGCCGGCGATCAAGAGCGCATTGCGGGGCGAATTGCAGTGCAGCTGCGGCTCGCGCGAATTCACTGTCCTGCAACGCGTAGCGCGCCGCTGAGCCTCAGCCCATCCGCTCGCGCCATTCTTTTGGCGTCATGTGGAACTGGGATCGGAAGGCTCGGGAGAAGGTGGAGTAGTCGCGGAAACCGCAGCTGTAGCAGATGTCTGTAATCGGCTCCTGACTGGCTAGCAGGTGACGGGCTGCAAGCAGGCGCTTGCTCGTTATGTACTGATGGATGCTGTAGCCGGTCTCTTGCTTGAACTTGCGCATGAGGTAATATTTGCTCAGATAAGCCTTTTCGGCCAGCAGATCGATAGAGAGGTCAGCATCGAGGTGGGCATTGATATAGGTGATGACGGCCTGTATCTTTTCGTCATAGGTAGAGACGTGCAGTTCGCCAAGTTCGTGGGCCAGCAGGGCGCGGTTGAGCAGGATCATGAACTCGATGAACAGGATCTCGGTATAGAGACCGTTCGCGAAGCCCGAGGCATGGGCGGTGCGCTCGAGTTTCTCCATATGGAAAAGCAGGTCATGACTGAGCCCCGTGCCGGCGTGCATGACGCTCGCATGAGCGCGGGCCTCGCGGAAGCACAGGGACAGATCGTCCTCGCCACGCGTGCAGCGCTCAAGGAATGCCGGTGCGATGTAGATGACGATGCGCTCATATTCTGCCCCGGGGTGGAGCACGGGGCGGTGGATCTCGCCGGCTGACACGAATATGATGTCGCGCGGAGCGAGCGGATAGGTGCGGCCCTCGATGATATATTCCGCATTGCCGCTCAGGAACAATATGATCTTGTGGAAATCATGATAATGGAAAGGAATAGGCGCGAGTTTCTTGTCCGTCAGGCGGAACACACGGAAATCGCGTAGCAGGTAGCCTTTTTTCTCGTAAGTGTCCATGAGTTGTCTCCCAGAAAGTGTACGGTACATCGGGCATCATGCCCAGTGGGACATGCTTCAGCCCAGCATATACATGGATATATATGTTATAACCGTTTTGAGCATTTTTTGCAATATGAAGGGCAGTTTTCTCGTTTCTATGCGATAAGATGCTTGCTATAATGGAACCACAAACAGAAAGGGAGGCGGCCGCTATGATGCAGGCTTTCAGCTATACAGTGAACGGTAAGGAATATATGATGCTCAATGCAAGTGATGATACCGGCTACATGCCGCAGTCGGCAGGAATCCGTCTGCTGGCTGACCGTCATCAGGGCATAGGCGCTGACCGCGTGCTCGTATTCACCGGCACCGAAGAGGAGCCGTCCATGCTCGTCTATACGCCGGAGGGCTCTGAGGTCGAGGCTGATACGGCTGATTATCGCGTACTGGTGCGCTATCTGGCCGATGTCGATATAGCGGCCAACCCGGCAGAGATTGCCCGGGCATTGGGGGATCATGCCTTTATCGAGGCGGCTGCGGCCAGCAGCATATCCCGCGTCGAGTTCCGCCTGACGGCAAACTTCGTCAGCCGCATGCGCGAGGCCGATGAAAAAAACGCAGCGAAGGAGCGTCTGGCCGTCTGACATAGAGGCTTGATCATACGCATATAGAAAAAAGCCATTATGTTGCATGAGGAGTTGCAACATAATGGCTTTTTGCGCAATCATATCGGCCCCGCAGGCAACAGCGGCGCGCTGTGTGAACCAGAAGTGAATCCGGTCAAGGGCGTCGCACGGCTTTGCTATCAGTAATTGATCCCGCTGTTCGTCTTTTCGCCGCCCGGCTGGCCCAGCTTGGCAGTGAAGAAGTCTATGACTTCCTGCATGAAGGCCGGCTGGTACCAGGGGGTATCGCCGTGATGAGCTCCTTCGACGAGTGTGTAGGTGACGTCGACACCCTTCTTCTTGAGGGCCTCGTAGAGGTGTGCGCTCTGCCAGGGACTTACGACGACGTCGGCTGAGCCGTGATAGAGAGCCATCGGCGGCTCGCTGCCATCGACATGACCGATCGGGCTGGCCTCACGGCTTTTCTCGGGGGTCTCGAGTACGCCGGCACCAGCAAAGTTGCCGAAAGCCGGACCATTTACGAGCAGTGACTCGGTCGAGGCTGGTGAGGCATGGACTTTTGCGATATCCTGACCAAGTCCCTCGCCGATGCAGCTCACATCGGATATGCCATAGCGCGAGAGGGCGGCCTGCACATCGGAGCTTTTATCGAGATTGTCTCCGACATCGTATTTCCGCTCCCCGTTCGTCGTGGCCATCATCTCGGTCAGGTAGCCGCCGGCGCTGTCGCCCATGACGCCGATGCGCGCCGGATCGATGCCGTATTCAGCCGCATGGGCGCGCAGATAGCGTACGGCTGCCTTGCCATCCTTCGAGTATTCCCGGGAATTTCGTCGGCACGGCACGGTATTCGACAGCAGCGACGACGAATCCGGCCTTGGCGAGTCGCGTGCGCAGCTCGAGATCCTTGCCTTCGTTCGCTGTGGTGAAGCCGCCGCCGGGGAAGTAGACGATGGCCGGATTGTTCTTCGTATTGCGGTCGCGCAGGATATCCATGTGCAGTTTCGTGAGCATGTCGCGCTCGACGACCTGCTTATAGACGACCTGCGAGATGCTGTCGAGCAGTTGCTTGTTCGTGATATCGTATTTCACTACCCGTGCGCCCGGTACATAGCCGTTGAGCTTCTTTACCTCCGGCGTCACAGCCAGCTCGGTCGAGCCGGATTTCGCTGTGGCAGCTGTCGGTGTCGCAGTGCTCGCCGGTGCCGCTGCCGCAGTGCCCAGCATCATCGTGCTCATGGCGCAGATTGCCATGGTCAATATTGATTTCTTCATGATGTATCGTTCCTTTCGTGCTGATTCATGTCGCTAAAGACAGTATACCACACTCGCAATGATAGTGTGGCGCGAGATGCGGGAAGGGAGTAATAGATGATTGATAAAGCTACAACACATAGAGCCGGTACGAAATGAACGGCTTTTCAATCCAGGGTTGATAGAGTAAAATAGAAGGCGGGCATGCTATGAACATGCCCGCCGATTATAAGCAATCAGTCCTAGAAATTAGCATAAAATCAAGGGTTAGAGAGGTTATAGAAAATATGAATAGATACGATAAGATGGATATTCCAAGCCTTCAGTGGTTCCCCGGTCACATGAAGAAGGCCCAGCGACTCGTCGAGGAGAATCTGAAGCTCGTCGACATCGTCATCGAGCTGCGGGATGCGCGGATACCGGCCAGCTCGGCGAATCCGATGCTGGCGGAGATCATAAAGGACAAGCCGCGGCTCATCGCTTTGAATAAATCAGATCTGGCGGATCGGGAGCAGACGAAGCGATGGATTGCTTATTTCCAGGCGCAGGGTGTGCGGGCCGTGGCGATTGATTCGGTCAAAGGGCGCGGCATGAAGCAGCTGGTAGCCGCGGCCTGCGAGCTGGCTCGTCCCTGGACGGATAAGCTGGTGAGCAAAGGCGGACGGCCGCGTGCGGCACGTTGCATGATACTCGGCATACCGAATGTCGGCAAGTCGTCGCTCATCAATCGCCTGGCCGGGGCTGCGCGCACGAAGACGGAGAACCGGCCGGGCGTGACGCGCGCGAAGCAGTGGATCAGCATCGGAAAGAATCTCGATATGCTCGATATGCCGGGCATACTGTGGCCGAAATTCGAGGACCAGCTCGTGGCCTTGAAACTGGCATTCACGGGTGCCATCAACGATGATATCATCGATCGCGAGCAGGTGGCGGAGCTGCTGCTCACCGTGCTGCGCGAGCACTATCCGGAGCGGCTGATCGAGCGGTTCAAGATAAAGGACGAGCTGCCGGAGAGCGGTGTCGAGCTGCTGGAGCTCGTGGGACGCAAGCGCGGCTGCCTCGTGAAAGGCGGCGTCGTCGACCTCGAGAAAGCACAGAACGTGGTGTTCAATGAATTCCGTTCCGGCAAGCTCGGGCTCGTTACGCTGGATGCGGTGCCGGACGTGAAGCAGGCGCCCGAGGGGCAGCCGTCAGCTGAGGGACAGCCGGCGGAGTCCGGCAAGGGCGTCGAGTGACCGTATTCAGCGACTGGGCGCCAGCATGCCGATGCCGTGCTGCCGGGCGGTGGCCGAGCTCATATTTGGGGAGAGAAAAAGTTGAACGAACTAGCGAATCTGTCGATAAAAGATATAGAGGGACTTTATGCTGCGGGCGCGACCGAGGAACTCGTGGCTGCCTGCCGCGCGGATAAGCGGCAGGGGGTGCAGCGGCTCGTGCGCCGCTATGAGCGTGAGCAGAAGGAGCGGGCCCGCGTGGCGGCTTTGTATGCGTATGAGCGGGAGTGCTGGGTGGTCGGTGAGAATCTCGTAGCTGGCGTTGATGAGGCCGGACGCGGCCCTTTGGCTGGCCCGGTATCCGTAGCGGCCGTCATTCTGCCGCACGACTGCTATATCCCGCATCTGAATGACTCGAAAAAGCTCTCACCGGAGCGGCGGGCGGAGCTCTATGATGAGATTCAGGAGAAAGCGGTAGCCATAGGCACGGCGCTCGTTGATGCTGCTACGATCGACCGCGTGAATATCCTTCAGGCGACGATGAACGGTATGTATGAGTCGATATTCGCTCTGAATCCGGCGCCACAGGCTGTGCTCATCGATGCGGTCGAGCTCGAGGGACTCGATGTGCCTACGCATGCCATCATAAAAGGGGATGCCAAATCGGCCTCGATAGCGGCAGCCTCGATTATAGCCAAGGTCACGCGTGACCGGCTCATGGATGAATACGATAAGGAATATCCGCAGTATGGCTTTGCCCAGCACAAGGGCTACGGTACGGCCGAGCATATAGCCGCGATAAGGAAGTATGGACCGTGTCCGATTCATCGCCGCTCGTTCGAGCCAATCAAATCGATGATGCGCGGATATTGATGGAAAAGGTGAGTGAGAGATATGCCGGTCGAGTCGACGTCTATAGGGATACGCCCCGTATCCCAGCCCCAGCGAACCGAGGGGACGGAATCGGTAAAAAGCCGGGGACAGGTTGGCAGCGCTACCTCCGGATTCAGTCCGCAGACGAATGTCAGCATCCAGAACGCCGTCAGCGACATGGCAGGTGTATTGTCGAAAATAGCCGGTGCCGAGACTGAGGCTATAGAGAAAATGCCCCAGGAGCTGCAGCAGGTGATCGATAATGTGCTGCAGCAGGCGTTCTCTATGGATGAGACGTTGTCGCAGGGGCTCGGGTCTTCGGTGGAAAGCCAGCGTTTCTCGCTCGATCAGCTGAGCACGATGGCGCGCATGCTGAGCCAGCTGGGGCATATGGCGGACAAGGGCCAGACCGTGGATATCAGCAGCGATATGCAGGCCTTGCTGACGAATCTCAAAGCCACGGTCACGGAGACGGGGGGCAGCACATTCGAGCCGGTGCTCATGGCAAAGGCGGCATTCGAGCTGTTGGACAACAATGCCCCTGAGAACCTGTCTCCGGAGCTGCAGCAGCTGCTGCAGGAACTGCAGCCCATGGGGCAGACGCTCGTCATGCAGCCAGCAGAGAAATCGGAGCCAATGGCTTTCCTGCGCCAGCTTGTGGAGTATATGATGCCACGTCCTGAGGCAGCAGCCTATACCGGGGAGCCATATGGCGGCAATGCAGCTCAGCAATCACGCAGCTGGTCCGCCTATCAGGATGGCTATGGGAATAACAACCTCGCCGGGCAGTACTCGTTTCAGCGTCCGGGGGGTGGTATGACTGAGGCCGGGCAGATCGTACGGCGTCAGCTGGCGCAGCTGGCTGCACAGGAAGCCAAACTGAACAATTTCACCAGTACGGCATCCGGGCAGACAGGTACTACGGAAGGAACACTGAGCGCCGGAACGGAAGCGGGAGAAACGGCTGCCCGTCTGACGGAGAACGCAACCCAGGCGCCAGCGGCCAGAGGGACGAACCTCAGCGGCACCAGCAGCAACATCCCGAGTACTGGTAGTAGTCCTGCTGCGGCAGGACAGACGGCGGAACAAACGGTCGCGGGGAAGACAGCGGGCACGGCTACGATGCTGGCCGATACGGCCCTGCCGGAGCAGTCAGCTGCGGCAGAAGTGAATACGGCTGGCAATGTGGGAAGCCGTACGACTTTGACTAACACTGCCGGAGCAGGTCTGCCGGGCACTGGAGGCCAGACAGCAGAAGCTCCGGTTTCGACGACTGAGGTGCAGGTGCCGTCTGACGGCCAGAGCACCGGGAAAGCGCAGACGCTGGCGGATGGCCGAGGCAATGTGACCGCGCAGGCGCAGGCGGATAGCCGGAACAATGGAACAGCGCAGACAGTGAGAAGCAATTTGGCTGGCCAGGCCACGTCGTCACCAGAAACAGCACTGGCAGGCAAGCAGCTGTCATCAGCACCGTCATCCAGTGAGGCGGCATCACGGTCATCGACGCAGGCCGTTCAGACGGCTCGTACGCTTGAGCAGACAACGGCGGCTCCGACCGGTGCAGACGTCAGCCAGAAACAGGCATCTGTAGCTGGTCAGGTGGTGTCAGAGCGCGAAGGGACGGTTGGAAACGGCACCGCCACCGCTAGGGAACAAGCCACGAATGCAGAGCCTCAACAGCCGACACTGGCCGAGCTGCAGCAGCGCATGCAGACG
Source organism: uncultured Selenomonas sp. (assembly GCA_902766095.1). Lineage (GTDB taxonomy): Bacteria > Bacillota > Negativicutes > Selenomonadales > Selenomonadaceae > UBA2913. The sequence continues at coordinate 10,952 of CACXCN010000027.1, read as the reverse complement.
ACCGATGGACCGCAGCGCTCAGCCATGCGTCAGGCCAAGGCCCAGCTCATGAGCCAGACGTTGGAGAATACGCCGCAGACGATGCATACGCTGAAGGATCTGGCGCAGCTCTTGCTGAAGAATGACAGCGGGCGTCTGTCGCCGCAGGATACCCAGCTCCTGCAGCAGGCAGCCAGCTCGCGACAGCCGGTGATGGAAGATGGCGACGCTCAGGCCCTGCAACGGCTTATCCGCGTCTGCCAGCAGAATGTGCCGGCCTCAGTCCAGCAGGCCGCGCTGCAGAACAATCTGCCGGACCTGCCACGCGTATGGGCGTTCATGCAGCTTTGCGATATGTCAGCTGTACGGCGCATGAGTCCGCGCCAGCTGCACAAGGCCGGCCGTGATATCAGTGCTTTCGTGACATCGATGCGCAGCGCCATGGAGGGCGACAATGCCGTCCAGCCCGGCCAGCGATCACTGTCATTCATGATACCGCTGTACATGGGTGAGGGCGATACCGGCCCCGTGAATTATCCGTCCTATATCCATGTCTATAATGAGGAGAAGCAAAACGAAGCAACGGGCTCGACAGAAAAGGAAACCTGGTTCCGCGTCTGCATGCTGACGGCGAACATCGGGGCGGTCGAGCTGACCTGCCGCATATACGATGAGCAGAAAGTCGACATGCGCGTGTTCTTCTCTGACCCCGAGAGCGCCTACGAATTCCGTCAGGTATCGGATGAGATCCGTCAGAACCTGCAGGATACGAAATTGCAACTGAAGGATTTTAAGGTCACGACGGCTGGTTGACAGCAAATACGCAGAAAAATACGATTCATACTTACTTTTCTTTGGTAAAAGTTGGATAACTGCGTTACAATTTAATTAATATATTTACGGATGAAGAGTTGGTGAAAGGATATGCCATACAATAAGCGTCGGCAGCCGCAACGGCCGCCGGAAGAACCAGAGACGGATCCGCAGGTGGAGAAGAAAGCGGTAGCTTTGCGCTATAATCAACAAGAGGATAAAGCCCCGCGCGTCATCGCCAAAGGCCGGGGCCATGTGGCAGAGAACATCATGGCAGCGGCCCAGAAGAACACGATACCTGTCTATCAGAACAAGACATTGGTGAATATGCTGATGGCCCTCGAGATCGATCGCGAGATACCGCCGGAGCTCTACCGCATGGTAGCCGAGGTCATGGCCTATGTATTCCGCATCGATGAGCAGACCGGCGCCCGCCGGCGCCGCCAGCAGGAGCGCCGCAAAAAACGTCAGGCGACTGGCTTCTGATCATTTGTTTGCATCGAAAAATCCCCAGAACAGTTCTGTTCTGGGGATAAACATATGATGCTGTCCATCGTCAGGTCTTCCTCATGCTCTTTTCTTTGCTGTACGGGCTGCAGGGTCGGTGAGGTCGGGGATGACACCGGCGGAAACGCGCCACAGGTAGATGCTGGCTGTCGTGCCGTAGGGGGAGTAGCGTCTCCGATAGCGCTCGAACTGCTCTTTCGTGATCGTGCGGTGGCGGTATACCATGCGGAGTCCTCGCAGGATCGCTAGGTCGCCATAGCTCAGGACATCGGGGCGGAGCAGGGAGTGGATGAGGAGCATTTCCGCGGTCCATTTCCCGATTCCCGGGAGCTTGGCCAGCTCGGTGCAGAATGCATCATCTGGCAAAGCGGCGAGATCTTCCATGCTGATTTTCCCGTCGGCGGCCAGATGGGATATATTCTTTATGTAAGTGACCTTGCGGAATGTCGTGCCGCATGCCTGCATGGTTTCGTCGGGGATTTCTTCCAGGTGTTCAGGGGTGATCGGGGAAAAAGTTTCTTTGAACCTCTCCCATACCGTATCGGCTGCCTTGGTGGAAATCTGCTGGGACAATATGGAATTGACGATGCCCGAAAAGAGGTCCGGGATGACCGGCCGCTCGGGATGACCCAGCAGTTCGATGATAGCGCCGAGCTTTTTATCTTTTTTCTTCAGGTAAGCGATTTCCTTTTCACCGTAGGGAAAATATTCATTCACTGTGATTACTCCTTATTCTTCTTTTCCAGTTCCAGCAGATATCGCTTATTGTCGATACCGGCTGCGTAGCCCGTGAGGCTGCCGTTGCTGCCGATGACCCGGTGGCAGGGTGTGAGGATGAGGATCGGGTTCTGGTGATTCGCCATGCCGACGGCACGATAGGCTTTGGGACTGCCGGCTTTTTCAGCAATCTCGCCATACGTCTGCGTGCAGCCATACGGGATTTCACGGACTGCCTTCCAGACTTTCTGCTGGAAGACAGTCCCTTTTGGTGCTAAAGGAACCGTGAATGTTTTCCGTTTCCCCTGGAAATATTCGGCTAGTTCTTTCTTGCAGTCCCGGGTCAGCTGATTTTCCCGTGGTGATTCCTTTGGTTCTTCTGTCAGCAGAGATATTTCGGTGACAGCCTCATCGGTAGAGCGGATAGCCAGCGTGCCGATCGGTGATTGATAGAACGTATGATACATTGGGGAGACTCCTTTCGCATGGCGATGGCCCTGATAATCCGCCGGGGTCATGCCCGTTTCTTTTTTGAAAAATGAATAGAATCCGGACAGGCTGCCCATGCCGATGGCGAAGGCCGTGTCAGAGATCGGGACTCCCTTGGCAAGCGCACTTTGCTCAGATGGACTTTGAGGCTTTCCTGATAATTATCTTTGAATATCTCGTCCAGATGGCGCCGGGTCAGGCCGATGCGGCTCATTTTCTGTGCCAGCAGCGAGCTGTCATTATAGGCGCTGTCCATGATCTCTTTCGCTTTTCTGGCGATGTCCAGAGCTGGTGCGAAGACAAGGAGGTCCGGGCAGCACCGCTTGCAGGGGTGGAAGCCGGCGTCCATGGCTTTTTTGGCGGTATGGAAATAAACGACATTCTTGCGGAGCGGCGTCCGGGAGGCACAGGACGGGCGGCAGAATACGCCCGTACTCTTCACGCCATAGAAGAATTTTCCATCGTAGTTCTTGTCGCAGGCTACCAAGGCCTGCCACATCTCATCTTCTGTCATAGTGAGGATTCCGTTCTTTCAGCATTCTCATGTTTTGATTATACTATACTGGTAAATGGATTTCTTCCGAAGGTTAAGGATGTAATTCGCTAACTGCCTCAGATTTCGCTGGCAAAAATGAATAATAGTGTTATCATCCTACTTTCTAACAGTTCCATAAGTAAACAAACGCCACCTACCCATATATTCCGAGGGTATGTAGCATTTTGAAGTGCATAAAAAGTGTTGGATCGAGTGGTGCCGTTTCTTTTATGTATTGTTCATGGTAGAGGTGGTATCCTATCACTATGCAATAATAATATACACGGGGAAATAGTTGTAGGAATAATTTATATATGTTATAATCTTTTATAGAACAAGATGTAACTAATGCGGAACGGTGAGTAAAATGGAGGACCTTGTACAAATCTACAGGACGTGTGCGATGGTGAGCAAGCTGTTCTCCTTTGAGTGGAGAATCAAAGATGACTTGTTCATATATGATGAGGCGCTGCAGGATATGTTGCCGTACCACCTGCCTCATAAGGGAATCGGCCAGTTCCTGGCCGAGGCGGAATTCATGCCGGATGATGACAGGAAACGGTTTCAGAAGCATCTTTTGTTCCTGCTGTTATATCCATTCCGGCAGGCCCGGCGGCGCAGGTCGCAGCAGATATTGATGCGTGTTCTTTCCCCGCAGGGACAGATGCTTTATTACCGTCTGACCTATGCGCTGATGATAGAGGATGATGGCAGCCGCATATTGCATGGGACCCTGCAGGATATCACGCGCTATTATCGTGAGAATGCCGAGTTGAAGAAAAGCCTGCAGCATGATGCCATGACCGGACTCTATGCGAAAACGTATGCTCCACAGATTATCAATCAGACTCTGGAGACAGACAGGGAGTGCGATCGCCATCATGCATTGCTTGTCCTGGATATCGACCATTTCAAGCAGGTCAATGACAAACTCGGGCATCTCATCGGTGATGCCGTAATTATCGACCTGGCTCTGGCACTGAAGATGAACTTTCGTCCGCAGGATATCCTGGGACATATAGGCGGAGACGAGTTCGTCGTCTTCATGCCGGATGCTGACCGGAGCGAGGTGCTGGCGCGCTGTGACAGACTGCGCAACTCCATGCGCCGCCAGCTGGGACATGATGACAATGAGATAAAGCTGACTGGCAGTATCGGCATCGCGTTCGCCCCGGAACATGGACAGGACTATGAGACACTGTTCGCGCATGCGGATTCCGCTCTCTATGAGGCCAAGCGGCTGGGGCGCGATAAGCAGGTCATATATTATGAGGAGATAGAGGAGAGCAGCCATACGGTCGACAGCAGTGACCGGGCGGCTCTTGAATATGATGAACTGGTGGAAAAGCCGCTTGACTATATTTTCCGCATGGTGCTTCATTCGGATGATACGGAACTCTCCGTGCGGCTGCTGCTCGAGATATTCGCGAAGCATTTCCATGTGCAACGGGCGTATGTTTTCTGGAATATCGACGGATCGTACTGGCCGCGGCTGCTGTACGAATACAAGGCAGATCCGGAGGACATAGGCTTCAGAGCGCATAATCCTGAAGTGAGGCGCCTCATGTGGCATCGCTATCGGCGGACGCCGTATGGGACATTCACCGAATGCGGGGATACGACGAATTTATCTCCCAGAACGGCCGGCATATTCGAACGGGCCGGCATACATGCCTGGATGGAATGCGCCATGATGGAAGGCAAGGAATTTCTCGGCGGGGTAGGATTTGACGATAAGCAGGGGCCGCATAAGTGGAGCAAGGATGAGCACAAGGTTCTGGCAGCCTTTGCCAATATCATGCACCGCTTCCTGCTGGGACAGATCTATTTCGAACGCACGCGCAGCTCGGGATCCATCTATCTATGACAACGGGCTGTAATGAAATAACATATTGTCAAGCCTGAGCATGCAGTACCGCGGCAGGCATGATTCCCTCATTGCGCTATTCCGGAATCATGCCTGCCGTGGCTTTATCATAGTAGTATCTGCATCTCATGCACTGGCAGTTATTTCATTACAGCCCGTTCTTGGTGCTGAAATCGGGTTCAGCTGTTGATGATGAGCGCCATGAATATGAGTGGCTCTACGTCGCTGGCATTCTTGATGCCGTGTTTCTCGCCGTCGTAGCAGTAGGCCGTGTCGCCGACGCCGAGTTCGACCGTCTGGCCGTTGTCGTTGTATATGGCCTTGCCGCTGATGATGTGGTACGACTCGCCGTTGCCGTGATGCTCGTGGACGGCGAGCTCACCGCCGGCCGGTATGAGCACGCGGGCGTACATGCCGCATTTGTCGCCGAGTTCTTTCGGTGTCAGCAGCTTCACGATGCTGATGGTGTTGCCGTCGGGATTGTTCCTGAGCGTAGGCTCTGCTTTGATGATGGCCATGATGAAGTCTCCTTCTTTTCTTTTATACATGTTTCTGCTAGAATAGGTATTGCATCTCCAGTGCCTGCTGGCGGAGATGGATATCTTCTGACAGCTTACAAGATATAATATATCATTCACATTCTTAGTAGTAAAGAGGTAGATTCTTTTCATGGTATACCTGTTGAAATTCGGAGCCAGCCTCGTGCTGCCGCCGGGCATATTCCTGCTGGCTTTTGCGGCTGTAGCGGTGTGGCTGTGGCGACAGGGGACGCGGCCCTGCCGGAGAGCGGCGGCCGTCCTGGGGACGCTGACAGTGGTCTTTTATCTGCTGATGACGCAGCTCGTGGCTGAGCGGATGATGATATGGCTCGAGTCGTTCTATGAGCCGCCGGCTATCACGGAGCTGCAGGCGGCACAGCCGGATGTCATCATCATGCTCGGCGGCGGGGCCATAGCAGACAGCCCCGATGTGGACGGCACCGGCGTGCTCTGCGCGAGCCCTGCCAGCCGGCTGCTGACGGTCGTGCGGCTGCAGCATGAGCTGGGGATACCGGTGCTGCTGTCGGGCGGCCAGGTATATGAGGATACGGGTGCTGAGGCAAAGATCGCTCGCCGTGTGCTCATGAGCCTCGGGGTGCCGGAGGATATGATCTATACGGAGACGCGGAGCCTGACGACGGGACAGAACGCCAGATATTCTGCCGCGATCATGCGGGAGCAGGGCTTCACGCGGCCGGTGCTCGTGACCTCCGCCTTCCATATGCGCCGCTCGGTGCTGAATTTCGCGAAGCAGGGAGTAAGCGTCATACCGTATCAGACGGACTACCAGACGACGCATCATCCGGTATTCCACTATAACAAGCTGAGCCCGTCGGCTGATGCTCTGCGCGATAGCGTTACCGTATTGCGCGAGACGCTGCGTTACTATGTTACTTTTTTATGGGAATGAAATATGACAAAAGATCTTACTGTGGGTGAGCCGGCACGGCTCATCCTCCTTTTTACATTGCCACTGATTGCCGGCAATATGATCCAGCAGCTCTATGCCTTCGTGGATACGCTCCTCGTCGGTCGCTTCCTCGGCGTCGAGGCTCTCGCGGCCGTTGGCTGCACGGGCTGCCTCATGTTCCTGATGCTCGGCTTCGTCATGGGCTTCACGTCGGGGCTGACCATTATCACGGGGCAGCATTTCGGTGCTCGTGACTACCATGGCGTGCGCCGCAGCGTGGCCTGCTGCATGTATCTGTCGCTGGGACTCTCGGTCATCATGACCATCTTCGGCGTCTCGCTCTGCCGCTATTTCCTGATCTGGATGCAGACGCCGGCGGAGATACTGGACGGGGCCTATGCCTTCATCAGCATCGTCTATGGCGGCATCACATTGTTCGTATTCTACCAGACGCAGATCAACCTGATCCGTGCCCTCGGAGACAGCCGCACGCCGACGGTGCTGCTGGCGATAGGTCTGCTCATCAATATCATCCTCGAGCCGATCGCGATCATCGTACTCGATCTCGGCATCCCCGGGGCGGCTTTCGCGACCCTGGTGTCGCAGGTGTTCGGCAACGGGCTGACGGCAGCGTATATCTGGTGCAAAGTGCCGCGCCTCCACACGAGCCCGGCAGACTGGCATGTGACGCGGGCAGAGCTCTGGGAGCACGTCAGCATCGCGCTGCCGATGGGGTTCCAGTCATCCATCATCGCCATCGGCTCCATCGTGCTGCAGGTCGCGCTGAACCAGCTCGGACCGATCGCAGTGGCCTCTTACTCGGCTTCACAGAAGATCGAATCGCTGGCCATGATGCCGATGATGTCGTTCGGTCTGGCCATGGCTACCTATAGCGCGCAGAATTTCGGCGCGCGGAAGTTCGCCCGCATCGAGGAGGGCGTGAAAAAGAGCCTCTATATGTCGGTGTCGTTTGCGATCGTAGCCGGCATCGCCCTCATCATCTGTGGCCCGTTCTTCATGCATCTGTTCGTGGGCGATGGTGAGCAGCAGGTCATCGACTACGGCCAGGAATATCTCATCACGAACGGCTCGTGCTACTGGATACTGGCCGTGCTGTTCATCGTGCGCAGCACGCTGCAGGGGCTGGGTCTGTCACTCGTGCCGACGATCGCCGGAGTCATGGAGCTCATCATGCGCTGCCTGGCAGCTCTCGTGCTCTGCTCGTTCCTGGGCTACCTCGGTGCCTGCCTGGCCAACCCGATGGCCTGGATCGGTTCCTGCATCCCCTTGCTCATCGCTTTCCACTACGAGCGCCAGAAGTTCCGGCAGCAGTATCGCATGGGCGCGTGAAAACAAGTCGGCAGCTGAGAAAAAATTCGTGTGCAGACAGGAATAAACAAGGTCAAGCGCGAAATATTCTTAATAAAGTAGTGGACAATACCGCAGAATCAAGGTAAATTAGTATTGTATGCAAAAATAGTGAGGAGTGTTGTCAATGGAAATCAGCAACAAAGGCTTCGGCGCGTATGATATACGCGGTATCTACCCTGACACGGTAAACGAAGAACTCGCCTATCGCATCGGCCGGGTGTTCCCGTCCCTGTTCGACGCGAAAAAGGTAGCTGTCGGCCATGATATCCGTCTGTCGGGGCCGTCGCTGACGGAGGCTCTCGAGCGCGGCCTGACCGAAGCTGGCTGCGATGTCATCGATATCGGCCAGTGCGGCACGGAGATGATTTACTTCACGACCGCGCATCTGGGCCTCGATGGCGGCATCATGATCACGGCCAGCCACAACCCGAAAGAGTATAACGGCATGAAGTTCGTCCGCAAGGAGTCGCGTCCGATATCGAGCGATACGGGGCTCAAGGATATCGAGCGCGAGGTCATGAAGGGCGCCCCGGAGCCGGTAGCTGAGGCGACGGGCAAGGTCGAGCACAAGGACATCCTGCAGGAGTATGTCGAGCATATCCTGTCCTATGTCGATGTGTCGAAGCTCAAGCCGTTCAAGGTTGTCGCGAATACCGGCAATGGTGCGGCCGGCCCCATCATCAACGAGCTCGCGAAACATCTGCCGTTCGATATCATCAAGGTCTACAATGAGCCGGATGGCAATTTCCCGAACGGTGTGCCGAACCCGATCCTGCAGGAGAACCGCGAGGCTACGGCCAAAGTCGTCCGCGAGCAGCATGCGGATGTCGGCGTGGCCTGGGATGGCGACTTCGATCGCTGCTTCCTGTTTGACGAAAAGGGCGGCTTCATCGAGGGCTATTACATGGTCGGCTTCCTCGCGCAGGCATTCCTGTCGAAGAACAAGGGCGCGAAGGTCATCTATGACCCGCGTCTCATCTGGAACACGCTCGAGATAGCGGCCGAGAATGGCGGCGAGGCGGTCATGTGCCGCAGCGGCCATGCCTTCATAAAGGACAAGATGCGTCAGGTCAACGCCATCTATGGCGGTGAGATGAGTGCGCACCATTATTTCCGTGATTTCTCGTACTGCGACAGCGGCATGATTCCGTGGCTGCTCGTGCTCGAGCTGCTGAGCCAGGCCGATGGCAAGACGCTGTCCGACCTCATGAAGGAGCGTCAGGAGCGCTTCCCGATTTCGGGCGAGATCAACAGCAAGGTCGCCGATGCCGACAAGGTGTTCGCGGAGCTCGAGGCCAAATACGGCAAAGAGGGCAAGGTCACGAAGGTCGATGGCCTCTCGGTCGAGTTCGACAAATGGCGCTTCAATGTGCGCAAATCCAACACGGAGCCGGTTGTGCGCCTGAATGTCGAGACGCGTCAGGACAAGGCCCTCTGCGAGGAGAAGACCAAGGAACTGCTGGCCATCATTCGCGGCTGAGCTGGAAACATATCCTGAAAATGAAACAATGATTCACGACTAAAATGTGGGGCATATGTTATAATGATATAGGCATGTGCCCCGTATTTCTGCCTGCAAGCCAATCGGAGGCGAGCGGATAGCGCCTTTCAGATTGCAGGGCGGGGCAGTATCTATATGGAAATTACAAGGGAAAAGGAGTAATGCAGACATGAGTCTCAAACTGAAATCTGGTTTTACTTTCGACTACGATAACCTCTATGGGGAGGGGAAAGTCACGGAGCAGGATCTCAAGGATCTCGCCCCGGACCTCAAGAAAGCCCATGAGGCCATGAAGGTCATGCGTGAGACCGGCTTCATCCGTGCGCATCTCTCGAAGGATGGCGAGCCGGAGAAGGTCCTGTTCTCGCAGCTGCCTTATATAGAGGAAGGTCATCTGAACTCTCCGGAGTCCATCGCCCGTCTGGGAAAACTCACCGAGCATGTCAAGAACAACGTAGACGTCGTCGTCTCGCTGGGCATCGGCGGCTCGTACCTCGGTGACAAGGTCCTGTTCGATGTTCATTGCGGCGATTTCTGGAACTTCCTGTCCAAGGAAGAGCGCGATGGCTTCCCGAAGGTATTCTTCAGCGGCAACAACATCGATCCGCGCCGCACGGGTGATCTCATCCAGTATCTGAAGAATGCGGCCAAGATTTCCAAGACGCATGCGAAGCGCAATCTCAAGGTCCTGCTGCTCGTCATCTCGAAATCGGGCGGCACGCTCGACACCATGTCGAACTTCATGGTCGAGTACGATGCGCTGAAGGATGAGCCGGATATCGACCTCGAGGTCGTAGCCGTCACCGATCCGAACATGGAGAACCAGACGCTGCTCAAGAAGCTGGCCATCGAGAAGGGCTGGCCGCAGTTCGCCGTACCGGATGGTGTTGGCGGTCGTTTCTCCATATTCTGCGAGGTCGGTCTGACGCTGGCTGCCTGCATCGGCTTCGACATCAAGTCGTTCCTCGAGGGTGCACGCGACATGGACAAGGCCTGCCAGAACGAAGATATATGGCAGAACCCGGCTATGCTCAATGCAGCTCTGAAGTTCGCCGCCTCGGAGAAACACGGCCGTGACATCGAGGTCATGATGCCGTATGGCGATTATCTGAAATCTGTTTCCGAATGGTATATCCAGCTGCTCGCGGAGTCGCTCGGCAAGCAGTTCAACAAAGAGGGCAAAGAGGTCTGCTACGGCCGCACGCCGTGCGTCGCCGTCGGCACGACGGACATGCACTCGCAGACGCAGCAGCATCAGGAGGGCAAGCTCAACAAGGTCGTCCAGTTCGTCCGCATCGAGAACTGGAAGGATGATATAACGATCCCGAATGCCTTCCCAGAGGCCAAGAAGCTCGCTGATATCTCGGGCGTCACGATGGGCCAGGCTCTCGAGGTCGCACGTCAGTCGAATGCGGATGCTCTGTCGTCCAACAAGCGCTACAATGCCTGCTTCACGCTGCCGGAGCTCACACCGTATCACCTCGGCGAGCTCCTCTACATGCTGGCCATGAGCATCGCCTATGAGGGCGAGCTGGCTGACGTAGACGCCTTCAACCAGCCGGGTGTCGAGTCCTACAAGCGCATCATGGGTCCGAAACTCCAGGAGCGCAAGGCCGCGAACCAGAAGAAGTAATGAGGAAGGGGCTGTTGCACGTATCAACAACGTGTAGCAGCCCCTTTTAGTTTGCAAAAAAATGTTGCCAAGGACTTAAAAATCCTTGGCA
>CACXCN010000026.1 GCA_902766095.1 uncultured Selenomonas sp. | reverse complement strand
TTGAAAGTACTTAAACGCGCTGCGCTTGAACGAAAGTACTTTCCGCGGGAATGCTTGATAGGGAAAAATTTGATTTCTTCACGCCAACCCACGACGCTCCATTCCGAAACCATGCCTGCCGCTGCTTTATCATCGGAGATGTCGATCTTGTCGTTTCAGGATGCAGGCTTTTTCCAGTGAAATATTCTCGGGGCGGAAGCAGGAAAAAAGGATGCAGAATGCGAATAATACATATAAAAAGAAAAAAGATTTGTATTATTTGAACGTCAGGAGGGACATAAAATGCGGTTGAGATTCTTAGGCGCAGCTCATACAGTAACCGGCTCCTGCTATCTGATCGAGACGGGCGAAAAGAATTATCTCGTTGATTGTGGTATGTTCCAGGGGGCCAGGCGCATCCGCGACCTGAACTACGAGGACTTTGACTTCAATCCGGCTGATATAGATGCTGTCGTGCTGACTCATGCCCATGTCGACCACTGCGGCCTGATTCCGAAACTCGTGAAAGAGGGGTTCAAGGGCTCTGTCTACGCGACGAAGTCGACCTGCGACCTGGCCCACATCATGCTGCCGGACTCGGCGCATATCCAAGAATCCGATGCGGAGATGACGAACCGCAAGAACCAGCGTCGTGGTGAAGCTCCAATCGAGCCGATCTATTCGCTCGATGATGCGACAGAGGCTCTGGAGCATTTTGTTCCTGTCCCCTATGATTCGATGGTCGATCTGGGGCCGAATATAAAGATATGCCTGCGCGATGCCGGACATATCCTGGGCTCGGCCATGGTCGAGATGTATGTCACCGAGGATGGCAAGGCGTCGAAGTTGTTGTTCTCCGGCGATATCGGCCAGCCGGACCAGCCGATCATAAAGGATCCGACCATCATAAATGGCTGCGATTTCCTCCTCGTCGAGTCGACATATGGCGACCGACTGCATCAGCTCTATGATAAGGAAACAGCTCTCGCGGAGATCATCAACGATACGATGGATCGCGGCGGCAACCTCATCATACCGTCATTCGCCGTAGGCCGCACCCAGACGCTGCTCTATTACTTCTACCGCCTCTGGAAGGCTGGACGGCTCGATGGCGATATCCCCATCGTCATAGATAGCCCGCTGGCGATAGCTGCTACGCGCATCTTCCTGAATAACGTCCAGGATTTCGATGAGGAGACGAAGGCAGCCTTTGCCAAGAGCGGTCATGTGCCATCGTTCCCGCAGGTCAGGGTCTGTGAGACACCGGAGGAGTCGCGAGCTTTGAACAGCTCCGAGGGCTCGGCAATCATCATATCGGCCTCGGGCATGTGCGATGCCGGACGTATCCTGCATCATCTGAAGCATAACCTCTGGCGGCCGGAGTCGACGATACTATTCGTCGGCTATCAGGCAGAGGGCAGCCTGGGGCGCCGGCTCGTCGATGGCATCAAGCGCGTCCGCGTGCTCGGCGAAGAAATCGCGGTAAAGGCCCAGATCCAGAATCTCGATGGCTTCTCGGCTCATGCTGATGCAAATCAGCTCATCGACTGGATGAGCCACATCCAGAATCCGAAGCCCGCGAAAGTCTTCGTCGTCCATGGCGAGGGCCAGTCGCAGGAAGCGCTGAAGGAACGCATCCAGAAAGAGCTGGGCAACGAGGTCTACATACCGTTCCGCGGCGATGAGGCGAAGATCAGCGGCCGGGCATCGACGATTGTGAAGTCGAATATCCCGTCCGTCAATGTCGAAGCCGAGATGGAGGAAGTATTGCAGTCCTTCGATTCGGATTACCGTCAGCTGCGTCGGCAGGTGCTGCAGCTCGTCGTCCGCCAGCCGAAGTGCATGGAGCAGATCATAAAGGTCATGACGAAGGGCCGCAACTATCTCCGCAAGTTGTTCCAGCCGTATAATGTCTGAGCCTTGTGCGAAGTATTTGTAAATAATTGTTTTCTTTGTAGCAGATATTTGACACATACTATATATTGTGTTATATTTGATACAGATAGAGTTTATTAGTAAAGAGTGGGCTGTGGCTCACTCTTTACTCTTATGTTAGGAAGGTACCCCGGTACCTTGGCGAGGTAGAGATGGCAAAAGCAGATTTGATTGAACAACAGGTAGAGGATATCGTCACCGGCTTGCTGCAGGGACAGGATGAGATCGAGCTCGTCGACGTGGAATACGTCAAGGAGCATGACTGGTATCTGCGCATCTATATAGACCGGGCGGACGGCATCGATATCGAGGATTGCCAGGCGCTGAGCGAGAAGGTCGAGCAGGTGCTCGATGAACAGGATCTCATCAGCGACCCCTACATACTGGAGGTTTCCTCTCCCGGCATCGACCGGGTCCTGCGCAAGCCGCGGGACTTCGTGCGCGAGCGGGGCAAGGCCGTAGATGTATATCTGTACAAGCCGCTGCCGGGGACGAAGGACAAGATCATAACCGGAGTACTGCAGGGGCGCGATGAGGAGAAGAAATGCGTCATCCTGGACGAGGACCGCGAGATCGGTCTGGACCTCATTGCGCAGGTGCGTCTGCATATAGAGTTCTGATAGCAGCAATGCGAACTATCATATAGAAAACAAGCCCGATAGGAGGATAAATATTTTGGCGAGAAGAACAAAGAAGGCACAAAAGCCGGCAGTGGACAAGGGACAGGAGTTCCTGGCCAATCTCAGAGAGCTGAGCAAAGAGCGGGGCATCCAGGAGGAAGTCATATTCGAGGCCATAGAGGCTGCGCTGGCTTCCGCCTATAAACGCAACTTCAACTCGGCGCAGAACGTCCGCGTTTCCCTGTCCCGGGACACGGGCATCTATCATGTATACGCGATAAAGACTGTCGTCGAGGACGATGCGGTCCTCGATGATATCACGGAGATATCGCTGAGCGATGCCAAGGCCATCAATGAGGATTATGCCGTCGGTGATACGATCGAGATCGAGGTCACGCCGGCAGACTTCGGCCGCATAGCGGCACAGACCGCCAAGCAGATCGTGGTGCAGCGCCTGCGCGAGGCAGAGCGGGGCATCATCTATGATGAGTTCCTCGAGCGCGAGAGTGATATCATGAACGGCCGTGTCGAGCATATCGATGGCCAGAACGTGTTCGTCAACCTCGGCAAGACGGAGGCCGTGCTGACCCCGTCGGAGCAGATTCCGGGCGAGACGTATCACTATGGCGACTACATAAAGACGTACGTCGTCGAGGTGCGCCGCACGAACAAGGGCCCGCAGATCATCGTATCGCGCACGCATCCGGGCCTGCTGAAACGCCTGTTCGAGCTCGAGGTGCCGGAGATACAGGAAGGCATCGTCGAGATCAAAGCCGTCGCCCGCGAACCGGGCAGTCGCTCGAAGATCGCCGTGTGGTCCAATAGTGAAGAAGTCGATCCAGTAGGTTCGTGCGTCGGCCACAAGGGCATCCGCGTACAGGCCATCGTCGATGAGCTCGGCAGCGAGAAAATCGATATCGTGAAATGGAACGAGAACCCGGCCAAGTTCATCGCCAATGCGCTGAGCCCGGCCCGCGTCGTATCAGTCGCGGTCAACGAGGACGAGAAAGTCTCGCGCGTCGTAGTGCCTGATTACCAGCTGTCGCTGGCCATCGGCAAGGAAGGCCAGAATGCACGGCTGGCTGCCAAGCTGACGGGCTGGAAGATCGACATAAAGAGCGAGAGCCAGGCCGCCGGGGAAGAGCTCGACGAAAATATGCACGAAGTCGAAGTCGAGAGTGATGAATCCTTTACTGCAGATGGTGAGTGATATGCCTACTATAAGAAGTAAAGTCAATCGCTATAAGCTGGAGACGTAAAAATGCTCAAGAAAAATGAACAACGTCTCATCAATCTGCTGTCCATGGCGATGCGCGCGCGCAAAGTCGCGGCGGGAGCTGTGGCGGTGGAGCAGGCCATAGCGAAAGGCACGGCCAGCGCAGTCCTGGTCGCTGTCGATGCCTCATCCGGGGCAAAAGATAAATACAAGAGAATGACCGCTAAAAAAGGTATTCTCTATTACGAAATATTAGACAAGGAAGAGCTCGGTCACTGCATCGGCAAGGAATACCGGGCGGCTGTCGCCGTTTCTGATAAGGGCTTTGCCCGCAAGATCAGCGAGATTATGGAGGACTTGTCTATGGAGTGAGCCGATAAACAAGCGGGGGTGCATTGATGTCGAAACATGTAGTTTTCAAAATAGCAAAGCAGTATGGTGTTGATAAGGAAATCGTTATCAACGTTCTGGGGCAGAACGGGATAAAGGTCAAGAATAGTTTTTCGAGCCTCAGCGATGATGAATTCGCCAAGATCGAGCCGAAGCTGAAGCAGATTGCCGAGCGCAATAAGGCAAAGCAGGAAGCGGAGAAGGCGACGGAAGCCGAGACGAAAGAACAGCATCGCCTCGAAAGCACGGACAAGAAGGTCGGCAGCGTAGGTACGTATCACAATGTCGGCCCGAAGAAGAAGGCATCGGCTGAGAAGCCAGCCGCATCCAAGTCGGACGGCAATGCAAACAGCACCAAGGACAGCGAGGAGAAGAAGCAAGGGAAGCAGGGCGGCAACACGTCCGCAGCGCATAGCGAGGATAAAGTAGTGGCAAAAAAGACCATCAAGAAGCAAGAAGAGGGCATAACCACTATAGCCAGTGCACCGACACTCCGCATAGTATCTCTGCCGAAGCACAAGAAGGAAGCGGAAGGGAATGGGAGCGGCAACCGCAATCGCGCTCAGTCGCGCAATACGACGAGCCAGCGTCCACGCCGCAGCAGCAATACGACTGCAGCTGCGCCTGATTTCAGCGCTTTCGCGAGTGCGGATGGGCGTCAGAGCAATAACCACAATGGCAATGGCCGCGGGGAGCGTGGCGATCGTCGCCGGAACCGCAATAACCGTAGCGAGCGCGAGCAGATGGGCAATCCGTTCGCTGAGCGTCGCCGCAACCGGAAGAAGGACCGTCATAATAAGAAGGTTCAGCCGGCTCCGAAGGTAGAAATCGCGCGTCCGACGCACATCAAGCTGCCGGAGACCATCGCGGTCAAGGACCTGGCCTCCAAGATGAGCTACACGGCCGCCGAGGTCATAAAGAAGCTCTTCATGATGGGTGTCATGGCTACCATCAACCAAGAGATCGACTATGATACCGCAGCGCTCGTAGCCAGCGAATTCGGCGTCACCTGCGAGGAGCTCCCGCCAGAGGTCGATCCGACCGAGATCCCGGAGATCGAGGACGACCCGAAGTCGCTCAAGCTGCGTCCGCCAGTCGTGACCGTCATGGGCCATGTCGACCACGGCAAGACGAGCCTGCTCGATACGATACGTCATACGTCGGTATCGGCGCATGAGGCCGGCGGCATCACGCAGGCCATCGGTGCTTATCAGGTCATGTGTAATGGCAAGAAGATCGTATTCCTCGACACGCCGGGCCATGAGGCATTCACGGCCATGCGTGCGCGCGGTGCCCAGATAACGGATATCGCGATACTGGTCGTCGCTGCTGACGATGGCGTCATGCCGCAGACCATCGAGGCTATCCATCATGCCAAGTCGGCCAAGGTGCCGATCATCGTGGCCATCAACAAGATCGATAAGCCGGGTGCCAATCCGGAGCGCGTCAAGCAGGAGCTCATGGAGCAGGGCCTCGTGCCGGAGGAATATGGCGGCGATGTCATCATGGTCCCCGTATCGGCCAAGAAGAATATCGGCATCAATGACCTGCTCGAGAACGTACTGCTCGTAGCTGAGGTCGAGGAGCTGAAAGCCAACCCGAACCGCGATGCGCGCGGCGTCATCATCGAGGCACAGCTCGACAAGGGCCGTGGCCCGGTCGCTACCGTCCTCGTACAGAATGGTACGCTGCGCATCGGCGACAGCGTCGTCGTAGGGACGACGTACGGCAAGGTGCGTGCCATGGTCAATGACCGCGGCGATGAGGTCAAGAAAGCTGGCCCGTCCGTCCCGGTCGAGATCCTGGGTCTGAACGATGTCCCGGCTGCTGGTGATGTGCTGGCGGTCCTCGAGGACAAGCAGGCTCGCTCCATCGCTGAGGCACGTGCGGAGCGTGCGAAGACGAAGATGATCAAGAGCAAGAAAGTCTCGCTCGACGATCTGTTCCAGCAGATCAAGGCCGGCGAGATCAAGGATCTGAACATCGTCGTCAAGGCCGATGTCCAGGGCTCGGTCGAGGCTCTCTCGAGCTCGCTCCTGAAGCTGAACAAGAACGACGAGGTCCGCGTGAGCATCGTCCATTCGGGCGTCGGCGCGGTCAATGAGTCCGATGTCATGCTGGCCTCGGCCTCGAACGCACTCATCATTGCGTTCAACGTCCATCCGGATGCCAATGCACGCCGCGTCGCTGAGAGCGAGAACATCGATATCCGCACGTACAATGTCATCTACGATGCCATCAACGATGTCAAGGATGCCATGAGCGGCATGCTGAAGCCGAAGTACAAGGAGGTCGTCCAGGGCCGCGTAGAGATACGCAAGGTCATGAAGTTCTCGAAAGCGCTCGTCGCTGGCTCCTATGTACTCGAGGGCAAGATCTGCAACAATTCCAAGATACGCATCCTGCGTGACAACGTCGAAGTGTTCGATGGCGAGATCGATTCGCTGCGCCGCTTCAAGGACGAGGTCAAGGAAGTCAATGCCGGATATGAGTGCGGTATCTCGATCGTTGACTATCGCGATTTCCGCGAGGGCGATATCATCGAGGCCTACACGCTCGAGGAGGTAGCGGTCAGCATCACCGATGCCAACAAGGAAGCTGCCGCCAAGCACGAAGCCGAGGAGAAGGCGAAAGCCGAAGCCGCTAAGAAAAAAGCGGATGAGGAGGAGTAATCATGAGCCAGCTCCGAGTTGAGAAGGTCCAGGAGCTCATGAAGCAGGAGATTTCGGAAATCATCCTGCGCGAGCTCAAGGACCCGCGTCTGGGCTTCATCACGGTCACTGATGTCGAGTGCACCGGTGATCTGCGTGAGGCCAAAATATATGTAAGCCTGATGGGCAGCGAGAAACAGATCAAGGATAGCTGGGAGGGGCTGCAGAGCTCTCTCGGCTATATTCGCCGTGAGATCGGACAGCGTATCCGCCTGCGTTTCACGCCTGAGCTGAAATTCGAGCTGGATAAGTCACTGGACTACAGTGCGCATATCCAGGAGCTGTTGCTGAAAGTTCATGCTGAGGATGAGGCGAAGAAGGCAGAGAAGGCTCCGACCGATACGCAGGAGATAAAAGAGGACGAATGATGCATATATCGTTAGCAGAAGCAGCGGAGCGGGTCATGGCGGCTTCTTCCGTGATAGTGACCGCCCACCAGAATCCCGATGGCGATGCCATCGGATCCTCGCTGGGACTGTGCAACTGTCTGAAGGCGCTGGGAAAGACCTGCCGCGTCGTCATCGATGACAAGCTGCCGGAGTCGTTCGGCATCCTGCCCGGTTTCGATGCGGTCGAGCAGTTTGCAGCCGGCAGCAGCTACAGCTGCGACCTGCTGGTCGTGCTTGACTGCGAACCAGACCGCACGGGCCAGGTGTATGAGCACGTCACGGCTGCTGACCGGCTGAATATCGACCATCATATGACGAACGCCAACAGCGAGACTGATGTATATCTCGATGCCGGGGCGGCGGCTACGGCGGAGATCATCCATGATTTTCTGCCGTACCTCTGGAAAATTTCGGATGGCGCGGCTGGGGAATTCTCTCCTGCCATCGCTCTGCCGCTCTACACTGGTATGGCGACGGATACGGGCTTTTTCCGCTTTTCCAATACGACGCCGCATACGATGCGGGCCGCAGCGAATATGATTGAGGCCGGGGCAGCGCCGAACGTAGTCAGCGAGGCGCTCGAGCAGCGGCCGCTGGAGGAAGTCGTGATGATGGCCCGGGCGGTCGCCATGGTCGAGATGTACCATGAGGGACGCGTGGCCGCTATATTCCTGGATAATGAGTTCATGCAGCAGGTCGATTCCATCGAGGGACTCGTCGGCCGCATCCGCGTCATAGCCGGAGTGGAGATCGCCGTGGTCCTGAAGGAGAAAGAACCCGGCCTGTGCCGCGTGAGCCTGCGCTCGAAGGGCCGCGATGTCACGCGTATCGCGGCGAGATTCGGCGGTGGCGGCCATGTGCGGGCTGCGGGCTGTACCATAGAGCAGCCGTTCCCCGCGGCAAAAGCGGCATTGCTGCAGGCGATCGATGAGGAGTTCGCGAGCGATGGAAACTAAGGTCGGATTCCTCAATATATTAAAGCCGCCCGGCATGACCTCGCACGACGTCGTAGGTTATGTGCGTCATGCCCTGCATATGAAGAAAGTCGGCCATGCCGGGACGCTTGATCCCGGTGCGGCAGGCGTCTTGCCGGTGGCCGTGGGGCAGGCGACGCGGCTGATTGAATATCTGGAGAATGCGGATAAGTCGTATCGGACGATTATGCGTTTTGGTGTGGCTACTGATTCTGGCGATGACACGGGGGAGGTTGTGGAGACCTGCCCCGTGCCTTTTGCCCTGCCCGCTGACGAGGCGATATTGCCGGCCCTGCAAAGCCTGACCGGTGATATCGTGCAGACGCCGTCTGCGTTCTCCGCGATAAAGATCGATGGCCGTCGCGCCTGTGACCTGGCCCGGTCCGGACAGGCTGTGGCTATGCCCAGCCGTCATGTCCACATTGCCGAGCTGCGTCTGCTTGAGCGGCGGAAGGCTGCCCGCGAGCTGGTGCTCGACGTGACCTGCTCCAAAGGGACCTATATCCGTACGCTGTGTACGGATATAGGCCGCGCACTGGGGCTGCCGGCCACGATGACATTCCTGCTGCGCACGCGGGTGGGCTCCTTCCGCCTCGCGGAGTCGATCTCGCTCGAGGAGCTGGCGGCCGCAGGAGCGGCGGCATTGCTGCCTGTGGAGACCTGTCTCCGGCATCTGCCCCGCTATGAGCTGGCTGTCGCCCGGGCAAAGGCATTCGCCAATGGCCTGCCTACGACCGAGCACCATGCACAGCCTGCAGGTCCGCTCGCTGTGTACGCAGCCGGCAGTCTGCTCGGCATCGGACGCTACGATGAGGCACAGCAGGCCATCGTCCCTGTAAAGGTAATACACTGAACAAAGAGATATAGCTGTATATGGATGTCTATAACAAACTGATCAATCTGCGCAATATATACAAGTCGGACAAACCCGAGGGCACGCCGCTCGTGGTGGCCCTGGGGATGTTCGACGGTGTGCACCGCGGCCACCAGAGCATCATCAACCGCGCCATAACGCTGGCCCGGGAGCTGCATGGCCGCAGCCTGGTATATACGTTCAGCAACCATCCGCTGAGCGTCCTGGCTCCGGAACGTCTGCCACTGCAGATCGGCACTCCTGCCTTGCGGGAGACGATGCTTTCCCGCCTGGGCGTCGATATCCTCGTGCAGGTACCGTTCACGCGCGAGCTGGCAGCTGACAGTCCGGATGAGTTCCTGACCATGTTGCGGGATAATTTTGCTCCTGCCTATGTCGTGACCGGACCGAACTATACATTCGGGGCGCGCGGCAAGGGCACGGCGCGCCTGCTGCTGCGCAAGCAGCAGGAATATGGCTTCCAGGCCGAGATCTGTCCGGCCATACTGGAGGGCGGCAAGCCGATCAGCAGCACGCGCATCCGCGCCCTCATAGCGGCCGGCGATATCTATCAGGCTTCGGAGTTCCTGGGGTACTCGCTGACGATTATGGGGCGGGTCGTGCACGGCGATCGGCGTGGCCGCAAGCTGGGATTCCCCACGGCCAACATCGCTCTCACAGAGACACAGGCGACCCTGCCGAACGGCGTTTATGCCGCGGAGGTCCTGTACGCCGGTCAGCGCTACAACGCTCTGGCCAATATCGGCGACAATCCGACGTTCACAGGCTGCAACCGTCGTCTCGAGGTCAACATACGCGCTTTCGATGATGATATATATGACAGGATGCTCGAGGTCAGATTCCTGGGGCAGCTGCGTGAAGAACTGAAATTCGCCAGTGCGGATGAATTGGTGGCGCAGATGCATCGGGACCTGGAACGGGCAGCGTTATATTGGAGGAACTGAAATGGCAAAACAGAATCGGACGCGGAACCTCAGAAATATCTTTCTGGTATGTCTGGGCGTCCTGGCGCTGCTGTTCGCGGGCTGCGGCAGTACGTCGCAAGGGGTAGGCCATAATGGCAAGGTCAGGATCGTCACGTCGTTCTATCCCATGTACATCGATGTGCTGAATATCACGTCGGGCGTCGATGGAGTGGAGGTCGTGAATATGACGCCACCGCAGACGGGGTGCCTGCATGACTACCAGCTGACGACGGATGATATGAAGACGCTGGAGTCCGCTGACATATTCGTCGTCAATGGTGCAGGTATGGAGACATTCCTGGACAAGGTGAAGAAGCAGTATCCGAAGCTCAAGATCGTCGAGGCCTCTGACTACGATGATATAAAGCTGCTCAAGAATGGCGATGAGGATAATCCGCACGTCTGGCTGTCGGTCACGTATTCCATCGATCAGGTGAAGGCCATCACGGCGCAGCTTTGTGCGATTGATCCGCAGCATGCGGATTCCTACAAGGATAACGCTATGGCCTATGTGACGAAACTGTCCAAGCTGCGCGATGAGATGCATGCGGCGCTCGATGATCTGCCGCATAAGGATATCGTCACGTTCCATGAGGCGTTCCCGTATCTGGCCAAGGAGTTCCGGCTCCATATCGTCGATGTCATCGAGCATGAGCCGGGCACGGAGCCGACGCCGCAGGAGATCGAGGAGACCGTTGCGAAGCTCCGCGACCTGCCGGTGAAGGTATTGTTCACCGAGCCGCAGTATTCGCCGTCGGCCGCAGAAATCATCGCCCGCGAGTGCGGCGCGCAGATATATACCCTGGATCCGGTCGTGACCGGAGAGGCGACGCCGGAGGCGAAGGATGCCTACATCGATACGATGCGCAAGAATATGGAGACTTTGCAGAAAGCACTGCAGTAACGAATATCGTCGTGCCTTCATCGGCATCATTTTCTCCATGGACTGGACAAAAAATTCATAGTGACTTGATTAAAGTCAAAAAGTCAACTATAATAGAGGTAAGGCCAGACCTTGCAAGCGCGTGCTGTCATCAGAGCAGCAGGCGCTGGAGAAATGTATCAACCACGATGAAGGTGAGTGAAATGAACAATATAGCTGATCTGATAGAGGCCTATATACTGCGGCAGCTGGCAGCCCAGCAGAATGGCGAGGTGGAGTTGCGCCGCAATGATATAGCCGACCATATTTCCTGCGCTCCGTCGCAGATAAGCTACGTGCTGTCGACACGCTTCACGCAGGATAAGGGCTTCGTCGTCGAATCGCGGCGCGGTCTCGGCGGCTATATACGCGTCGTGCAGATACCTATGCATGATGCGGTCTATGAGGATATGCTGGCGAAGATCGACGAGGACACCGACCTGCCTATGGTCACCTCGATGATCCAGTATCTGTCAAAGCATGATATGATCACCGACCGCGAGCGCGCCCTGCTGATGCAGGTAGTGACGAATGCGTTCGAGTCCGGCATGGAGCCGGCAGTGCGGGTGAGCCTGCTGAAATCGCTCATACTGACACTGCAGAATTTCTCGTAGGTTGCAGGAGGACGATGAATGCGTAACAAGCTCGCTCCGGGTTCGCCGGGAGAACGATTCGTGAATTTCCTGCTGAACGCGTTCTGGGCCATCGTATGGCTGGGGCGCGCTGCGATACGCTGCGGGCGCTGGCTGATGAGCCGGCTGCGCTAGGAGGATAGGACTGTGAAGATACCAGTTTTCACAGTCCTATTTTTATCCGATGCTGAAAGGCTGTAACGAAATACGCTGTTATCAGGCTTAAGCACACAGGTCCGCGGCAGGCACGATTCCTTCATTCCGCTATTGTGGTTTGGCTGAGCTTAGTGGACGATTGTTCACTTTGTGTACAATCGTCCACACGCCCTTGACGAAAGCAGCCAATCAGTCTGCGCCTAACGGCTTGACTTCTTGGGCTTTCGGGGCAAAATAAAATTTTTCCCAATGAATAGGTCCCTTGAAAGTACTTAAACGCGCTGCGCTTGAACGAAAGTACTTTCCGCGGGAATGCTTGATAGGGAAAAATTTGATTTC
>CACXCN010000025.1 GCA_902766095.1 uncultured Selenomonas sp. | reverse complement strand
TTGAAAGTACTTAAACGCGCTGCGCTTGAACGAAAGTACTTTCCGCGGGAATGCTTGATAGGGAAAAATTTGATTTCTTGACGCCAAAGCACGACGCTCCATTACGGAATCATGCCTGCCGCTGCAGCTCAGTTGAATTTTAGCCAAACTTTATGGAGAACCCACAGCGGGGGGAGGAGGCTGACGTGGCTAAGAGTAGGAAGTCGGTTTTCGTATGTCAGGATTGCGGCTATGAATCGCCGAAATGGCTGGGGCGCTGTCCGGGCTGCGGCGCCTGGAATACCATGGTCGAGGAGGTCGTCGCACCGCCAACTGCCGGGAATGGCCGGCAGGGCGGCATCAGCCTGGGGCTGTCGGATGCCCAGAAGCCGCGGCCGATCGGCGAGGTGGAGATCGAGGATCTGCCGCGCTACACGACGGGCTCGGGGGAACTGGACCGCGTGCTCGGAGGAGGCGTCATACCCGGATCGGTCATACTGCTTGTCGGCGACCCGGGGGTAGGCAAATCCTCGATCACCCTGCGTATATGTGCCGATATCGCCCGCAGGGGCAAGAAAGTCCTCTATGTCACCGGCGAGGAGAGTCCGCGCCAGGTCCGCATGCGCGCCGACCGGCTCAACGCCCTGGCACCGGATCTCTACGTCGTCAGTGAGACGAATCTCGAGACCATCAGCGCCCATATCCAGAATGTGAAGCCGGAGTTCCTTGTCATCGACTCCATCCAGACGATATTCCGTCCGGATATCACGAGTGCGCCGGGCAGCGTTTCCCAGGTGCGCGAGTGCTCAGTCGAGATCCTGCGCATTGCCAAGACGAACGGCATCGCGGCCATGATCATCGGTCACGTCACGAAGGACGGCAGTCTGGCGGGACCGCGCGTGCTCGAGCATATCGTGGACACTGTGCTCTATTTCGAGGGCGAGCGCTCGTCGGAGTATCGCATCCTGCGCGCGGTGAAGAACCGCTTCGGCTCGACGAATGAGCTGGGCCTGTTCGAGATGCGCGACAGCGGCCTCGTGGATGTGCCGGATGCCTCGCGGCTGTTCCTGTCGGACCGGCAGGACAGCAGCGGTTCGGTCATCATCCCGACCGTCGAGGGGACGCGGCCGCTGCTCATCGAGCTGCAGGCGCTCGTCGCTCCGACGCCGTATGTCCCGCCGCGGCGGACGGCTGATTCGATTGACATCAAGCGCATCCAGCTGCTGCTGGCCGTGCTGGAGAAGCGGGTCCATCTGGCCATCGGTGCCTGCGATGTATATGTCAAGGTGGCCGGTGGCCTGCGCATCGATGAGCCGGCCGCCGACCTCGGCATCTGCGTGGCCATGGCCTCGAGCTTTGCCAATCGCTTTCTGCGGCCGAAGACAATCGTGTTCGGCGAGGTCGGTCTGGCGGGCGAGGTGCGCCCCGTCGCCCAGGTCGATGTGCGCGTGCGCGAAGCGCGGCGGCTCGGATTCGAGAATGTCGTTCTGCCGCAGCGCAACTATGAGCAGCTGCGCGAGAGCGACGAGGCTGGCGGCCTGCAGCTGTTCGGCGTCCGGACGCTCGGCGAGGCATTGAAAGTGGCCATGCCCAAGCAGGCATGACCCCGCCTGTAGGCCGGGGCGGTAGATGAACTGATACGATTTTTGCTGATTTCTTAGGGAGAGAGTTCGTTTTGCGTTTTGTCCGTTATACCAGCGGCCTGCGGCTGCTGGTCAGTTTTTTGATCAGTATTTTCCTGATAACCGGAGTCGGAGGCAGCTATCTGGCTGCAGCCGATAACGAAAATCCGGATCTGGGGCTGACGGCCAAGGCATGTATCCTCATCGAGGCATCTACGGGACGCGTCATATATGAGCAGAACGCCGATGATCATATGTATCCGGCCAGTACGACGAAGATGATGACGGCGGTGCTCGCGCTGGAGAACCTGAGCCTGCATACGGATATCGCGGTATCGCCGCGGGCGGCGAATACGGAGAGCTCGCCGCTCGGTCTGCAGGCTGGGGATCACATAGATGCCGAGAATCTATTGACCGGCATGCTGACGGTATCGGACAACGGTGCCGCGGTGGCTGTCGCCGAGCGCATCGATGGCAATGTGTCCGACTTCGCTCGGCGCATGAATGAGAAAGCTCAGGAGCTCGGCATGAACGATACCCATTTCGTCAATCCGAACGGGCTCTCGGACCCCGACCATTATTCTACGGCTCACGATATCGCCCGGCTGGCGCGCTACGCCATGAAGAATGCGGAGTTCCGCAGCATGGTGCGGAACAGCTCGCAGCAGGTCGTATGGACGTATCCGCGGAAAATGAACACGTTCGAGAATACGAACAAGCTGCTGGGCCATTATGAGGGCATCACCGGCATAAAGACCGGCTGGACTGAGGCCTCGGGCGGATGCCTGGCCGCTTCCGCCCGGCGCAATGGCATAGAGCTCATCGCGGTCGTGATGGGGACGCCGGAGCCTGACGACCGCTTCAGCGATGCCCGCAAGCTGCTCGACTACGGGTTCGAGCATGTGAAGCTCGTCAAGGGGATGGACAAGGATCGCCTGCAGAAGCGCGTGCTCGTGGCCGATGGTACCTCTATGCTGACCGACGTACATCCGCAGAGCGATATCATGTATCCGCTGCTGCATGGCGAGTCCAAGAGCCACTATTCCCTGCGCTATGATCTGCCGGCGATTCTCGATGCGCCGGTGAAGAAGAACCAGCGCGTCGGTCATGTGCTCGTGCAGTATGATGGTCATACGGTGGAGAAGGTACCGCTCGTGGCCGATCCGGTGCCCAAAGGGTTCAGCCTCGGGTCCTGGCTGGTCAGCTTGTTCCGACCGCTGTTCACCTGATTAAGTAGGAACTACCGCGGCAGGCATGGTTCCTCCATTCCGCTATTGTGGTTTGGCTAAAAGCAAATTTTTCCCAATGAATAGGTCCCTTGAAAGTACTTAAACGCGCTGCGCTTGAACGAAAGTACTTTCCGCGGGATTGCTTGATAGG
>CACXCN010000024.1 GCA_902766095.1 uncultured Selenomonas sp. | reverse complement strand
TCCTTTTCATTGCTCACCTCCAGTATACCACGAGATTCACATTAAGAAGTAGCTTCGAAGTTGTCTTAATTCATGGTTCCATTATACCAAATCCGTATGTATCATACCGTCATACCCGTGTACACGTCCATCCATGATGTTGAAACTGTGGGTCCTGCTATCCCCGGGTGCCAGATAGATACCTACATTGTAAAATGACGCCTCGTTGTTATATAGTATCCTCCCTCCGTCTGTCCTGATCAGCGCCTTGATATGCGCCTCCGTGACAGATGCGCCCTGATCGCCAGCATTATACAGCACACCGTGGAGCCTTATCACGCCGTTCTGCACATCTACATGTGTACAGTTAAACTGGATATTCGGGCTGGCTTCGCTGACGCTGCTTCCCATGCCTCCCACCATCAGCGCTATCGCCAGGATAACTACGATCATCTGTATCTTTGAAACTACCGGCTTCATTTTGTTTATCATCGTCGTCATGATGAAAACCTCCTTCACCACATACCAAAGTCATCGTTGCCCATACTCCAATCATTATCCATACTGGACCAGTCATCACCTCCGCTGCTCCAGTCGTCGTCCATACCGGACCAGTCATCACCTCCATAGTTCAGGGTATCATCGGCGGGAAAATCCGGCTCTGATGGATTCACTATGCCCAGCCCCTCATCCAGACCAAAGTAGGACTCGTCGATAACTGCATCCTGTCCCGGATTCTCGTAGGGATTTGTTTCATGCACCTGCTGCTCCATCTGCTCCTCCATCTCCTGCGCGAGCCGATCCTGCTCTGCCTGCATCTCCTCGGCCTGCTGTGCCTGCTCCATCTGCATCTGCTGCTCCTCATCTGCACCAAAGAAGAACGACTGGATAGCTGAAAAAATCGTTGTCATAATGAAAACCTCCTTCATTTGCTTGTTTTCCTGACTGTGATATCAGTATACCGCCCTGACAGAGCTCGTTTGGGAAATTCCACTGCCGAATAAATCTTTTTTTCAGTCCCCCTTTCTCAGAACCATACAGATGAACCAGCTCACCTCCTTCCTTCATTTGCTTTCCTGACTGTGAGATAATTGTATCGCGCTGGCAGAACCCATTTGGAAAATTCCACTGCCAAAAGCCGAACCGATGAATCAATAATTGAATAGCAAACCACAAGCAGGGGCTGCCGCACATCAAAAATGTGGCAGCCCCTGCCTTTAGCTATAGAAAAAAAGCAGTACCGACCCAAAAACAGATCCGTACTGCTTCACTATGCCCTCAATGCTCGATGCCAATCGATTTGCAAAAAGCGAAGGCAAAGTTTCTCGACCTCCAGCTCATAGACTACCGCGCCCAGTATCACATCATCCATGGCGATTGCTCCTTTGTACAATATTACATCATGTTTCCCAATATATTGTACAACGAATCGTCTGGCCTGAAAAGCTAATTGTTCTTTATCGATTCATACAGAAAAAGCTGTGCGAAAATGCCGAAGCACCGTTCGCACAGCTTTTTCATAGATACTAGTCAGCCTGGCCCCGCCAAAGCCTCAGAATGTCGAGTACGCCGATTCGCCGTGCTCGGAGTGGTCGAGTCCGCTCTTCTCAGCGTCCTCATCCACACGCAGCGGCAGGAACAGGGAGGTGACCTTCAATATGAGCGTGGTGAATACAACCGCCACGATGATCGTCACTATGACGCCTTCGATCTGCGGCAGCAACTGGGATGCATTGCCGTAGATGAGGCCGTCCGGTGCGGCGGGGTTCACCGACGAGGAACAGAAAACGCCGGTGAGGATAGCGCCCCACATACCGCCGACACCATGGCAGCCAAAGGCGTCAAGGGCATCGTCATAGCCGAAGTGCGGCTTCAGATAGGCTATGGCGAAATAACAGACAGGAGCGGTCAGAGCACCGATGAGGATGGAGCTCGGTATCGTGACGAAGCCGCAGGACGGCGTGATGCCAACAAGTCCGGCGATACCACCTGTGCAGGCACCGAGCAGTGTGCATTTTCCCGTGCGCAATTTCTCTATTGCGAGCCAGGTGAGCATACCGGCACCGCCGGCGGTATTCGTCGTCAGTATGGGGTGGACGGCGTCGAGTGCTCCGCCTCCGGCGCAGCCGCCGCAGAAGGCCAGCCAGCCGAACCAGAGGAATGCGGCGCCGAGCGCCATGAACGGCAGGTTGTGCGGGCGGACGAACATGCGCGGGTAGCCCCAACGCTTGCCGACGATGAGCGCGGCCACGAGGGCCGACGTGCCGGAGCTGATATGGACGACGGTGCCGCCCGCGAAATCGAGCGCACCGATCGTCGTGCCGATGAACCCGCCTTTGGCCCAGACCATGTGGCACAGCGGCTCATAGACGAGCGACATCCAGAAGAACATCAGGATCATGAACGCCGAGAAGCGCATGCGCCCTGCCACGGCGCCGCCGATGATGGCCGGCGTGATCATGACGAACACCATCTGGAACATGGAGTACAGCTCCGCCGGTATCGTCGGCGCATAGTCCGCATAGGGCTCGAGCCCCACCCCCTGGAACAGCCAGAAATCGCTGCCGCCGAAGAAGCCGTTCACCGTCGGAGCGAAAGCGGTCGAATAGCCGAACAGTACCCACTGCACCGAGGTGATTCCGAGCAGGATGAAGCACATCATGAGGACGTTCAGCATGTTTTTGGAGCGGCCGATGCCGCCGTAGTAGTAGCCGAGAGCCGGCGTCATGATGAGGACCATGGCCGTCGCGATGATCATCCAGCCCGTATCTCCGGAGTCTACGCCCTCCGGCGTCGCCGCCAGCGCGACCGCCGGCAGCAGGAGCAGGGCCAGTGTACATAATATACTCTTGCGCATCTCACTCCCTCCCCTCAGAACTCCGCGTCGATCATGCCGCGGAACTTCTCGACGGAGGGAATCTTTATATCAAGGAGTTTCGCGATGCGGGCTTTGGCGATGAGGCCGAAGGCATTTTCCGGGCGGGCATTCGGCTCGCCGATGTTGAGGTCGTTGCGCACCTCGCGCATGACGCTGACATCGTTGAGCTCGCTTACCTCGACACCGAGCTTCTCCGCCACATATGCCTTGGCTTCGTCGATCCGCATCTTCTTGGCGAGCTCCACACGCATGACGAGATCTCCCGCCGTGCGGATACCACCCAGACCTGCGGCCACGGAGTGATTGATCGGCATGCCGTAGCAGTCACCGACGCCTACCTACAGTCCGTCGGCCCGGCCGATCTCGACGATGGCCTTGTCCGCGCGTGAGGCGGCATCGAGCGGTACGGAGTCGGTCAGGCACATGGAGCAGACGCCCATGCCGACGTTCGGATGAATCGGTATGGTGCTCTCCTCACTGCAGGCCTTGATGAATGTACAGGTGCGCGCGAGGTTCCAGGCGAATGTCTCGCTGCTGTTCGTATTGATCGTCGGGCCGAATATGGTCGCGCCAGCTTTTTCAGCAATCTTCACCTGCTCATGGGGGTACATGCCGGCGAGCTGCTCGCCCTCGAAGGTGAGCTTGCCATGCATGCCGAGGAAGAACTCGCCCGCCATGCCCATCTCGACTGGGAAATCGGGGTATTTGCGATGAATCTCTTTCATCGCGGTGAAGGCCGCCAGCGCATCCGCATCGCCCGAGGCGCCCACGGTATCCATGTTCAGCGCATCGGCACCGGCCTCCACCATGTGATCGGCCACGGATACGATGTCCTTCGCCGCCTGCTCGGCAGCCTTTTCCTGCGCCTCGCGCGCCTCGGCTACTTTGCCGGCCGGCAGCAGCTCGGCCCAGTTGTCATACGGGCCATCCGGCTTCGTGTATAGTCCGAGGTTCGGCATGGCGCCGTAGAAAAGCGGGATGATCGAGTTCAGCTCGGCATGCTGCATCGCGCAGACTTCATCGAATATGATGGGCTTGATCGGCTTGTAGCTGTAGTCTATATGCGCCAGCTCTGCCGAGTCCATGCAGAGGATGCGCTCCTCGACGGCCACGGCCGTCGTCCTGTCTATGGAGACGCCGCAGCGCACCGAGGCTTTCAGCGTGCCCTCGTCACTGCTGAGCACGACCTCTTTGCCGGGCTCGACGGAGGCCATCTTGGCCGGCATCGTTATGATATCGACGATATAGGACTTCTCCGCCTCCGTCAGCGGATCGATCTTGCCGCGTGATGCTGCGTCCTCGACGCCGCGCTCGACATCCTTCTTTATCTCGTCCTTCGTCATGTACGTACTATATCCATCACCGTAACGGGTGAAATATTTCTTTTCCTCAGCCATAGTGAAACACTCCTCTCAGGCAGACATCATCGCGGCGACCTTGTGGATGGCGGCATTCGCATCCTCGGCATAGATGTCGGCATGGATGCGGTCCGCCCACCGCTGGGTGATCGGTGCACCACCCACGATGGTCTTGATTTTGCCTTTGAGGCCTTCCTTCTTCATTATGGCTTCTATCTTCTTCTGCTCGGGCATCGTCGTCGTCAGCAGCGCGCTGGTGCCGATGAAGTCCGCCCCGTTGTCCACGGCGGCAGCGACGATATCGGCCGCGCTGCGGTCGCGCCCGAGGTCGATGATCTCATAGCCCTGGCTCTTCATCATGGCGGCGACGATGCCCTTGCCGATGTCATGGACATCACCCTCGACCGTCGACAGGACAATCTTGCCAGGACGCTTTGGTTTCTGGGTCATGCGCGACTCATAGTAGGCCGCTACATTCTGCATGATCTCCGAGGCCACGACGAGCTCGGGCAGGAATACTTCGCCGCGCTCGAACAGGTCACCCAGATGCCGGATGCCGGCGCCATAGCCTTCACCGAGCATATCGCTCTCGGCTATGCCGGCCTCGACGGACTGGTGCGCGATTTCCAGCGCTTTTTCCTCCTCGTAGGCGCATACTGCGTCATACGCGGCTTTGATTAGTTCATCTCTGGTCATTTCAATTGCCTCCTGTCTCTCTCAGCGTACAGGCAGTCGTCCCGTCACCATAATCCGGGTCTGCCTCCCACGAGCCGGCCGAGTTATCCACGCTCTGCCGATCCGCCATATGATACAAAAAAGCCCCAAGGTATCCACCCCCGGGGCTTCATTGTCCTATATACAAAAAAACCACAGGACTAATATGTTCTGTGACTTCGTTGTCAACCATGCATAGAATTGTTCTTTGACAATGTACTTTTATCTCTTGTCTGTTGATGGTTATAATTATACATGGCCTATAATAAAAATACAATAGGTTTGACGAAAAAACTTGAATATTTTTTTATCATATTCATCTGTAGTAGAAGATTCATCCTGCTTCTTATTTATTCAGTCACCATTCCCCGCTCCTGTCAGTCCTTCATGCCATGATGCTGCCCCCAGCACCAGCAAAGGTAGAAGATTTCTTCTCCGCGACTGGCTGCTTTTTCCTTAACTATGGCAACCATTGTATCGATGTATTATAATGTATCTTAGATGAAAAACTATTTTCTTAGTTTTCTGCTTCACAGAAAAGATATAGGTTTTTTAAACAGGGGGATGGAGAATGGACAAATTGACCATACGTCAGAAGCTATTCCTGGTCTTCGGCTGCCTCATCGCTATATTCGTAGTGAATGGCGCCTACACCGGCTATAGCCTGAGCAGTATCAATGACGGCGCGCTGCGCATCGCGACCGAGCACCTCTCGAACGTGCTGACCGCATCCGAGAGCAGCCACACGCTGTCCGACTACCGGCAGGGCGAGTATGCCGTAGCCACGGCGACGACGCTGCCGAACCGCATCCATGCGGCACAGGAGACGAAGAAGCGGGCAGACCAGCTGGATATCGCTTTCCAGGCCATGGACTCGGCCGTAGCTCCCGATGTCCGCGATGATTTCGACGCCATGCGGCAGACCTGGGACGCCTACAAACAGAATTCCCAGCAGGTCATCGACCTGGCCAAGAGCGGGCAGACCGCCGAGGCCCTGGCGCTGCTGGAGCGCTCCGAAAGCTCGTACAACCGCATGTCAAATCAGCTCAACCGCGTCGTCGACAGCAGCAAGGACTTCATCCATCAGGAAAGTCAGAACGCCTCGGCGAAATATACCGTGACGAAGTGGAGCCTCATCGTCTGCATCGCCATCGTTGTGATCCTGGCCGTCGTCATGGCGATGTACCTGAGCACCGGCATCATGAAGTCGATCCGCTACCTGATGTCCATATCAAAGGAGGTCGCTGACGGCAATCTGACGGTCAAGGCCGTGCCTATGACGCAGGATGAGTTCGGCCAGCTGACCGAGGCCTACGCCCATACGATCAGCAACCTGCGCACACTCATCGAGCACATCCAGCAGACGGCCGCCGACGTGTCCAGTTTTGCCAGCCAGCTGACCGAGAATGCCAGCCAGTCGGCCCAGGCGACGCAGCAGGTCGCCGTATCCATCACGAATGTAGCCGGCAACACCAGCCAGCAGGGCGAAGCCGTCAGCAACTCGCTCAACGAGATCCAGGCCATGTCCGACAGCATGCACGGCTTCCAGGAAAAGGCATCGGCCTCGGCTGCTGCCGCCAAGCAGGTCGAGCAGATCGCCGGACGCGGCCAGGCAGCCATCACCGGAGCTACGGACCAGATGGCAGAAATCGCGGACTCGGTCATGGAGTCCGCCTCCGTCATCCGCAAGCTCGCCGAGCGCTCGAATGAAATCGGCCAGATATCCGTGACCATATCCGGCATCGCTGAGCAGACGAATCTCCTCTCGCTCAATGCCGCCATCGAGGCGGCCCGCGCCGGCGAGGCCGGA
Source organism: uncultured Selenomonas sp. (assembly GCA_902766095.1). GTDB lineage: Bacteria > Bacillota > Negativicutes > Selenomonadales > Selenomonadaceae > UBA2913. Next base: position 8,721 of record CACXCN010000024.1, on the reverse strand, counting down.
CGTGGCTTTGCCGTCGTCGCCGAGGAGGTCCGCAAGCTGGCCGAGGAATCGAATACCGCCGCGCAAAAGATCGCTGCCCTCATCCAGTCCATCCAGACAGAGACTGAGCAGGCTGTCGAGCGCATGGAAAAGGGCACGGCCGACGTCGCCAGCGGCCGGCAGGTCGTCACCGAGGCCGGCAGCGCCTTCAGCCGCATCGCCGAAGCCGTCACGAACCTGACCGCGCATGCCGATACCATCCTGCACGAGGCGCAGCAGTCGACGAAACGCGCCGAAGCCCTCGTCTCCGTCATGGAGGGCATCGATAAATCCGGCCACGACGTAGCCGCAGAGACCGAATCCGTATCGGCCGCCACCGAGGAGCAGTCCGCCTCGATGGACGAGGTCGCGAATGCCAGCCAGAAGCTGTCCGACCTGGCTCAGGAGCTCTCGTCCTCGACCGCGAAGTTCAAGATTTGAGGAGGCAACTATGAAAAAGTTAATCACCTGCCTGTGCGTGGCTCTCCTGGCGGTCGCCTCGCTCGTAGCATCCGGCTGCGGACAGTCGTCCGACAACGATAAGAAAGTCGCTATCGCCTTTGCCAACTCCTCGGCCAGCTGGCAGAAAAACGGCCAGGCCTTTAAGGATCAGCTGGAAAAAGAGGGCTATACCGTAGACATACAGTTCGCCGATACGGCCGAGCAACAGGCCGAGCAGCTGGAAAAGCAGATCGCGGCCAAGCCGAAATGCCTCGTCATCGGTGCCGTCGATGGCTCGAAGCTGACGGATGTCCTCGCCAAGGCCAAAGAGGAAAAGATCCCTGTCATCGCCTATGACCGCCTCATCATGGGCACCGATGCCGTCTCCTACTATGCGGCTTTCGATAATGAAGCCGTAGGTGACGCCATGGGCGAATATATCGAGGCCGCCCTGAATCTGAAAAGCGGCGCCGGCCCCTTCTACATGGAGCTGTTCGCGGGGGACCCGGGCGACAACAACGCCCACCTGTTCTTCGCCGGGACGATGAAGGTCCTGCAGCCGTATATCGACAAGGGCCAGCTCATCGTCCCGTCCGGCGAGACGAAGTTCGACCAGGTCATGACGAAGGACTGGGACGCGAAAAACGCTGCCGCCCGCATGCAGAAACTGCTGGCCGGCCCCGATGCCGGACACCATCTCGACGTCATACTCTCACCGAATGACTCGATTGCTGCCGGCATCCGCGAGTCTCTGAAACAGGGCGGCTATACGACGATGCCGCTCATGACCGGCCAGGATGCCGACAGCAAGGCACTCGAGGCCATCAAGGACGGCCAGCAGACCATCACCATCTACAAGTCACCGGAGCTACTGGTCGAGAAGGCCGTCCGCATGGTCAAGGCCATCGTCGAGGGTACCTCGCCGGACATCAACGATGTGAAGTCCTACAACAACGGCGTCATCACCGTCCCCGCCTACCTCTGCACCCCGCTGATCATCGACAAGAACAACCTTGATGAAGTCAAGTGAGGCCATGAATCCCGCATAATGCAACAGGAGCTGCGAAAAAATGCCTTAGCATTTCTCGCAGCTCCTGTTTACGTGTGCAGAAGAATGTTATGTGGGATTATATGAATCTATCAGCCGATCATCGTCTTGATATCGCTCTCGACGTCGGAAATCGTGCCGATGCCGAAGTTCTCGACGAGGACCTTGGCGACGTTCGGGGAAAGGAAGGCCGGGAGCGTCGGGCCGAGGTGGATGTTCTTGACACCGAGGTGCAGCAGGGCCAGCAGGACGATGACGGCTTTCTGCTCGTACCAGGCGATGTTGTAGACGATCGGCAGCTCGTTCACATCGTCGAGGCCGAATACTTCCTTGAGCTTCAGCGCGATGAGGGCGAGGCTGTAGGAATCGTTGCACTGGCCGGCGTCGAGCACGCGCGGGATGCCGCCGATGTCGCCGAGACCGAGCTTGATGTACTTGTACTTCGCGCAGCCGGCGGTCAGGATGACCGTGTCCTTCGGCAGGGCCTTTGCGAACTCGGCATAGTAGTTGCGCGTCTTGTGGCGGCCATCGCAGCCGGCCATGACGACGAACTTCTTGATAGCGCCCGATTTCACGGCATCGACGACCTTGTCAGCCAGAGCGAATACCTGCTCATGGGCGAAGCCGCCAACGATGCTGCCCGTCTCGAGCTCCTGCGGAGCGGCGCACTTCTTCGCGAGCTCGATGAGCGGCGTGAAGTCCTTGTGACCGTCGGCATCAGCTGCGATGTGCTGGCAGCCCGGCATGCCGGTCGCGCCCGTCGTGAACAGGCGATCCTGATAGTCAGCGGCCGGCGGTACGATGCAGTTCGTCGTCATGAGGATCGGGCCATGGAAAGCGGAGAACTCCTCTTTCTGCTTCCACCAGGCATTGCCGTAGTTGCCAGCGAAGTTCGCGTACTTCTTGAATTTCGGATAGTAATGCGCGGCGAGCATCTCACCATGCGTATAGACATCGACACCCGTGCCCTGCGTCTGCTCGAGCAGCATCTCGAGGTCATGCAGGTCGTGGCCTGAGACGAGGATGCCCGGGTTCTGGCGCACGCCGAGGTCGACCTTTGTGAGCTCCGGATTGCCGTAGGTCTCCGTATTCGCCTTGTCGAGCAGGGCCATGACCTGTACGCCCCACTTGCCAGTCTCGAGTACGAGAGCCGTGAGCTCGTCGCCCGTGCGCGAGTCATCGAGCAGCTCGGCGAGAGCGCGCTGCTGGAAAGCATCGATGGTCTCGTCCTCGTAGCCCAGCGCATTCGCATGGAACAGGTAGGCCGAGAGACCTTTGAGCCCGTAGGTCGTGAGCTCGCGCAGGCTGCGGATATCCTCGTTCGCCGTAGCGAGTATGCCGACTTCGCCGCTCGCAGCCTTTGCCTCGTAGTCCGCTTCATCGGCCGTCCACGTGGCAGCTGCCGGCAGCTGGCTCTGGTCCTTGACCTCGGCGAGCAGCTGGGCCTTCAGCTGCAGCGTCGCCGTGACGCGCGCGACGAGCGAAGCCTTGTCGAAGTTCGCATTCGTGATGGTCGCGAACAGGTTCTGCGTGACGGCATGATTCGTGGCGCGGTCCACCGGCGTGCCCTCAGCGCGCAGCTGCGTCGTCACAGCAGAGAGTCCCTTCGTGACGTAGATCAGCAGATCCTGCATGGCCGCGACTTCCGGCTTCTTGCCGCAGACACCGGCGATCGTGCAGCCCTTGCAGCCCGCAGTCTCCTGGCACTGATAGCAAAACATCTTGTTCTCCATTTTTACTCCTCCACTCTGCTCGAATACTCTCCTAAAAAATATCTGTAGCGTTCGGTTCAACCTTATGACTGTATTCTAGCAGACGCTCTTCGAATCCTCTGTAACAAACGTTACCGCAGAATATTTTTTGCCTCCGGCCGTATCTCCCCCTCGCTTATCCACTTTGTCCACAGGAATGCCCAGCGTTTTCCCCGCTATAGTTATCCACAATTTCCACCGGTTATTAACCGTGAAATAGTGGATAAGCTGGCAGTTCTGCCTTTTTTATCCACACACATGCCCACATATCCACAGATATTTGCCCCTTGGTTGTGGATAACCTGGCAACTTTATCTACAGTCTGCAGCTGCATTTAAGCCCCGCCCCGCGATCGACGATAGGTAGATTAAGAGCCACAGATGGCAAGAAGAGGCCAGGGACTGCCAGATATTCTATCTATATAAAGGAGCTGAACGATATGAGTGACATCAGTATCAGCGGCCTGGGCGCAGTCTCAGGCTCGGAAAGCACCACGAAGAAGAAGACTACGGACAGCGTAGAGGAGGCTTTTGCCTCGGTACTGAACCAGATGAAGTCAGCCGCAGCCATGGGCAGCGGCTCGGGATCCTCCGACTCGGACGCCGATGAAGAGACGACGACCATCACGCGCGTGATGAGCGACGGCACCGTCGTCATCAATGTCTACAAAGGCGACGAGCTCGTCTCACAGACGAAGATGAAGCCCGATACGAATGAGGAGCAGGAGCAGCTCGTCAGCTCCGTGACGTCGAACCAGACGGCCCCCGCCACCGCCGGCCTGGCCGCTAGCGAGCTCATGGCCCTCACGCAGAACTGAAACCATCTCTGATTTTTTTTGAATGAAACGGGACCACTGTATGAGTGCCAGGGCACTCCGGCAGCGGCCCCGTTAGTTTTTACAGACTTCCTCATTCCTCCTCATGCCGGATTTAAGCTCTTACTCAGTTTCGAGGTTTAAAATATAGGCATATACAACCCTAAACGTTTACTCGACCACAGGATAGATGAACGAAAAGAGGTAATTTGTATTATGTTGTTCGGTCAATTGCAAGATAGCTTCCTCATCCACTTCCTCGAGCGGTTCAATGACAACTGCTTCCAGGTACGTCTCCATGACAAGACCTACACCATAGGCGAGGGCGAGCCTCAGTTCACGATCGTCGTCAACAAGGATATTCCGAAAAAGGAGCTGCTGCGCTCGACGGAGCTCGCGCTCGGCGAGGCCTATATGCGCGGCGATATCGAGATCGAGGGCGACCTCTTCACGGTGCTCTGCGATATCCTGAGCCAGATGTGGAAAGGCGCGCTGGACCGCAAGGCCCTGTCGGGACTGTTCAACGTCGGCACAAGCAAGAAAGCTCAGAAAGAGCAGGTCTCCTCGCACTACGACCTCGGCAATGATTTCTACAAGCTCTGGCTCGATCCGACCATGAGCTACTCCTGCGCCTACTTCAAGCATGATGATGATACACTCGAGCAGGCTCAGCGTCAGAAAGTCGACTATATCCTCGAGAAGCTCCATCTCGAAAAGGGCATGACGCTGCTCGATATCGGCTGTGGCTGGGGATTCCTGCTCATCGAGGCCGCCAGGAAATACGGCGTCAAGGGCTACGGCTGCACGCTCTCGAAGGAGCAGTGGCACGAGGGCCAGAACCGCATCGAGGAGCTCGGCCTCAAGGATCTCGTCCAGATCGACCTCGTCGACTACCGCGATATCGCCGCCTCAGGCCGCCAGTTCGACCGGCTCGTGAGCGTCGGCATGCTCGAGCATGTCGGCCGCCCGAACTATCCGGTCTACCTCGAGGACTGCGCCTCGATGCTGAAGGACGGCGGCCTGTTCCTGCTGCACTACATCAGCGGCCAGGATGAGAAGATGACGAGTGCCTGGATGCGCAAATACATATTCCCGGGCGGCACGCTGCCGTCGCTGCGCGAGATTATATCGCTCGCCTATGATCAGGAATTCCGCGTCATCGATGTCGAGAGCCTGCGCCGCCACTACTACAAGACGCTCATGCACTGGTATGACAATTTCCAGAAGGTCAAAGACCAGGTCCGGGCCGAGCGCGGCGATGAATTCGTCCGCATGTGGGACCTCTACCTCTGCGGCTGCGCCGCCGCGTTCTGGATCGGCAACATCGACGTACACCAGGTCCTCATGACGAAAGGCAACAACAACAGCCTGCCCATGACGCGCTGGTATTGACAGCAGACTCACTGTATCACATAACAAGGAGCTATGAAAAACAGCTCTCTGAAAGACAAGACCTCGAATGTCCTGGAATGGGATTGTTCGAGGTCTTGCTATTTCCCTCATAGGTAGAATATTTTTGAAAATTACCTGCATTTTTACTCCATAAATGCTATTATTTCAATGTGAAAAAGAAAATAAATTTTATTTTATTTGAAATGTGCTATAGGAAAATCGGCACTGTTTCCGGTGGAGAGGGGGAGATCGATGAAGATACTGGAACAGCTGGAGCATCCGCCCTTCCGTCCAAGGCGGACCGCAAGCTCATCGAGTATATGCGCAGTCATCCGGAGGAGATCCCGGTATCGACCATTGCCGCGCTGGCGGAGCATGTCGGCGTCGCTGAATCGACGGTCACGCACTTTGTCAAGAAGATGGGCTATGCAAGCCTCAATCTGTTCAAGGTTCTTTTTGCCAAGGAGTTTTCGCAGTACAAGGACCGGCAGATCATCAGTCGCGGCATCGAGCACGATGAGCCGGCGATGGTCACGGGGAGAAAATTGCTCGATGCCTACTATGACACGCTGGACCATACGTACGCCGCCATGCCGGAAAGCGTGATTGAGCGCTGCGCGGCATGCCTGCAGCAGGCGAAGAAAATCATCTTTATCGGTATCGGCAACTCTGGCTTCATGGCGATGGATGCGGCGTACAAGTTCTTCCGCATCGGTTTGCCGAGCGAGAGCAGCGATAATTCGCACACGATGATCATGAAGGCGGCGCATTCGCACCGGTCATCGGTGCCGCCATCACGCGCCCGCAGCTGATTGCAACTGCCTTCACCCGCGTGCTGGAAGCACCAGACGAGGCGTGCGCTAAGGGGACGCGGTGATTTTCTGTCAGGCATCGAGCTTGTACATGGACAGGAGAGAGGTTTCATGAGGATTATTTTTACGCGTGACTACGAGGATATGAGCCTGGAGGCGGCGAAGATTGTAGCAGGACAGCTTTATCTGAAGCCGGAGAGCGTGCTCGGACTCGCGACAGGGAGCACGCCGGTCGGTCTCTATGAGAAGCTCGTGCAGTTGTACGAGGTGACGGGACTCGATTTTTCAGGCGTCACGACATTCAATCTCGATGAGTATGTGGGGATGGCGCCGCAGCATCCACAGAGTTATCATTATTTCATGTCGGAGCATCTTTTCTCCAAAGTGAATCTGCGGCCGGACCATTGCTTCGTGCCGGACGGCATGGCGGAGGATCTCGCGGCGGAGGGGCGCCGCTACGATGCTCGCATCGCGCAGGCGGGCGGCATCGATCTACAGGTGCTCGGCATCGGGCGCAACGCGCACATCGGGTTTAACGAGCCGGATATCAAGTTCGAGGCGATGACGCACAAGGTCCGGCTTGACGATGAGACGATCCGGGCGAACGCGCGCTTTTTCGAGCGGCAGGAGGATGTGCCGCGCTATGCCATCAGCATGGGCATCCGCAACATCATGCTCGCACGGCGCGTGCTGCTGCTCGCCAACGGCAAGGAGAAAGCGGAAGCTGTCCGCGCCGCTGTCTGCGGCGGCGTGAGTCCGAAGGCACCGGCTTCTATCCTGCAGCTGCACCGCGATGCGACGTTCATCGTCGATGCGGAGGCGGCTGCGCTGCTGCCAGGGGAATGGCGCAGGAAACGTTCGTACACATTTTGAGGAGGTAGTATCATGAATGATTTGCTAGGAAAACTGCAGAGCATCGGCAAGGCGCTGATGCTCCCCATCGCGGTCCTGCCGGCGGCTGCACTGCTGCTGCGTCTCGGCGCACCGGATGTTTTCAACATTCCCTTCATCACGAAGGCAGGCGGCGCGGTCTTCGACAACCTCGCCCTGATTTTCGCCATCGGCATCGCCGTGGGCTTTGCGCGGGAGAACAACGGCGCGGCAGGGCTGGCGGGCGCCATCGGCTATCTCGTACTGACCTCGGGACTCAAGGCCATCGATGAAACGCTCAACATGAGCGTGCTCGCCGGTATCATCAGCGGCATCGAGGCAGGGCTGCTCTACAATCGATTCCACAGCATCCGCCTGCCGGAATTCCTCGGCTTCTTCTCGGGGAGGCGATTCGTGCCGATTGTGACGGCATTCACCTCCATCATCCTCGCGGGCATCTTCGGCGTGATCTGGGGGCCGTGCCAGGCGGTCATCCATGGCGTCGGTGAGTGGATCATCGGCGCGGGCGTGTTCGGTACGTTCATCTATGGCGTGCTCAACCGTCTGCTCATCCCGTTCGGCCTGCATCATATCCTCAACAGCTTTATCTGGTTCGTGTTCGGCGAGTATACGACGCCGGCCGGCGTCGTGGCGACGGGCGATCTCAACCGCTTCTTCGCCGGCGATCCAACGGCAGGCATGTTCATGGGCGGCTTCTTCGTCATGATGATGTTCGGCATGCCGGCAGTCGCACTCGCGATGTATCGCGCTGCGAAGCCGGAGAACCGTCCGAAGATCGCGGGCGCGCTCGCATCCGTGGCGTTCACGGCTTTCCTCACAGGTATCACAGAACCGATCGAGTTCATGTTCATGTTCCTCGCACCGGGGCTCTATGCGGTGCATGCGGTACTCACAGGCCTGGCACTCTCTGTGACGTATAGTCTCGGCGTGCTGCATGGCTTCGGCTTTTCGGCAGGTTTCATCGATTACGTGCTGAACTGGGGCCTCGCGACGAAACCAGCGCTGATCATCCCCATCGGTCTTGTTTTCTTCTGCATCTACTATGTGATTTTCAGCTGGGCGATTCGTCATTTCGATATCCCGACCATCGGCCGCGGCGATGATGAGACGGCAGAGGACGAGGAAGGTGTCTCCGTGGAGGAGAGCGGCTATATTCATGCGCTCGTCGAGAATCTCGGCGGCGCGGAGAATCTGCTGGAGATTTCCTCCTGCATCACGCGCCTGCGCCTCAAAGTTCACGACAGCAGCGTCATTGACGAGGCAGAGCTCAAGAAGCTCGGTGCCAAGGGCGTCATCGCCAAGGGGCAGGCGGTGCAGGTCATCATCGGCACCGAGGCAGAACACGTTGCCGATGAGATGAAGGCCTATGTAAAGAAATAATCAAAAGGTATCGGAAGGGAATCCGTCCATCGCACGACATTGTTTCAACGGTGCGATGGACGCTTTTCCCTCTTTTGCAGAGAGGGGATAGCGTGAAAATTTGTGATTTTGGATAGCGTCTAAAAATGGCCGAACTTAATAGACCTCAGCCGGTAAAAAATTGACTTTTTGACC
>CACXCN010000023.1 GCA_902766095.1 uncultured Selenomonas sp. | reverse complement strand
GTGGGCAGGGATGGATTCGAACCATCGTAGCCGTGAGGCGGCAGATTTACAGTCTGCTCCCTTTAACCACTCGGGCACCTACCCATATATATCGCAACCTATATAATAGGATGTCGTCTTTGGTTGCGGGGATAGGACTTGAACCTATGACCTTCGGGTTATGAGCCCGACGAGCTACCGACTGCTCCACCCCGCGATATTCATTCGCCGTCTGGGAGCTTATTTGCTTGGCTCAGCTCACAACCGGCTGACAAGAAAATATTATAGAGTATATCGCACCATCTGTCAACACCTTTTTTGAAAAAAATTCGAAGTCATGAAAAAATACGGATCCAGCCATATAAAACAACGGGAATCCCCCCATGTTTAGGGATGATTCCCGCCGCCTTCCATCATTATTTTTTCGGCTCTTCCTTCTCTGCCGGCTCCATACCATCGTCAAAGAGATACATATATCTCTGCTTGAACTCCTCCGGCTCCATGCGATAGGCATTCGCGAGGCCCGGATCGTCAAGGTCCTCCCGCTCGAGCCGCATCATGAAGCCGCGCGCGATCTGATAGTGCACCGAGTTGATATTGACCTTGCGCACTTTCGTCTTGCCCGTAGCCGGATCCTTGATATCATCGAACTTCATCGGTACCGCCTTGTTGTTCTGCAGCGATATGAGGCAGCCCGAACCACCGTTCATGAGGAACTGCACCGCTGAGAATCCGAGCGAGCGCGCATAGTCGATATCATAGGCGATCGGTGCCGTGCAGCGCAGCTCATAGCCGATTTCCTTATCGATGATGGATATCTTTATGCCGATCTTCTTGACCTCGGCCAGTACCGCCTGCTTCAGTATCTCACCGAAGTCGAGCTCGCTGTAGCGGATATGGCCATGCTCATCCTTCACGACATGACCGAGCTTATCGAAGTCCTCCGGCGCAATCTTCTCGATGACGCCCTCAGCGATGACCGCCACACCGTAATTCTTGCCCGTGAGGTAGCGTTTCACGACCGAGCCCGTGATGATGTCGACAACCTGCTGCAGCGGGATGTGCTCCTGCGGGAACTCCTCCGGTATGATCGTGATGGCGGCACCGGCACTGCGCCCCATGCCCAGAGCCAGATGTCCCGCCGTTCGGCCCATGGCGATGGCGAAATACCAGCGGTTGTTCGTCGTATGCGCATCCTCCATGAGATTCTCGATCTCCGTCGTACCGAAAGCCCGCGCCGTCTCAAAGCCGAATGTCGGCACGCCCTCCGGCAGTGGCAGATCGTTATCAATGGTCTTCGGCACATGTACGACATTAATCGTGCGGCCCATCTTCTTCGCGTACTCCGAGACCGCCATAGAGCTGAACGCCGTATCATCGCCGCCGATGGTCACGAGGTGCGTGACACCGAGCTCTGTCAGCGTCTCAACGCAGGTGCGCAGGTCCGACTCCTTCTTCGTCGGATTGAAGCGCGACATTTTCAATATGCAGCCGCCCGTCAGATGGATGCGACTGATGTCCTTCGGCTCGAGGCGGATATAGTTTTTCTCGCCCCGGGCGATACGTGAGAAGCCATCGTAAATGCCGATGACGTCCCAGCCATGGCGCGTCCCCTCATTTACGATAGCGGATATGACGCTGTTGATTCCCGGAGCCGGACCTCCGCCGCAGACGATAGCGATTACCTTCTTGATGCCGATCATGTAGATATACCCCCTTCGGATTTCTTCTTTGTCTATGTCTGCTTATTTCGCCATTGCTACGGGTTTATCCTGCCTAAATATAATATACTTTTCGAAAAATCACGAAAACTCATGCGGAAAAGCGATAAAACAAGCCTCCTCCTGAGGAGAAAGCTTCATAAATGGAGCATCCCCCTTTGGGGGAGGAGGACCGCGCTAGCGGTGGTGGGGGTGGCGAGCTGGTAACTTTACTCGAGTACTATCGCATAAACGGCCCACTAACAAATAACCCAAGCAGCCGAGTCATCAATGTGTTGCCGAACGCTACACCGCGCCTCGCCACCCCTATCGCCTCGCTACGCTCGGCACTTCCCCCAAAGGGGGCAGCTTATATTACACCCCCTTCTCCTCAGGAGAAGGCTGTAAGTGCGAAGCTAGCTTTAGAAGCGGCGCCGGGAGCGGTGGGTCGCGTTGCTCTTGGTCCGCTGCTTCTTATGTCCTGCTACGCGCTTCTTATGCAGCGGCTGCCGCGCCTTCTTGTGCTCGACACGCTGCTTCTTGAGGCCTTCTACGACCTTGCTCTGTACCGTCACATGCTTCCTGTGATGGGCACGCGCGCTGCGCGTCTTTTCGAGTCGTGCCTTTATGCCGGCCTCTATGCGCCGCAGCAAATCGTACTGCCGCGAATTGACGAACGTGATCGCTTTGCCCTTGTCCCCCGCACGACCTGTGCGCCCGATACGATGGATATACGTATCCGCATCATGCGGGATATCGTAGCTCACGACATGCGTGACACCCTCGATATCGAGGCCGCGGGCCGCGATGTCGGTCGCACATAGGATCTGCAGCTCCGCCTGACGGAAGCGGCGCAGCACGAGCGCCCGCTGTGTCTGCGTGAGATCGCCATGCAGCTCATCGGCCAGATAGCCGCGCTTCGCGAGCTCCATCGTCAGCTGATGCGCCCGCTGCTTCGTATGGCAGAAGACCATCATGAGGTAGGGCTGCTCGGCATTGATGATTTCGCAGAGGCGGTCGACTTTCGTATCCTCATGCGTATCGATGATGACCTGCTCGATATTGTCGAGCGTCACATGCTCGCCCTTGATCTCGATGCGTTGTGGATCGCGCATGAACTGACGGGCCAGCGCCTTCACCCGGTCCGGCATCGTCGCCGAGAAAAGCCCCAGCTGCCGGTCGGCAGCCGTATTCTTCAGCAGCGTCTCCACGTCCTCGATGAAGCCGAGCTTCAGCATTTCATCCGCCTCATCGAGTACGACCTTGTTCACCTGCGACAGGTCGATCGTACGGCGGCGCATATGATCGAGCAGCCGCCCCGGCGTCCCGATGATGATCTGCGGATGGCGGCGCAGCCGAAGCTTCTGCCGCTCGATATCCTGCCCGCCATAGATGACGAGCGATGAGATATCCGTCGCCCGTCCCAGCTGAGCAGCGACCTTCGCTATCTGGATGGCCAGCTCCCGGGTCGGTGTGACGACGAGTGCCTGTGCGACATCGGCCTGCGACTTGATCTTCATGAAGATCGGCAGCAGGAACGCCAATGTCTTCCCGGTCCCGGTCTGGGCCTGCACGATGGCATCGCGGCCAGCACGCACGACTGGTATCGCCTGTTCCTGTACGGGGGTGGGCTCCTTTATGCCCATGTTTCTCAGAGCATCCAGCAACACCTCGCTGACGCCCAGCTCGCGGAATGTCGTCATTATGAAGAAAGTACCTCCGTTCCTGTCTCCGTGATGAGAATCGTCTTCTCCCACTGTGCGGATAGGCTGTGGTCCTTCGTGCGGACCGTCCAGCCATTCCCTTTGTCAATCGTTATCTTGTAGCCGCCGGCATTGATCATCGGCTCGACCGTCAGCGTCATGCCCGGTACGAGCAGCATGCCGGTATCCTTCTCCCCGGTATGGGCCACGAACGGGTCGGAGTGGAACTCCTTGCCGACGCCATGGCCGCCGAAATCGGTGACGACGGAGAACCCATTCTCCTCCGCATGCTGGCCGCAGGCTGCTCCGATATCGCCAAGGTAATGCCACGGCTTAGCTGCAGCGATGCCAAGCTCCATGCACTCACGGGTGACCTCGACCAGGTGACGGGCAGCCGGCGAGACGTCGCCGATCAACACCATGCGCGAAGCATCGGCATAGTAGCCATTGAGCTCCGTCGTGATATCGATATTGGCGATATCGCCGCTCTTGAGTATCTCTTTCTGCGATGGTATGCCATGGCATACCACATCATTGACCGAGATGCAGATGCTCTTCGGGAATCCTTCGAAATTCAGGCAGGCAGGATAAGCTCCCTTGCCGACGATATAGTCATGCGCCGCTTGATCGAGCTCTGCCGTGCTCACGCCCTCTTTCGCCAGGCTGCACACGAGATCGAGTGCTCCATCATTGATGACGCCGGCTGCCTTTATGCCAGCGATATCGTTATCATTATTTATCAGCTTGTGCGGCGGGCGCACCTGCCCCTTGAAGAAATCGAATTTCATCTCACTGATACGCTCATCGAAATCCTCGTGACACTTCTTGTACTTCTTGCCGCTGCCACACCAGCATGGATCATTTCTGTGCATAAATCGCCATATCTCCTCTACTTTTTGTTTAACGTAATACATCTAAGCTCTCCGCGCCTGCACATTTCGCATAACCATTATAACACTTTTTTGCTATCTGTCTATCCAAATGCTTCCATACGCATAGGAGGACGGCCGCGTGCGACCGTCCTCCCGGGCGAAGCTGTTTCCAGCTCTCTATCAGTATTTGAATTTGCGCAGCGATGTCTGCAGCTCCGAGGCCAGCTTGGCCAGTGAATCGCTGGCGGTAGCGATCTCGCTCGCCGCTGCCGACTGCTCCTCCGATACCGCCGATACATTCTGCATCTCGCCGGCCACCTTGTCTCCATGGTGAGCGATATCGGCGATGTGCCCTGTTATCACCGCCGAATCCTCGGCCACGGATTTGATCGAGCTGGCCATCTTGGCCACTTCGCTCGATACCTCATCGACGTACTGCTGAATATTCTCGAACGTCGCATGCAGATCCGCGACCGACTTCGCGCCCTCGGCCACTGCCGTGCTGCCCTGCTTCATCGAATCCACCGCATTCGTCGTATCGGACTGTATGCCCTGGATGAGCGCCGATATCTGCTGGGCTGCCTCCTGAGACTGCTCAGCCAGTTTGCGCACCTCATCGGCGACGACGGAGAAGCCACGCCCCTGCTCGCCGGCACGGGCCGCCTCGATGGCCGCATTCAGCGCCAGCAGGTTTGTCTGCTCGGCAATGCCCGATATCGTCTCGACGATCTGGCCGATTTCCTGCGAACGCTCACCGAGCTTGTCAACGATGGATGCCGAGGTGCCGACCGTCGTCTCAACGCTCTTGATCTGCGCGACCGAGGCTGCGATCGCCTTGCTGCCAGCAACTGCCTGCTCAGAAGCTGCCGTCGCATGCCGGGCCACGCGGTCGGCCTCCTCCTGGAGCTTCTTGACCGAGCCGGCAACTTTGTCTACCGAATCCTTCGACGTGCTGACGCCGTTCTGCTGCTGAGCGACGGCATCCGCGGCCGTCGTGACCGACTGCGCCACCTGCTGGGAAGCCTGAGCCGACTGCGAGGCACTGGCCGTCAGCTCCTCCGAGGCCGAAGCGATATGCTCTGCCGACTCGCCCGTCTGATTCATGAGCTTGTTCATATGGCTGCGCATATCCACGACGATATCAGCCATCTCGCCGAACTCGTCGCTGCGATGTATGCGGCGCTCCGTCTCGCGGAAATCACCGTCGCGCAACCGGCGGCAGGCCTCGACCATCTGCTGCAGCGGCGTGACGATGGCCTTGGCCAGCATCCAGCCGAACAGACACATGATGAGCAAGGCTACGCTTGTCTGCACGATCATGCTCGTGATCGCCGACGATGCATCGGCACTGTTCTTGTCCTTGATTGCCATGGCCTCAGCGTCCTTGGCCTCGCGCAGCGGACGCATCGTATTATCCCAGGCGATGATTTCTTTAATGCCAGTCGTATTATAGACCTTGCGGGCTTCTTCCTGCTGACCAGCCAGGGCCAGATCCATCATCTTGTCCGCTGAGCCCTTGAAATCCTTCCAGTGCTGTTCGGCCTCGTCAGCGCCATCGTCATTCGGTGACACCTGCTTATATTCTTTCCAGGTATCCTCGTAATGCGTGACATAGTCGCCGATATCTTTTTTGTTCTTCGCTATCTGCTTGGCATCCGTCAGATTGTTATTTTCCAGGATACGTGACTGTATGGCCCGCACCGTCAGCGAGCATTCATTCAAGAGACGCGTAGCCTGCATCTTTTCCCCGTACAGGCGGTCGACATCGTTCTGAGCTGATTTCAGCCTGTATGCGCCCGTCAGACCAACCGATGCCAGGAACAAACCAGCGATCACTATCAGACAGATGATCTTGGTAGTGACGCGCACATTGTCAAGCCATTTCATATACCCATTCATCCTTTCTCACCATTCCTAAACCATCTATCATCCATTATAGCAAACAATTTTAATTATGAAATAGGACGCATGACCATTTTATAAAACTCACAATAAAAAATCGTACTATGAACTGGCAATCAATTCATAGTACGATAACAATCACTTATCGAGACTGGCCAGATAGCGACGATCCTCCTCGGTCAGAGGGGCTGTCGCCAGCAGATCCGGTCGCTGGGTCCGGGTGCGCTCGAGCTGCTGCTGGCGACGCCAGCGCGCGATGCGCTGATGATCGCCCGACAGCAGGACCTCGGGGACCTCATGCCCCTCGAAGTCACGTGGCCGCGTATACTGCGGATACTCGAGCAGACCGGCATAGAACGAATCGGTCGCCGCTGAATCAGCGGCCCCGAGGACTCCAGGTATCATGCGGGCTACCGCATCCGCGATGACCATGGCCGGCAGCTCACCACCGGTCAGGACATAGTCGCCGATCGAGAGTGCCTCATCGGCCAGATAGTCTGTGATGCGCGCATCGTAGCCCTCATAGTGGCCGCAGATGAATATGAGTTGTTCATAGGTGGCCAGCTCCTTGGCCTTCGTCTGCGTGAACACGGCTCCCGCAGGATCCATGATCAGGATGCGGCGGCGCTCCGCGGGTACCGCAGAGGCAGCTGCGACATCGCGCACCGCCGCGAACAGCGGCTCCGGCTTCAGCACCATCCCTGCCCCGCCGCCGAACGGCGAGTCGTCGACATGATGATGCTTGTCGGTCGAGTAATCGCGATAGTTTGTATAGTGCACATCGAGCAGGCCGCCATCTATGGCCCGGGCCATGATGCTATCGGCAAAATAGGCTTCCATCATGGCCGGGAACAGCGTGAGCATATCGAAACGCATCAGATTTCCTCCGGCACATCGACAACCATGCGACCGCCTGGCACATCGATTTCCTTTACGACATCGCGGATCGCAGCCAGCAGCCGCGTATGTCCATCCGGCTGGCGAACCTGATAGACATCGTTGGCTCCGGTCTGGAACACATCGTCGACGACGCCGATCTCCTGACCGGCAGTATCAAAGACACGCAGTCCTACGATATCGCTGATATAGTAGGTGCCTTCCTCGAGCGGCACGGCCTCGGACCGCGCCACTGTCAGCAGGCGGCCGTTTAAGGCCGCTACCTGCTCACGCTGCTGGTACTCGCGGAAAGCCATCAATATGACGTTGCCGTGATATTTCACGCTCGTGATATGGAGCAGCTCATCACCAACCTGTACTTCCTTCATACCGTGAAACCGCTCGGGGAAATCCGTCTCCGGTATGATGCGGACCTCACCCCTGACGCCGTGCGGAGCGCCGACTTTGCCGATGATGATGCGCTCCATGTCCTGCCTCTGTGCCATATCAGCCCCGGATAGCGACAATCTTGTCGTCCTCGACGAGTATCTCGACGTTCATGATCTCGCGCATATCGTCGCCGACCTTGACCTCGACCTGACGCTCGAGCGTGCCCTGCACGATCTCAGCGCCGATTGCCAGTCCGTCGAGCTCCTCGCGCTTGCTCATGGTCTCCTGGCGATACTGCAGGCGCTTCTGCTTCTCCTGGCCGAACTGCTGCTGGATGGCACCGATGCGGTTGATCTCATCCGGCGTCGGTACATCCGGATTCGCCGGCTTGTTCTCATCGAGCACGCGCTTCTCCTGGATGTTGAGCTGCTGGACCTCGAGCTCAGCGCGCTTAATTGCCTCATCCATATCGTTCAGCATGCGGGTCTTGAGCTTCTCCGTGAGTTTGGCCTTTACGGTCACCGGGGCTTTCAGGTATATGCTGTCCATTTGTTTTCTCCTATCCATTTCAGATATCATAATAGCGGCAAAGCTATGGCTTTGCCGCTATCATCAACTAATCTCAACCGAGACTTTCTTATTCTCTCGGACGGCCGCGGCCTTTACCACAGTACGCATCGCCTTGGCAATGCGTCCCTGGCGGCCGATGACCCTGCCCATATCCTCTTCCGCGACATGCAGAGTCAGCGTCACCTGACGGTCTGACTCTGTCTCATCGACATGAACAGCATCCGGGCTGTCCACCAAGGCTTTGGCGATGACTTCAACTAATTCTTTCATGTCATACACCTCGGTGCTCAGTGTTTCTTAGCTGCTGCAAACTTGGCCATGATGCCCTGCTTGCTCAGCAGATTCTTTACGGTATCGGTCGGCTGCGCGCCCTTGTTCATCCAGTCGATGACCTTCTCCTCGTCGATGTTGACGAGAGCCGGCTGCTTGGACGGATCATAGTTACCGAGTACCTCGATGAAACGGCCATCACGCGGGAAACGCGAATCAGCCACTACGATGCGATAGAACGGGTTCTTCTTTGCACCCATGCGATTCAGACGGATCTTTACTGCCATTTGATTCACCACCTTTCGCTGCCAGAGCAGCTGAAAATAATATCTAAATGCAGGCGGCTGTCAGAACGGGAGCTTCGGGAAGCCACCGCCCAGTCCGCCGAGTCCCGGCAGACCTTTGAACTTCTTGCCTTTCTGCATTTTCTTCATTTTTTTCATCATCTTGCGCATCTCGCCGAACTGCTTGAGCAGCCGGTTGACATCCTGCACTCTCGTGCCGGAGCCCATCGCTATGCGCTTGCGCCGCGAGCCGTTGATGATGCTCGTATCGGCTCGCTCCGCCGGTGTCATCGAGCGTATGATGGCTTCGATCTGGCGCATTTCCTTGCCATCGAGATCGATATCCTGACCTTCGAGCTGCTTCTTGATGCCGCCCATGCCCGGTATGAGGCTCAGGATATTCTCGAGCGAACCGAGCTTCTTGACCTGCTGCATCTGCGAGAGAAAGTCATCGAGCGTGAACTCGTTGCGCCGGAGCTTCTGCTCCATCTTCTTCGCTTCTTCAGCATCGAATGTCGCCTGCGCCTTCTCGACGAGCGACAGGACATCGCCCATGCCGAGGATGCGTGAAGCCATGCGATCGGGATGGAACACCTCGAGCGCCTCGAGCTTCTCACCCATGCCGACGAACTTGATTGGCACACCGGTGACCGACTTGATGGAAAGCGCCGCGCCACCGCGGGCATCACCATCGAGTTTCGTCATGACGACACCGTCGAGGCCGAGGCTCTCGTTGAACTCCTTGGCGACATTGACCGATTCCTGACCGGTCATGGCATCGACGACAAGCAATATCTCGTGCGGATGAACCGCTGCTTTGATATCGCGCAGCTCCTGCATGAGTTTTTCATCAATCTGAAGGCGACCAGCGGTATCGATAATGACGACGTCACGGGCATGCGACTGGGAGTACGCGATGGATTCGCGCGCAATCGTCACAGCATCCGTGCCCTCCGGCATCGTGAATACCGGCAGGTCGAGCTGACCACCCACGACCTGCAGCTGTTTGATTGCTGCGGGGCGATAGATATCGCAGGCCACGAGCAACGGACGCTTGCCCTGCTTCTTGAGCGCGAGACCGAGCTTGCCGGCCGACGTCGTCTTGCCGGCACCCTGCAGGCCGGCCATCATGATGACGGTCGGCGGTTGCGAGCTCATGTTGATCCGGCTCTCGGTGCCGCCCAGGAGCTCGGTCAGCTCCTCGTTGACGATGCCGACTACGACCTGAGCCGGTGTCAGCGTATCGAGGACTTTCTGACCGATGGCCCGCTCTTTGACTTTCTTTACGAAGTCTTTGACCACACGGAAATTCACATCGGCCTCGAGCAGCGCCATGCGCACTTCGCGCATCGCTGCATCGACATCCTGCTCCGTGAGCTTGCCATGTCCGCGCAGCTTCTTGAACGTCTCCTGGAGGCGTTCGGAAAGAGAATCGAACAATATGCTTACCTCTGTATTATGATTTATTCGGGCAGACCGCTGAGCAATGGCTCCAGCCGCCCTAATATCTCATCAATGTGTTCCGCGGTCGCAGCTTCGTCGAGTCCTTTCAGAGCCTTTATGTCGCCATAAAGCTCTCGCAGGACCTCGCGCTCGGTCTCGTAGCGAGCCACCAGACCGAGCTTTGCCTCGTAATCCGACATCGCCCGCTCGGCACGATGGATATTGTCATACACTGCCTGACGCGATATCCCCAGCTGCTCCCCGATCTCGGACAACGATAAATCATCGTAGAGCTGGAGCTTCAGGCATTCCTGCTGCTTCGATGTCAGCAGTGCGCCATAAAGATCGAACAAAGCCGACAGATGAAGGAAATCCTCTAGCATAAGTATCCTCCATCCCCGCGCATGCCGGACTGACATGCCATAGTATTGCCAAGGCTTTCGGCTTGACATTGATATTATAGCCGAGGCGGCTGGCTCTGTCAAGTAATTTTACTTGGCAAATGATTTTCTTGCTCCGCCCCGGCTGGATATCAGGAATCATAGGCCGCTAGATGCTCTTATTCCTCTGGCATCAGCCGTACGCGCGCCTCGTACGGCTGCAATACTCCGGCCTTGTGCTTGGCGTAATTGCTGATGAGTTCCTGTCCGGACTTCCCTTCGAACAGGCGGCAGGCAGTTTCATTAGCCGTCCAGTTGCAGGCTACGAGGAGCTTCTGTCCCTGATCATGGCGTGCATAGGCATATACGGCCTCATCATCCTCGAGCAGTGGCTCGAACGTCCCATAGACGATGATCGGGTTCTCATGACGCAGCCGTATGAGCTTCTGATAATAGTAGAAAATGGAATCCTTGTCCTGCAGCGCTGCCGCCACATTGATTTCCCGATAGTTCGGATTCACATCGATCCAGGGCGTACCAGTCGTGAAGCCAGCCTGCGCCGTGGCGTCCCACTGCATCGGTGTGCGGGCATTGTCGCGTGCCATCGCAGTGAAGCACGCGAACAGCTGCTCTGCCGACAGCTTTTTCTGCTCCTCGACATATTGATGATAGGCATTGATCTCCTCGAGGTCGCGGCAGTCAGCCAGAGAAGTGAACGGACGATTCGTCATGCCGATTTCCTCGCCCTGATAGATGTATGGCGTCCCTTTCTGCATATGCAGGCAGGTAGCCAGCATCTTGGCTGACAGCACGCGATACTCCGGTGAATCGTTGCCGAACCGCGACACGCAGCGCGGCTGGTCATGGTTGTCCCAATAGAGCGAATTCCACGCCTTCCCCTCGAGCTCGGTCTGCCATTTGTTCAGTATCTTGCGCACGCATTTCATTTTCGGCCGGTCGGTCGTCCATTTGCCGATGATGCCTTTGGCGCCGTTGAGTCCCCCCTCTACATGCTCGAACTGGAACACCATGTCGAGCTCCCGGCCATCGTTGCGCGCGTATTTCTTCGCCTCATCGATCGTGACGCCCGCTGCTTCACCGACCGTCAGCAGGTCATAGTGGCTCAGTACCTGACGATTCATTTCCTGCAGGAACTCATGCACCCGCGGACCGTTGCATACATACGGCGTCAGGTCGCCATACCCATCGTCCTTTATAGGGCCGTCAGGGAATGACTGGTCTTTGGATATCATGCTTATGACATCCATGCGGAAACCGTCGATTCCCTTGTCGCACCACCAGGTCATCATATCATAGACGGCCTGCCGCACTTTCTCATTCTCCCAGTTCAGATCCGGCTGCTTTTTCGAAAAGCAATGCAGGTAGTACTCGCCTGTCGTGACATCATACTGCCAGGCCGGACCGCTGAAATACGATTCCCAGTTGTTGGGTGCCTGTCCCTCCCGGCCCGGCCGCCAGATATAGAAATCGCGGTACGGGTTATCCTTTGACCGCCGGCTCTCGATGAACCAGGCATGCTCATCCGACGTATGATTCACGACGAGGTCCATGACGATCTTCAGCCCCAGCTCATGTGCCTCAGACAGCAGGGCATCGAAATCTGCCATCGTGCCGAATTCTTTCATGATTGCCCGGTAGTCCGAGATATCGTAGCCATTGTCGTCATTCGGCGAGGCGTATATCGGCGACAGCCATATCACGTCGACGCCCAGCTTCGCGAGGTAGGCGAGATGCGCCCGGATCCCGTTCAGATCCCCGATCCCGTCGCCATTCGAGTCCGCGAAGCTGCGCGGATATATCTGATAGATTACGGCTTCTTTCCACCATGCCTGTTTTTCTTCCATCGTTCAACATCCCCCAGAGCAATACACCATTGAGATTATTCACGTATACAGCTTTATTATACAGGTGCCGCTCCATTTTTTCTGTCTCCAGCCATCATGTTGTACAAAAGTACATGTTTTTCACCAAAACCGGCGGACTCCTAAGATACTAAAGCAGCGGCAGGCATGGTTCCGAAATGAAGGAACCATGACTGCCGCGGTACTACCTGCTCCCCCCTGCATCCCCCAACCGCCGCAGGATGTCCACGCCCGTCTCGATCTCCGGCAGGGAGACCGTGGCTATACTCAGGCGGATATGGCGATGGTCAGCATGATGGGGATAGAACTGCGCTCCATCAGCGATGAGCAGATGATGCCGGGCCGCCTGCTGCTCGAGCTCCGTCGAGGACAAGCCATCAGGCACGCTCAGCCAGAACGACAAGCCACCAAGCGGTGCCGTGAACGTCCACCCTGGTTGGAGCCGGGCCCGCAATACCCGGTCAGTGAAGCGGAACTGCGTCTGATAGACCTCGCGCAGACTCGCCACATGGTGCTGCCATACGCCGCGCCGCAGGTAGAGGTCGAATACGCGCTGCGTGAGGCCGGAGGTTGCCCGGTCCGTAATCTGTTTCATCGCCAGCAACCGCTCATGCAGCCGTTGCGGCATGTAGAGGAACGCCAGCCGCAGGCCGGGCAGGAACATCTTCGAGAATGATTTCAGGTATATGACGCGGTCATCGCGGTCGAGCGCCTTGAGCGGCGCCAGCGGCTCCCCGTAGCAGAGCTCGCTGATATAGTCGTCCTCGAGGACATAGGCGCCATAGTAGCGCGCGAGTCCCATGACGCGGGCCCGCGTATCGCGGTCATAGGAGATGCCCGTAGGATTCTGGATGTTCGGCATCACATAGATGAGTTTCGGATGCAGCCGGGACATGAGCTGCTCGAGGCGGCGCACATCGATCCCCTGACCGGTCATCGGTATATCGACGACACGGGCCCCATAGGCCTTGAAGGCCACGACGGCCCCCGGATACGTCGGTGACTCGGTGAATACGTAGTCGCCATGTGACAGCAGCGCTCGCGCGGTGAGGTCGATTCCCTGCTGGGCCCCCGATATGATCTGTATCTGCTCTGCCGTCGCCATGATGCCATTGTGTGCCAGATAGCGGGCCAGCGATTCGCGCAGCGGCGTATAGCCCTGGCTGTCCTGATAAGCGAATACACGCGCACCATCCCGGTCCAGGACCTCGCAAACGAATTCCTTGAACTGCTGGACGGATACGATATCCGGATTCAGCGAGATGCTGCGCATATTGATACAATCACTATGCTCCGGCAGTATCTCCGTATCAGCTGCCATCTCCACCCGCAAGGGGGCCGTATCGGTCAGCCGCGGTAATTCCTCAGCCGGCGTACCAGTCACCGCGCCCTCCCCTGCCGGCATAGCCGCCGCAGCCGCCGGCGGCTCGGTTATGTAGAAGCCGCTGCCGGGCCGGGCCAGGGCATAGCCATTATTCTCAAGCTCCTTGTAGGCTTTGACCACCGTCCCCGGGTTGATTGCCAGAGATCCGGCCAGGCGTCGCACGGGTGGAAGCGCATAGCCGGGCGCCAGCTGTCCGGCCCTGATAAGCTCTATGATCCGGCTATACAGCTGAGCATAGAGCGGCTCCTGCCGGGTCCGGCTCCGGTCTAATTGTATTGATACAATCTCATCATTATCGCTGTCTGCCATTGTATCCTCTCCCATATTGTGTTACCATACTGGAAATCAGCCGCAATCATTATTTTTTGTATCGATACAATCATAGCTGATTTTCGTTTAACTGTAAAGGTAACCGAAAGGACGATGCACAATGACTGATGCCAACACTCAGAACCAGCTCAACAAAGATCTCGCGGAAATGCTCAAAGGCGGCGTCATAATGGACGTAACCACCCCGGAGCAGGCGCGCATAGCCGAGACGGCCGGCGCAGCTGCCGTCATGGCTCTCGAGCGCGTGCCTGCCGATATTCGCGCTGAGGGCGGCGTTGCACGCATGTCAGACCCGGCCATGATCAAATCTATCCAGGCCGCTGTATCCATCCCCGTCATGGCCAAGGTCCGCATCGGGCATTTCGTCGAGGCTCAGATCCTCGAGGCCCTGTCCATCGACTACATCGATGAATCGGAGGTCCTGACGCCGGCCGACGACCAGAACCACATCGACAAGCACGCTTTCCGCGTCCCCTTCGTCTGCGGGGCGCGCAACCTCGGCGAGGCTTTGCGCCGCATCGGTGAGGGGGCCTCGATGATACGCACGAAGGGCGAGGCCGGCACCGGCGATGTCATCGAGGCCGTGCGCCACATGCGCACAATGACGGACGGTATCCGCCGGGTCCAGGCAGCCTCCCCTATGGAACTCATGGCCATCGCCAAGGAATACGGCGCTCCGTTCGACCTCATAAAATACGTCCATGAGAACGGCAAACTGCCGGTCGTGAACTTCGCCGCCGGCGGTATCGCCACTCCGGCTGACGCTGCCCTCATGATGCAGCTCGGCTCCGATGGCATCTTCGTCGGCTCCGGCATCTTCAAATCCGGCGACCCGGCCAAGCGCGCCAAAGCAATCGTCGAGGCCGTAACCTATTATGACGATCCAGAAAAGCTGGCCAGTGTCTCTGAGGACCTCGGCGAAGCCATGGTCGGCATCCATGTCAGCGACATCCCGGCTGAGGAGCGCCTCGCTCAGAGGGGGTGGTAATATGACGATAGGAGTTCTTGCCCTGCAGGGCGCATTCCGTGAGCATATCGCTCATCTGGCATCGCTCGGCGAGGAACCGCGGCGCGTGCGCACCGCTGACAACCTGACGGGACTTGATGGCATCATCCTGCCCGGCGGCGAATCGACCGCCATGGCCCGTCTGCTGCTGGACACCGGGCTGCTGCAGCCCCTACACGATGCCATAGTCGACGGCCTGCCCGTCTGGGGCACCTGCGCCGGCCTCATCCTGCTGGCGAAAGATATCATCGGCGATGGCGCGATCGTCGGCTCCCACACTGCAGCCAAGGATGCTGTCAGCCACTCAGCGCCACCGGCCCGGCTGGCACTGATGGACATAACCGTGCGACGCAATGCCTATGGTCGCCAGCTCGGCAGCTTCAGTACGTCGGCTCTTGTCCCCGCTGTCAGCGATGCTCCCATAAAGATGGTATTCATCCGCGCTCCCTACATCGAGAGCGCAGGCCCGTCCGTAGACATACTGGCCCGCGTAGACGGCCGCATCGTCGCCGCCCGCGAAGGCCATATGCTCGCGACCTCGTTCCACCCCGAGCTGACCGATGACCTGGCCTTCCATCGCTATTTCGCCCATCTGTGCCACGCCCGCACTTCAGCGGCTCGCTCTGCCTGATTCACTTTTCATTCCGATCCTGCCATGCCCTGCGCAATTACGTCGGCAGCCAGCTGGGCTACATCCGCCTCTATCAGGCCATAGAAGACGGCAACGCCGACAAGCTGATCAGCGCAATCGTAACGCGCTGATTCATAAACACGAACTGAATCACAATTTGCTCTCAACACAAGAACCACACGTAGCAGTCATAATGATTGCCGCGTGTGGTTCTTGCTGTTTACTTGGAAAGGTTTAGGTTTTTACCTACGCACTATATATACTTTTTTCCCACAAAATGATATCCCGTAGCACCATATGTCCTTTACGCCGACCTGCGTAAGCTCAGTCGTATAGGCCTTTTTCTTTATCTGTGCCAGCGCTTCCTGAGCCTTGGCTTCCATGTCCTCAGGAGTATCTGCAACCTTCAATTCCATGATGACGCCCACGTTCACCTTATCTGACGGTATGAGCGCCAGATCGAATCTCCCATGGCCGCTCTCACGATTCGACTCTACCCGATAGGCCTTATTATCTGTAAGCATAGCTACCAATCCCAGCATGAGCCCATGATAGAAACTTTCCTTATTGGCCATATCAAATGTACTCACGATGCAGACCAGTATCTGCTGCAGCCAATACTCGAACTCCTCCGTCTGACCAGCCAGCATGCTGTCAAGCAATGTATCAAACTCGCTAGCTGTTATCCCCTTGGCCATGTGGTCCATGATTTCCGTGGCAAAGACGGACTGCAATTCCTTATTGGGCAGGCGCAATGTATAGCGGCTGGCTGCAGCCACACGTTCCTTTTCTGCAACGGTCAGATACCCGGTCGTGAGCAGCAGCGTATAAAGTGCGTTGTCACTGCGCGGCAACTCCTCATAAGCGATACGGTCATCGATACGCGCATTCACCATGCCCCCCTCTAAGAGCAGCTTCATCTCCTGCAAGCGTTTGCTGCGGGCATGCGACAGCATTTCGCGCAGGATACCATTCGAGGAGGTATGTACCCAGTAGGCCTGCGGTTCACCGCCCTCATCGAAGAAATTTATAACCGACCAGGGATTGTATATCTCTCTGCTGCCAAAATGATAACCATCGTACCAGTCTTTCAGTATTGGCAGCAGCTCCGGGCGGCCCATATCTTCCGTCATCTTTTTTACTTCGTCGAATGTAAATCCGAATACATCTGCATATTTTTCGGACAACACGGAACATACGCGGAGATTATTCAAATCACTGAATATGCTCTCTTTGCCAACGCGCAGCACACCAGTGATGATGGCAAAATCCAGATATGGATTCCCCTTCAACGCATTGCCGAGGAAGTTTTTCATAAAGGCAATGCCCTCATCGTAGTATCCGCTCTCCCAGCTCTGCTGCAAGGGAACGTCATACTCGTCAAGCAGCAGGACGACAGGCCTGGCAAAAGCTTGATATAGGAACTTGCAAAGCTGTATGAGGCTTTGCTCCAACTCTTCCTGAGTTGCCTGACGCAGCAATATATGTTCGATATAGTCCTTGTCAGACGGATCTACCATCGCCTCGTGCAATGCTTCCCTATGTGCATCATATAAATCCTTGATGACGAAGCGCAGTGTCTCCAGCATGCCTGCGAAGTCCAGCTTTTTCACACTGCGCAAAGTCAGGAATATCGTTGGTGAACTCCCACGCCGGGCCTTGTACTCCGCGCCGGACCTGTCAATCGCCAGCCCGTCGAAAAGATGCTGTGTCATGTCCTCTTTCTCGAGCGAGAAAAAGTAGTCCAACATGCTCATAGTCAGCGTCTTGCCGAACCGTCGTGGCCGCGTGATAAGTGTAACTTTGCTATGCCCATCCAGCAACTGGCGGATGAAGTCCGTCTTGTCCACCAGGTAGTAGTTCTCTCGCAATTCCTTGAAGTCATCCACACCGACAGGCATAGTAAGTTTCCGCACGGCCAATCTCCCCTTTCGTATCCATATGATGTGCCCGAATCATCTACCTAAGCATAGTATACGCTAAGTCCTGTCATGCGTCAAAATCATGCAAATGGGAAAATATCATCATTGCATCCAGCCACTGCAGATGAAGTGGTAAACTAAAATCGTACACACAGGGGGGATAATTGCGGATATGCTCAACGCAACTATAGCACGCTGAACAGCAATATAAACGAAATGACGAAGCATTATTCGCCATCTATGCTTAGAAACTGCGCTGACCGGCAGCCAAGTCCGTCCAATGCTCCACGATCCACGCCATCAGATGATCCTCTGCCCGGCAGCCGATGATATCGGCTGCCTTTTTTGTATCATCATGAGCGTTCCCTGAGGCCACCCCGATATCCGCTTCCTGCAGCATCTCGTTGTCATTCAGATAGTCACCTGCCGCGATTATCTGATAGTCCTGCCATTCTGGCAGCTTGCGCAGCGCTCGCAGCATCGCTCCTTTCGATGTTCCCTGTGCAACGAACTCATAGTAATTCACTTCGGAATAGAAACTGTTTGCCAGCGCGGACAGACCGGATTCCTCTGCCCAGCGCTCGACTTGGCGCAATCGCTCCGGCGCATCATTCACGAAAAATTTCAGCCACGGAGTCGCCGCGAGGTCAGAGATCTCTGCGAGCGGCACATGACTGTATTTATAGTATTCATGTGGCAACCGCGGATCATCGTTCACCGGGTCGCTGATGATGTTGCAGTTATCCGCTGTATAGACCTCGATACAGGCCTCCGGCAGTCTCTCGCGACACAGTTGGGCGAAGCGCGGCCAGATAGAAGCATCTGTGCCGCTGGGCAGCGGACGCGTCAGCAGTGGCTTTGCCGCCTGCCAGTCGTAGAGCAGACCGCCATTAAAAAATATGCTCGGCGCATTGACCGGCAGCCCGCTCACATAGCCGGCCGCAGCCTCTGGCGTACGCCCCGTCGCAATAGCGAAATGCCCGCCACCCGCCACGAACTGCTCGACTGCCGCCCGGTTCTCC
This sequence comes from uncultured Selenomonas sp., assembly GCA_902766095.1. GTDB lineage: Bacteria > Bacillota > Negativicutes > Selenomonadales > Selenomonadaceae > UBA2913. Next base: position 12,824 of record CACXCN010000023.1, on the reverse strand, counting down.
GGCGAGACCTGCCCGCCACGCGGCAGCAACGTGCCGTCGATATCGGATATCAGCAGATACCCGGCAAAAACGTCATTCTGATTCATGTCCTTGTTCCTCTCCTGAATCCCTCAGCTTATCTTGCAGCAATGTGCGCGGGGAATGTTGCAGATACTTCCGGCAAGTCTGCGTCAGATTGCGATAATCCCCGAATCCGGTCTGCTCGGCAACCTCGTAGACGCGCAACCGCCCGGCGGCCAGTAGCGACATGCTGCGCTGCAGGCGATAGCGGGCCAGCAATCCGCCGAATGTATGCCCCGTGGCCTCACGCAATTTGCGCGACAAATAACTGACCGAGATCTGCTGTTCGGCAGCCAGGTCCTCGAGACTCATCCGCTCCGCATAGCGCTCCTTGATTGTCCGCAGTATGGCCTGTACATAGGTATTGCGGCTCTGCGCTAACAATCGATCGATATCCAGCAGCTCCCGCACGGCTGGCTCAGCGGCATAGGCTGGCTCGACCGACCGTGGATCTGCAGCAGTCGTTCCAGCTTGAGCAGCGATGCGGGCCAGCACCTGCGCCAGTTCTTCCTCCTCGACAGGCTTCAGCAAGTAATCGGCAGCCCGCAGCCGCAACGCCTGCTGAGCATAGTCAAAATCCGCATAACTCGTCAGGAATACGACCTGCGGGGCTGCCTGCTGCTGATGTAGGCGGCTGGCCAGCCCGAGGCCATCGAGTCGCGGCATGCGGATATCAGTCAACACCACATCGGGCTGCGTAGCTGCTATGACGTCCAGTGCCGCTAATCCATCGGCCGCCTCGCCTACGACCTCGGCTCCCATACTCTGCCAATCCACCGTAACGACAAGCCCCCGGCGGATGATTTCCTCATCTTCCACGACAACGACCTTGAGCAACTCCTTCACTCTCCCTTCGTCCCATCAGCTATCCGGTATGGCAGCCGCAGCTGCACGACCGCCCCGGCAACTTCTTCCCCCTGATCCGCGATCCTATTGTATATTGTCACGCCATATCCTCCGCCATACAGCAGCTGCAGCCGTCGATGGATATTGTAGATACCCGTATGGCAGGTCTCATCGACAGCTCGCTCCCCCGAAAGCAGTTCCTGCATGTAGTGCAGGCGCTCACGCGTAAAGCCGCCCCCGCCATCACCGACCGCGATCCGGAGCTCCTGCCCTTCCACGGTTATCGTCATATTTATGACGAGGTTCCCCTCAGCATCTGCTCCATACTTCATGGCATTCTCGAGGATCGGCTGTACCAGGAGCCTGGGCACCAGCGCAGCACGCGCCGCTGCTGCTATCGACTCCGTATACCGGAGCCGTGAGCCGTAGCGCCGTTGCTGTATGTATATATATTCCGCGAGGTAGTGCAGATCATCAGCCAGCACTACCTCGCGCCGCGTCTCATCGATGCTGTAGCGCAGGAGCTGCGACAGAGACTTTATCATATGCATGGCCACCGTCGGATCGAGTCGCACCATATAGCGGATATTCTCAAGCGTATTGAACAGGAAATGCGGCCGGAACCTCGCCTCCAGCTCGCGCACCTCAGCCGCCCGCTGCGCCTCATCAAGTGCCGCATCCCGCAGTTCGCGGGAGCGACGCTGGCTCTCGCGGCGTATGCCCCAGGCCAGCACCGGCAACATGACCACGATCAATAGCAACAAGCCGCCCGTCCCAAGCAAATAGCTGCCGAGCAGATTCGATATCGGCATCAAAGCATACAGACTATACCCCGGCGTCCCATCCAACACCTGCCGTGAAGCATAGTAATATTCGCCACGGCAGTCTATGATATGTCCACGGGCATCATCCGCTGGCAGAGTAGCCACCTCCCGACGCAGGTGACCAGCATCATCCGCGAAATAACCACCTGTTTCAAGAATCATGCCTGAAAACTCATTCGTCAGCACGAAATAAAGGTACGGCGACTGTACCGAGCGCTGCAGGTATTCGCAAGGAATGATGAAACAGAAATAGCCGCTGACCTCACCCGAAGGAGAGCATATCGCACTGCCGATAACGATATCACGCTGGCTGATATCCCCATCGGGACGCACAAATGTCTCGACATCCAGCGTCCCCTGTCGGCGCGCCCGGGTCAGGCGCCGTAAAAGCCCCCAGTCCGGATCCTGCACGAATGGTGCAATCTCCTCCGGCAACTGGTTCTGACTGCCGAGCAGCAACTGACCTGACGCATCCAGCAAATAAAAACCGGTCCCATCATGCGTTATATTGACCTCGTGGTACAGATAGCTATAGAGGTCCGCCCGCGCACGATTATCCGTCGCCAGCTGATTGATTGCGCCTGCATCCTGCTCAATCCTCTGCACCACCTGATCCGTCCGGGACTGGTAGTCAGCGATGACACCGCATAGGACTTCACCAGCCAGAGTCCGCGCTGCACTACTGCGCTCCGTCACATAGTGATGCCATGTACCGAACACGCCGATGCTGCCGAGCAAAGCCACCACCACGATCGGTGTCAGGGCGTACTGCAGCAAAGCCCGCCGAAGCTCGGTCTGAAATCTGTCTTCCCTATGCACGCCCTGCCCTCCTCTCATCCACCAATAGCTCAGTCATACTATTATACTATACCATGCTGCGATCTTGCCAGCCGGGCTTGACTCAAAAAGGGCCCCTTGCGGGGCCCTGCACTGCTGCGTGTGACGGCATGTCACTGCACACTGGTGAATATGTCCTTGAACTTATCAAGCCAGCTCTTCTTGTTCTGGTTCACTACCTGCTCGTCATCGGTTATGATATGAATTTTGTCCTTCTCGAGCAGGCCAGCCGGAGCTGGGACATCGTCGCGCACACTGCGGCGATGGAGTTTCTGGGTGATGAGCGTCTGAGCCTCTTTGCTCGTGATGAAGTCGATGAATTTCTTGGCGTTCTCCATATGCTTGGCATTCTTGATGATATAGATGCCATCCGGTTTCGAGATGACGCCTTCCTTCATGTATACGAGCTTGACCGGAGCACCATCGGCAACGTATTTGGCGCCGCCCTCCTCAAACGTGCATCCGACGACATACTCACCATCAGCTACGCCCTTATAGACAGCCGAGGAACCGGACAGAAGTTTGCCATCGAGGTTCGCGCAGAACTTCTTGACATAGTCCCAACCGTTATCCGGATTGCCGTTGCCCATAGCATAGAGCATATTTATGAGGTGCTCATAGGAGGACGAGGACTTCGACGGATCCGCCATGGCGATCTTGCCCTTGAGGGCCGGATTCAACAGGTCCTCATAGCCCTCGACTTTGATATCACCGATGAGATCCGTATTCACCATGATGACGCTCGGTATATCGGTGAAGCGGGTCATCGATCCCTCAGTATTCTTGAACGCCTGCTGTACATGATCCTCATTCTTCGAGGTATACGGTTCGAACAGGTCAGCCTTCGGCTTCATGGTCGATAGCGAGCCACCCCAGAATATATCGCCGAGCGGATTGCCTTTTTCCGACTCAACGCGCTTCAGCAGTTCTCCCGTGCCAGCCGCCACGACCTCGACTTTGATGCCGCTCTCTTTCTCAAACTCTTCCACGAGCGGATTAATGAATGTCAGCGGATGCGGGCAATAGACAACAAGTTTGTTCGCGTCATCGCCCTGCCCGCCGGAACCGGAGCTCGACGATGAGCCGCCGCAGCCGGCCAGAGCTGTGGTCATCAGCGCAGCGCTCGCAAGCACTGCCAGCATTTTCTTGAGTTTCATGGGTTTATCTCCTTTCTGCAGTCAGAAATTACAAAGTCACATCATGGCGACCAGATACCTTGAAGAATATCACCATAGCTGTTATCGTAGTGAGCGTCAGTATGGTCGATAGCGCCGCGGCTGTACCGTAGCTGGCGCGGATAACCTCGGTATAGATGGCGACCGACATCGTCTTCGTAGCCCCAGTGAACAGGATGACCGAGGAACTCAATTCGTTGATCGCCGTAATCCAGGATATGATGGCCCCGCTCATGACACCCGGGAGCATCATGACGGCCGTTATCTTAAAGAACGTCTTGAGTGGCGAAGCCCCAAGACTGATGGACGCCTCCTCGAGACTCGGGCTCAGCTGGTACAGGATGGCCGAACTCGACCTCAGCGTATAAGGCAGGCGCCGGATGACAAGGGAAATGATGATGATGAACGCCGTCCCCGACAGCAGCAGGGGCCGTTCATTGAATGCCAGCAGCAACGTGATACCAAGTACGGAACCCGGTATGATATACGGGAACATCGTCAGCGTATCGATGATATCCGTCAGCCAGCTCTTGCGCCGTGTCGTCAGATACGCCACCGTCATGCCCAGGAATATGATCATGATCATGGCCGCAGTACTGAATTCATACGTATTGGCAATGCAGGTACCGAGACTCTCGAATATCGTGCGATAGCTGTCCAGCGAATACCCATCGACAAACACCGAACCACTCGTCTTGAGGAACGATGTGTAGATGACCACGAGTTGTGGTATCATCGAAAGTGCTACCAGAAGGTATATGGCAGCATGCATGAGTACATTCTTTATCCCGTGCAGTTCCCCCATCGCCAGCGGGCGCAGCGAGCTCATCGTGAACGATTTGCGATTCACAACATATTTCTGCAGCATGAATATGGTCGAGGTGATGAGCACCATGATGGCTGCCATAGCCGCCGCAAAGTTCGCCTGATCCCCGACCTCGTTGATGAATTCGGAGTAAATCATGACCGGCATGACGTTGAATCCCTCGCCGATGAGCATCGGCGTACCGAAGTCAGCCATCGCATTCATGAAAACCATGAGCGCTCCAGCCAGTATCGTCGGCGTGATCAGCGGGATGATGATCGTCACAACCTTGCGCAGGCCGCTGCAGCCCAGGCTTTCCGCAGCTTCGATGAGTGCTGAATCGATGTTCTTGAGCGCGCCAGCCACGAACAGGTAGATGAACGGATACAGTTTCAGCGTCAGCACGAGCAGTATGCCGGCAAAACCGTAGATTGAGGGAAAATCGATGCCGAACTCAGCCATCCACCGCGTCAGTATGCCTGAACGTCCGCCGATGAGTATCCACGAATAAGCACCGATGAATGGCGGCGACAGGAGCGAGATGATGACACATATCTCGACGATGTTCTTGAACCGCACCCGGTATAGCGTCATCGCATAGGCCAGGGCCGTGCCGATGATGACTGCCAGCACCGTCACACTCGTCGTGACCGTGAACGAATTGATCATCGACTGGTAATAGTATTTGCGCTCGAAGAAATGGGCAAAATTCGACATCGTCCATTCCCCGGTCGATGCATCCTGAAAGGCACTGATGAACAGCGAGAATAGCGGATATATCAGGAACAGACCGAATACAGCGATGGACAGGCAGGTGATCCCGGTCCAGAAATCCCAGCGGATATGAAACTTATTCATTCTGGACCACCCCCGCCATAAGGCTGTGCGAGCCATCCGCCGCGAAGATGTTGACTTTGACGGCATTCGGCTTCAGCGTGACCGTCTCCCCCACCTCGAGCATCCGCTCAGCATGACCGAGGTCCTGGCTGTACTCGATTGAGGGCTGATTGGGCAATATCATATTTTCCGCGAATTCAAGTCCGTACGTTATGTATTTGCCGAGGAACACGCGGCTATGAATGCGGCAGCTCACGCCCTCGCCCGACCCTGACGGCCGTATCGAGAATTCTTCGGGGCGCACCGAGATGATAACCTCCTGTCCCGGAGCTGCCTCTGGAGCCAGGCCGGTAAGCGGCATACGGTAACCATCCGGGAACACCGCCGCCAATCCCTCATCAGCAGTCTCGAGGTGCCCATGGAAAAGGTTCGAATGTCCGATGAACGTTGAGACGAACACATTGTAGGGCCGCGTGTATATCGTATGTGGCACTCCTGTCTGCTGGATCTCGCCTTTCTTCATGACAGCAATGCGGTCAGATATGGAGAGTGCCTCCTCCTGGTCATGCGTAACATAGACTGTCGTGATACCGACCTGTTTCTGCACCTCCCTTATTGCGGAACGCATCTCCACACGCAGTTTCGCATCAAGATTCGAAAGCGGCTCATCCATGAGCAGTACGCTCGGATGGATGACGATGGCCCGTGCCAGAGCCACCCGCTGCTGCTGACCGCCCGACAGGCGTTCCGGCAGCCGATCCTGATATTCCGTGATCTGCACGACATCGAGGATGCGATCGACCTTATCCTTCATTTCGGCTTTCGACATCTTGCGCAGTTTCAAGCCGTACTCCACATTTTCCCGCACCGTCATGTGCGGGAAAATCGCATAGCTCTGGAACACCATGCCGATGTTGCGCTTGTGCGCCGGGATGCCGTTGATGACCTTGTCATTGAACTTGACCTCTCCGCCCTCGATACTGTTGAATCCAGCAATCATGCGCAGCAGCGTCGTCTTGCCACACCCGGACGGCCCGAGCAGGGTAAAGAATTCGCCATTCTTTATATGCTCGGTGAGCCCCGGGATTATGGTGTTATCGCCATAGCGCTTTACGACTTCATCGATAGATATTGCAACGCTCATATTCTTCCCCTCCCGCGATTATCTTCAATATTTATTATATATTCGCAATTAGTCCTATTCAATTCATAATTCGGTACAATTATCAGTCAAAATGAACTGTTCAAGTTGAATCAGGACGATAGCCCCACAGAGAATCCAGCAGCTAGAAAAATAAGAACATGCAAAAAACTCCGAAGAAAATCTCCTCGGAGTTTTCACGTATATCATAAGATATGGCTCACGGTTCAGCCGTTCAGCTGCACAGCAGAACTTTCGACATCAGCGAACTGATATCAATCCTACTGCGCATTACTGCTGGCAGAGATCCTTTTGGGTCCATCCATCAAGCAGGGATATGACCTCGGCCATATCGGAGACGATGCAGTCGGCCAGAGATAGATCCTGTCCCGGGCTGTGGGGGCTGCGGAAGCCGATGCAATACATGCCGGCTGCTTTCGCGGAGCGCACGCCATTCTCCGTATCCTCGATGACGACACAATCCGCCGGATCTGTCTCCAAAGCCTGGGCCGTCTGTACGTATATCGCCGGGTCCGGCTTCGACTGCGGCAGCTCGGCTCCGGACTGCAACGTATCGAATTTATCCGCTATGTCTAGTGACTCCGTGACGAATTCAATGAAATACCGGGCACTCGAGCTGGCGATAGCGGTCTTCAGCCCTGCTGCCCGCAGCTCATGCGTATGCTCGATGAGGGACAGCACGCCATCGATCGGCGTGACACCCTGCTCATGCATCATGCGGTCAAATATGTATTTCTTTGCCTTGGCCAGGGCCTCCGGGGAAAACCGCAGCTGGAATTTCTGCGCGAGCAGTGCCCAGAGATTCTGCTCGCTCGATCCCTGGCATTCGCGCAGATCCGCATCACTGACCTCCGGCACGCCGGCCTTGTGCAGCACGTGCTTGATTGCGCGGTTATGCACCGGCTCCGAGTCACAGATCACGCCATCCATATCATATATAAAAGCCTTCATTATTTACTCCTTTGCCTGACAACCATCCCTGCCCTGTTTCCTGTGATCAAAAGCAGGCCGATCAACCTACGATACGAAGCCTATTTTAGGCTATGCGGATGCGCGTGTCAATCCATACGGCCATCGGCATCAGGAAAAAGATCAGGCTAGCGAGCAGCCCGGCCATCCCGTCCTTTTCTGAGAAACATTCCCTGAAAAAAGAGAGCTGTGGGCAGAACGATTCCTCATTCTGTCACAGCTCTCGAAAACCTGCTTCTCCTCATGATGTGGGAGGAAAACAGGAGAACAACCTTCTTTATTCGTCCTCGCCGAATACCTTCACGCCGAAGTGCTTGAAGATGAGACGCTCGGCTTCGGCATTCCAGAGGCCATGATGAGCCTTGCAGCACTCATCGAGCTCCTTGAAGAACGGATCTTTCTCGCCGAGCTTGCCGAAGTCCTCGATGGCCGTCATCGGCATGTCGAACTGCGTGTAGGCGAGTTTCTTGCCGCCCGGCAGCTCGGGCAGATGGCAGGTAGCGTCCGCAACCGAGTCAAGTCCGCCGACATGCGTGACCATGATGGCCGGATCGATGATTCCCTTGGCCGCGAGCTCGTTGGCCTCGATGAGGTCGTTGTTGTTGCCGCCCGTCGTGCCCATGATATGGGTGGCATTGTAGTGGCAGTCGTAGAGATTCACCGTAGCGCTGAACGTCTTATCGGCCGGACCGGAGAAGAAATTCATGCAGCCATCATAGGCCAGGACGCTGTTGCCGAGTGTGCAGACAGCCGGTACCGGAGCATAGATGAATACATCATCGAAACCATGTCCCTCCGTGAGGTCCATGAGGCCCTGGCGCGGATCATCCATCTTCGCCGTGTTGACGTAGATGAGCTCGACACCATGCTCAGCTGCTTTGCTCTCCGGCAGAACCTCGCGGGCCCGGGCGATTTTCTCATCGTTGATATCGGTCACGACGATGCGCTTCGGATGATATTCACAGACCATGCCATAGGAGGCAGCGCCGAGGCCCATCGGCCCACAGCCGCCCATGATGACGACGTTGCCGCCGCGCTTCAGCCCCATCTCATGATGGTAGTTGGCCTGTTTCGTGTGATACATGGCATGGAAGGCACCGATGGAGCACGAGAGCGGCTCACCGAGCGAAGCTTTGTAGAAACTATCGCCCTCGAACGGCATGAGAGCACCGACCTCCATGGCCTCATGCGGGAATATGCAGTACTCGGTATCGCCGCCGAAGAACTCATAGGAGTAGCCCGGCGAATCCATGCTGCCCTTGTAGTTCAGGGCTGGCTGCTGTGCGAAACGCATGCCCGGCTTGAACTGGTCCTGCCACTTCTTGCCGACCTTGACGATGACACCGGCGAACTCATGCCCCGTGATGATGGGGTTCGTATCGATGTTCTGCGGGCAGCGTTTATGCTTCTTGCCCTGCTTGGCGAGCTTGTAGGTCGACATGCAGAGGCTGTCGCTGTATATCTTGGCGAGAATCTCGTCATCCTTGATCTCCGGGAGCTCGAACTCCTCGAGACGCAAATCGAAAGTGCCATACATTCTGACTGCTCTGGTTTTCATTTCATATACCTCTTTCTTCATATTCCCCTGCCCTGACGGGCAGGGGCTCTTCTACTTGGTCATAATCTCGCTGTCTGATGACAGGCAGGTGTTTATCTGAACAGATTGTATACTTCGTCGACATCCATCTTCAGGATCTTGTCGACTTCGGCTTCGCTGCTGCAGGTCGTGGCTATCTTGCCGAGCGTGGCGATGTGCTCATCGCCTACGGACGCTATGCCGATGACGAGGTTTACGGTCTGGCCGTTGCCCCAGTCGACGCCGTCCGGGTAGGTGAATATCGCGATGCCTGCGTTCTTGATTTCTCCGGTCATGCCCTCGACACCATGCGGGATGGCGAGCTTGTTGCCGATGGCGGTGTTGAACACTTCCTCTTTCTTTAGCATAGCCTCGGTGTACTTCTCCGTGACATAGCCGCTCTCATAGAGGACCTTGCCCATGTCGCGGATGACTTCTTCCTTCGTCTGCGACGGACGGTTCAGACGGATGTTCTGCTTGATGAGCACACCGCCGTGATAGTCCGGACGAGCAGCCTTGGCGGCATCATGTGCGGCTGACTGTTGATGCGGATTCTCGCGGGCTTCGATGATCTCATTGACGATCTCATCGTATTCCGGAGCATTCATGAAATTCGTGATAGTCACGAGACGGGCCTGCGGGGCACTCTTGCGGGCACGCTCAGCGAGGTCGCGATGGCAGATGACGAATTTCGCGCCAGCCGGGATTTCCGATACCGAGGAATGAATCACTTTTATATTGCCGAACCCAGCCGTCTCGAGCTTGCGCTGCATGACAGCGGCACCCATAGCCGAGGAGCCCATGCCGGCATCGCAGGCAAAGACGATCTGATCGAGCGTGCGCAGATCTACATCATTATTGCCAGCAACCGGAGCAACACCCTTCGACTCATCGTGGAGGCTCTTGACCTCATTCTTGGCATCCTCGAGGCTGCCCTTGCCATTCGAGAAGCGGACGATCGGGCTTGCGATCAGGAACGAGACACCAGCGGCGATGACGAAAGCCAGGAACACGGAAAGCGTCGACCCCTTCGGAGCCATGCCGACGAAGGCGAAAATGGAACCAGGCGAAGCCGGGCCGCTAAGGCCGAGATTGAAGAACGTATTATAGATCATGGCTGCGAAGCTGCCGCCGATCGTGGCGAGCAGGAGCAGCGGATTCATGAGGATGTACGGGAAAGATATCTCATGAATACCGCCGAGCAGGTGGACGATGAGAGCACCCGGGGCAGACTCTTTCGTGACAGCATCACGCGAGAACATCCAGTAGGCCAGGAGAACGCCAGTACCAGGGCCCGGATTCGTCTCGATCATGTAGAAAATCGACTTGCCGAACTCGCTGGCCTGCTCTGCGCCGAGCGGCGTGAAGATGCCGTGGTTGATGGCGTTGTTCAGGAACAGGACCTTGGCCGGCTCGACGACGAGCGAGACAAGCGGGAGAAGACCAGCTGCGACCAGCGTCTCAGCACCGGACTTCAGGACGGCCAGGATGACGGCCATGATCGGGCCTGTGATATAGAAGCCGAGGATCGCGATGATCAGTCCGATGATGCCGATGGAGAAATTGTTCACCAGCATCTCGAAGCCGGGCTTTATATGGCCATCAACCATGCGGTCGAACTGCTTGATGACCCAGCCGGCGAACGGCCCCATAACCATGGCACCCATGAGCATCGTCGTGCCTGGGTTCGACTGGATAACCCCCATGACGGCAATGGCACCCATGACAGCTCCACGCGGTCCTGCCACCATCTTGCCGCTGGTATACGCGATGAGCAATGGCAACGCGTAGCTCAGGAATGGTCCGACTAGCGAGCTGAGTTCCTTGTTCGGCAGCCAGCCGGTGTCGATGAACAGGGCTGCGGTCAAGCCCCAGGCAATGAAGGCACCGATGTTGGGCATCACCATGCCCGACAGGAACCGTCCAAATGATTGGACCTTCTCTTTCATGATTTTTCCTCCCCTACAATTGGCAAATCTTGTTGATCCCCTAAGATTTTGCAACTATATCCATGTTTTTAAGTTGCGCTTTCTTTGTGTTGTCCTTAATATATCATGGTTTATATTATTCGTCAAGAATTTTATCGCAAAAACTTTCAACTTTTTTGTTGGCCATTCGTTGGCTATATGCTAAAATAGAACAAATATCATATAAAAGTCATATTGGAGCCTCATAGTCCAAGTATTCCCAACTTTGAAAGGAGCCATCATGGCAAGTCTGACTGCTGAACGCCGCAACCGCATGGCCAAGATACTGCTCTCCGAGGGCAGCATAAAGGTTGGCGCCATGGCCGAGCTGTTCAATGTCTCAACCGAGACGATACGCAAAGATATCATATTCCTCGAGAAAAAAGGGCTGGCTGAAAAAAGCTTCGGTGGAGCCATCGCGAAGACCAGCCTCGTCGAAAAGCCGCTCAACGAGCGCGCCCTCGTGCAGGCCGAAGCCAAAGCGGCCATCGCTGCCCGGGCCATCGATCTGATTCCTGATCACGCCACCGTACTGCTCGATACCGGCAGCACGACAAATGCCATCGCCAGCCAGCTCATCCTGCGCCAGGGGCTGACCATCATCACCAACTCACTCGAGCTGGCGAACATCCTCGCCAATGCCAAAAGCGATGTATTCCTCTGCGGCGGCTGCATCCGTCGCAGCTCGCATGCCCTCGTAGGTGGCTGGACTCTCGAGCGGCTCCAGCACCTCCATGCCGATATTGCCTTCCTCGGCTCAGACGGCTTCCGCGGCCAGTCCGGCCCCACATGCATGTCCTACGATGAATCCACCGTGAAATCGTTCATGCTGCACGCTGCCAGCCAGACCTACGTCGTAGCCGACGCCACCAAATCCCAGCACAGCGCCCAATTCGCCTACGCCGACTGGCACGACGTCACCGGTCTCATCACCGCCGGCGAGCAATTGGACAAACTGAAGAACCTGCTCCAGGATCAGACAAAAATAATAGCCGCCCCTCCGCTGACCATTCAGGCCCCACTGGAATGAATGACAAAAAAACGACCAGGATCAGGGGTCAGATTTATTCTGACCTCTTTCTTATGCCCATAAGTCATTAAGTTAAGACATCAAAACAGTCTCCCATGTACGGATAAAACCAAGTCCAAGCATGGGAGGCTTCTTTTTGCTTTTTGAGGGCTATATTCTTCCACTCCACCCCCGATAATGAGGCATAACCACCGAAAATCCGTAGAATTTCGCCACACCAAACAGGGCAGCCCCAATATCTCGGACTTCCCTAAAATGCCTTCCTGTTAAGTTGTAGTGTGGCTACGCCACTCGATAGCCAAAGGCAACTGCAGACTTTGGCTTAATATTCCGCTCGTCCTGCCGTCCTTGACGAATGGGCTGTTTGTATTTGAGCAGTTCCTCGTACAGCTTTGTTATCGGCTCGTTGAGGTACATCCTAAAAAAACTGCGGGTGGACAGACACGCCATCTTGAAATCAATGGCATATAGATATTTAGTATCTTTCTCGATGTCTTTTTTAATGGTAGAATTTTCTGTATTTTCCTCAGGCTGTTTTGCCGTCTCCGCCCTAGCCGCTTCCCATTCCCCAGCCGCAATGACATTCCTCGCCACGGCATTGAACATGATAAGATGTGCGTAAATCTCCATCTGAACAGCTTCGTCCTTATTGCTGTGGAAGTGCATACCACCGAGGGAATATTTCATGTCTCGAAAGCTCGTTTCGATACCCCAACGCATGTGGTAAAGCTCTTTC
>CACXCN010000022.1 GCA_902766095.1 uncultured Selenomonas sp. | reverse complement strand
CGTCAGCGGCACGGACAAGGCGATGCTCGACAAGCTGGCTGCAGAGTTCTCCGATGAGCTCAACAACCTCGGCGTCCGCGTAGCCAATCTCGAGCGTAACGCTGACAAGGTAAAGTGGAACGGCGAGGCTCGTTACACCTACACCAGCGTTCGCAATGAGAAGCAGGATGGATCGAAGGATCGCACCAATAAAGATGAGCTGCTGCTCCGTCTCGAGCCGACGGCTGAGGTCAATGCCAACTGGCATGTAAAGGCTCGTATCGATGCCAAGACCTGGATGGACAAAGATGCCGGCAATGGCGACGACACGGCTAAGCTTGCTCGCGTGTGGGCTCAGGGCGACTACAAGAACTTCCAGACGAAGCTCGGTAAGTTCGGCGTGGCTACGGCTTACGACAAGTCCCTGATGCTCAACGATCAGGCTTCGGGCGCGGCTGTGACCTTCGGCAACAAGCTCAAGGCTACGGCTTTCGCAGGCCGCATCGATCTCAAGGGTGATTCGACGCTTGATGATGCAGGCGTCAACTATGGCGTAGATCAGGCAGCTAACTTCCAGAGCGTTGCTCTGACCTATGGCCTTGGCAAGGCTTCCGGCACGGCTGCTTACTACAATGCCACCTCGGATGCGTTCAAGGATAATACAACGAAGAAGGTTGGTTACAGCAAGGACGGCAAGGAAGATACCTTCGGTGCTTGGGAAGTAGCCGGCTCCTATCGCTTCGACAAGAACGTTGCTCTCGGCGGCGCTTACATCAAGAACGAGAAGGCTGACAACTTCAACAAGGCTGGCATGGTACAGCTCGACTACAAGGGTGCTCAGAAGGCTAACCAGGGTACTTGGGGTGCTTATGTAGCTTACCGTCATATCGGTGAGTTCGCTGTCCTCGATGCTAACCAGGATGATGCTCTGCTCAATACGAAGGGCTGGGCTGTAGGCGCGAACTACACGATCTTCCCGAATACGGTAGCAAACGTCAAGTACTTCAACGGCAAAAACCTTGATACCGACAAGGATGCAGAGAAGCTCTTCGGCCGTGTCGAGTTCTTCTTCTGATAAGAGCTCCAGAGTAAAGACCTACGGGCCTCCGCGAAAGCGGAGGCCTTTTTTGCATGCAAGCCTTCCCCTCAGGGGAAGGCTTTTCTATAGCAAACAACCCCACCGCGATTGCGGTGGGGCTGCTGTTTTCTATAGGCGTATCAGCTTAGTTCGTGAAAGCTGGTACTACGGCGCCTTTGTATTTATCGTTGATGAAATCCTTGATGGCCTGAGACTGCAGGACCTCGATGAGGGCCTTGATCTCGGGGCGCTCGGTATCGCCCTCGCGGACGGCGATGATGTTCACATACGGGCTCGTGCTGTCCTCGATGAACAGCGCATCTTTCGTCGGGTCGAGGTTCACCTGCATGGCAAAGTTGGAGTTGATGACGGCGGCATCGACATCATCGAGTGTGCGCGGCACCTGGGCAGCTTCGACTTCCTGGAACTTGAGGTTCTTCGGGTTCTCGGTGATATCCTGGACCGTGGCTTTCTCATTCACGCCCTCAGCGAGTTTGATGAGGCCGGCGCGCTGCAGGAGCAGCAGGGAACGGCCGCCATTTGTCGGATCGTTCGGGATGGCGACCGAGGCGCCGTCCTTGATATCCTTGAGGTCCTTGACCTTTTTCGAGTAGACGCCCATCGGCTCGATATGGATGCCGGCGGCGCTGACGAGCTTGACCTCAGGATGCTCTTCCTTGAAGTTCTCGAGATACGGCAGGTGCTGGAAGTAGTTGGCATCGAGCTCCTTGTCGTTAAGCGCGAGGTTCGGCTGGACGTAATCGTTGAATTCGACGATCTCGAGATCGACGCCGCGCTCCTTGAGCAGCGGTTTGGCAGCCTCGAGGATCTCGGCATGCGGTACGGCCGTGGCGCCGACTTTCAGCGTTTTCGTGCCGGACGAAGCGGCGCTGGAGCTCGAGCTGGAACTCGAGGTGGCTGACTGGCTGCCACCGCAGCCGGCCAGAGCCAGGCAGGCGATAGCCAGCGTGGCGATGAGTGCTAGGATTTTCTTCATTGATTTTCCCCCTGTTCTATAATATAGGTTATTTCTTGTTCAGATGGCGGGCGAGAGTGTTGCCAGCGAACTGAACGAGTTGGACGAGTACGATGAGGATGATGACCGTGGCCAGCATGACCTCAGGACGGAAGCGCTGATAGCCGTAGCGGATCGCGAGGTCACCGAGGCCGCCACCACCGATGGCGCCAGCCATGGCCGACTCGCCGACGAGCGATATGATGACGGTCGTGAGCTGGGCGATGATGCTCGGCAGGGCCTCCGGGATGAGTACGCGGCGGATGATCTGCAGCGGTGTTGCACCCATCGAGAGAGCGGCTTCGACGAGGCCATAGGGGACTTCTTTGAGCGAAGTCTCGACCTGACGGCCGATGAACGGGATTGCCGCGACGACGAGCGGGACGATAGCGGCGGTAGTGCCGATGGCACTGCCGACGACGAGGCGGGTGAACGGGATGATGGCGACCATCAGGATGATGAACGGTATCGAGCGGATGGCGTTGACGATGGAGCCGATGACCTTGTTCAGCTTCGGTGCGGCCAGGATGCCGCCGGGAGCGGTCGTCAGCAGCAGCACGCCGAGCGGGATGCCGATTGCTGAGGCGATGACCATCGAGATGGCCACCATGTAGATCGTTTCTCCGAGCGATTTAAGCAGCAGGAGTGTCATTGCGTCTGACATAGCCGATCACCTCCTCCTTCAGTTCGCGTGACCGCAGATAGTCGATGGCGGTCTGGATATCTTCCTGAGCGCCGCGCAGGCCGATGATCATGCGGCCGAACGGCGTGGCTTTTATCTGGTCGAGGTTGCCGAACAGCAGCGTGACCTCGACGTCGGGGAAGCGGCGGATCATGTCGGCGATGACCGGATCGTCGGCCGAGTCACCGATGAATGTCAGCCGCAGCAGCATGTAGGCGCCATCGCTCGGCTCCTGCGAGACCGCGCCGCCACGGAAAGCGGCTGGCAGGTCGTTCGAAAGCAGTACGCTGATGAATTCCTTCGTGATGGGCTGCTGCGGGTTCGTGAAGACGTCGAGTACGCGTCCGCGCTCGGCGATGACACCGCCATCGAGCACGGCGACCTTGTCGCAGATCTCCTTGATGACCTGCATCTCATGCGTAATGACGACGACGGTCAGCCCGAGGTCCTTGTTGATGCGCTGGATGAGGGCGAGGATCGCCTTCGTCGTCTGCGGGTCAAGGGCACTCGTGGCCTCATCGCAGAGCAGTATCTTCGGATCGTTCGCGAGTGCGCGGGCGATGCCGACACGCTGCTTCTGGCCGCCGGACAGCTGAGACGGATACTGGTGCGCCTTCTGGTCGAGACCGACGAGTCGCAGCAGCTCGGTGACCTTGGCCTTTATCTCGCTTTCGGGTTTCCCGGCGAGTCGCAGCGGGAAAGCAATGTTGTCATAGACGTTGGCCGACGACAGCAGGTTGAAATGCTGGAATATCATGCCGATATGCGAGCGGGCCTCGCGTAGCTCGGAGTCGGATAGGGCGAGCATGTCCTGCCCGTCGATGGTCACGCTGCCGGCGGTCGGCCGCTCGAGCAGATTGATGCAGCGCACGAGCGTCGATTTGCCGGCACCCGAGAGACCGATGATACCGTAGATCTCGCCGCTGGCGATCTCGAGGTCGATGCCTTTGAGGGCAGGGACCGGGCCATCGGGACCCTGATATGTTTTTTCTACGTGAGAAAGTTTTATCATATGCAACCTCCCAGTGAAAATGTATTCATAGTTATTTTATATGTTTAGATACTAGCATGTAAGAACGCGCTTGTCAACTAAAAAAGCCGCCACTCACCAGTGACGGCTTGAAATCGATATGGTGGAGATGAAGAGGCTTGAACTCTCGACCCCCAGATTGCGAACCTGGTGCTCTCCCAGCTGAGCTACATCCCCATATCACAGTGCTGTGCGCTGTGAACAAATGCTATTATAGCATGCGAACGATACTTTTGCAAGCGAAATCAGCGAAGGAAAGAAAATTGTTGGCGAATTAGAAGGAGTTCTCTAGTAGAAGCGCGAATATACACAACGAAGTAAGTGCATATCTATCGAAGTCGGCCGGTTGCCTATATTATATGAAGGGATTGAGTATCTTATCATATACCAAATTTATGGCAAAAAACGCATACCATAAATGTGGATTTTCACAGGCAACCGTCGTATAATAGAGACATAGGCATGTGCGTGTCGGCGGCTAGGGAGATATAGAGGAAGACGGCTGCAGGCATCTATCATATCCGCAAGAAAATGAGGAGGTAGTAAAGTGGAAAAACGGGAGAGTTTGTGGGACAAGTGTCTCCGGAAAGGCATCAGCCGTCGCAGCTTCCTGAAGGGCTGTGCGGCACTGACAGCCATGATGGGCCTGTCAGCGGACAAGATGAGCAAGGTCGTCGAGGCAGCTGAGGTGAAGCCGCTGCCGGTCGTGGTCTGGATCCATGGCCATGAGTGCACGGGCTGTGATGAGTCGTTCATCCGCTCGGCATCGCCGCTGGCGTCCGATCTCGTGCTGAGCCAGATCGACCTCGAGTATGACCATCTGCTGAGCGCTGCTTCGGGCGAGCCGTTCGAGGCTCATCTGCAGGAGGTCATGCAGCAGTACAAGGGCAAGTACATCCTCTGCGTCGAGGGCGCGACCTGCACGAAGGACAACGGTGTCTACTGCATGTCGGGCGGCCATACGTTCAGCCATATGCTCAAAGAAGCGTCGGCGAATGCTGCGGCTGTCATCGCCTATGGTACGTGCGCGACCTCGGGCGGCATCCAGGCTGCAGCTCCGAACCCGACGGGATCGTCGGGCATCAACCAGTTCGTGGGCTCGACTCCGGTCGTCAATGTGCCGGGCTGCCCGCCAATCCCGGAGGTCATGACCGGCGTGGTCATGCATGTGGCCCTGTTCGGCACGATTCCGCCCGTCGATGGTCAGGGACGTCCGAAGCAGTTCTTTGGCAACCGCCTGCATGATACGTGCTATCGCCGTCCGTTCTTCGATGCCGGCATGTTCGCCGAGAGCTACGATGATGCCGGAGCCAAGGCCGGCTGGTGCTTGTACAAGCTCGGCTGCCGTGGCCCGGAGACGTATTGCTCCTGCGGCAACCTGCGCTGGCATGAGGGCATGAGCTATCCGGTACAGTCCGGCGCTGCCTGCATCGGCTGCACGAACGCGAATTTCTGGGATACGGGCTCGCTGTCGAAGCGCCTGCCCGGCTATGGACCAATCGATGTTGATACGATCGGGGCCGGCCTCGCCGCAGTGACGGCTGTCGGTGTCGTCGCCCATGGCGCAGCCAGCGTCGTCCAGAAGAAGAAACGCGATGCGGCGGAAGCAGCTGAGAAGAAAGACTGACGGAGGAGCGTGAGATAAATGCCAAAACATGTTGTAATAGATCCAGTAACCCGTATCGAGGGTCATCTGCGTGCTGAGGTCCAGGTGGACGACAGTGGCAAGGTGACGGACGCGGTCTCGTCGGGCACGGCCTGGCGCGGCCTCGAGCTCGTCATGCGCGACCGCGACCCGCGTGATGCCTGGGCCTATATCCAGCGCATCTGTGGCGTCTGCACGACGGCGCATGCTCTGGGGGCGGTGCGTGCAGTCGAGGATGCGCTCGGCATCACGATACCGAAGAACGCCAACTACATCCGCAATATCATGGCGGCAACGCTGACGGTGCAGGACCATATCGTTCATTTCTATCATCTGCATGCACTCGACTGGGTCAGCCCGCTCGAGGCGGTCAATGCGGATCCGGTGGCTACGGCCAACCTGCAGACGGCTGTCCTGAACAATGCGAAGACGGCGCTCGCGAACGTACATGGCTGCCCGGATGCTTCGGTGACGGAGGCTTTCCCGCATACGTTCCCTAAAGCTACGCCGCAGTACTATGCTGAGGTGAAGGGCAAGATCGAGGCTATCGTGAAGAGCGGCCAGCTCGGCATATTCGCTGCGAACTGGTGGGATCATCCGGACTACAAGCTGCTACCGCCGGAGGTCCATCTCATGGCGGTCGCGCACTACCTCGAGATGCTGGACAAGCAGCGCGATCTCGTGACGCCGCACATCATATTCGGCGGCAAGAACCCGCATCCGCATTATGTCGTCGGCGGCATGGCCTGCTCGATATCGCTCGAGGATGGCAATGCTCCGGTCAATACGGCGCGCCTCGACATCGTTGACAAGGCCATCAATCTCGGCCGCACGCTCGTGAACAACTACTACATCCCGGATCTGCTGGCGATCGGTGCCGCCTATGTCAAGGCCGGCCGTGTCGATGGCGGCGGTCTCGCGAAGACGCGCGTCCTGAGCTATGGCGCCTATCCGGTCGAGCCGTATGCCGGCACGACGAGCGGCAAGTTCTTTGATAATCTGCTCATCCGCTCGAACGGTGTCGTCGAGGACTTCGGCAAGGGCGTGGCCAATGCGAAGTTCACGGAGATCTCGGGCGAGGATATGCAGAACCCGGAGGTATTCCAGGAGGGCGTCGAGCACTCGTGGTACGAGTACGAGGGCAAAGACAAGGACCTCAATCCGTGGGCAGGCCAGACGAAGCCGAAGTACACCGGCCCGAAAGTCGGTACGGCTACGGAGTGGAAGGAGCTCAACGAGAGCGGCAAGTACTCCTGGCTCAAGACGCCGAAATGGCATGGCAAGCTCTGCGAAGTCGGTCCGCTGGCTAAATATATCATCATCTATACGAAAGCCCAGAAGGGCCTGCTCGGCACGCCGACCTGGGCGGAGCAGATGATGCTCGATCAGATCGCCGCAGTCTCGAAGGCCCTGAACCTCGCGCCTGAGGTCTGGATGCCAACCATGGTCGGCCGTACGGCGGCTCGTGGCCTCGACTGCCAGCTCGCAGCAGAGATTAACAAGTTCTTCTTCGACAAGCTCATCACGAATATCAAGTCCGGCGATACGAAAGTCGCGAACATGGAGAAATGGGAGCCCTCGTCCTGGCCGAAAGAGTGCAAGGGCGTCGGTCTCTACGAGGCTCCGCGCGGCGCGCTGTCCCACTACATCGTCATCAAGAACGGCAAGACGGACAACTATCAGTGCGTCGTCCCGACGACCTGGAACGCCTGCCCGCGTGATGATGAGGCTGGTCATGGCGCCTATGAGCAGGCGATGATGGAGACGCATGTCGCTATCCCGGATAAGCCGCTCGAGATCGTGAAGGTCATCCGCTCGTTCGATCCGTGCATGGCATGCGCGACGCACATGTACAATGCCAAAGGCGAACAGATACGAGTGGTGACGACGGATCCCTACACCGGCACCCGGGTAGATGAGTGAGCGGAAGGAAGGGAAGTAGAATGAAAGAGGAGAAACGCAAGGTCTACTACCTGTTCAGCCCGTTCCTGCGGATATTCCACTGGATCATGGTCCTGAGCATCGTCGTGCTGTTCGTCACGGGCCTGCTCATCACGAAGCCGGTGACGGTGGTGGCTCTCGAGCCGACCGCGACGTCGCTTTCGATGGACTGGGTGCGCAATATCCACTTCATATTCGCGTTCCTGTTCTGCGCGAGCTTCATCCTGCGTATCTACGGGTTTATCGTGAATAAGGGCGACCGCCTGTTCCCGCGCGTCTGGGAAGGGCATTTCTACAGTGAGACGCTCGATGTGGCCCTCCACTATGGCCTGCTGAAATATCGCCATGCACCGTTCCTGCGCAACCCGCTGGCGCGCATGTCGTATGCCGGCCTCTATATCATGGTGCTCATCGAGATACTGACAGGTTTCGCCATGTACTACATGACGGAGCTGTCGAATATCGGCGGTATGCTGTTCGGCTGGGTGAATGTGGTGCTCGGCAACGAGATGGTGACCCACTGGGTGCATCATATCGTCGCCTGGCTCATCATCGTGTTCGCCATCGGCCATGTCTACATGGTGCTGCGTGCGGACCTCATGGAGGCTGAGGGCGAGGCCTCGAGCATGTTCTCGGGCGTGAAGTTCCTCGAGCATGTGCCGCGTGACGCGAACGAGGTAGAGCCGGCCAAAGACGCCGATTGAAGTAATGTACGATAAAGGAGAATCCGTTTATGTGCAAAGAATGCGGCTGCGGTGAGACGAACGGCAATACGCGTCTCCAGTTCACCGTGCATGGCTATACAGAGGACAGTGCCAAAGAGGTCGAGAAGGCTTTGTTCGGCCTGCCGGGCGTACTGTTCGTGCATATCCATGCCCATGATGGATCTACGACGGTAGACTATCAGCCGGGCAAGACGAAACTGCGCGATATCATGGGAGTATTCGACGAGCGCGGTCTCGAGGCTGATCTCTGACAGATCGCTATAGTTCCGCATATGGGGATTTGGATGGCGCCCTCTATGGCCAGAGTGCTGGCCGGAGGGCGTCATATCATGTGAACCCCGCCCGACGAGGACGGGAGTCGCTGAAGAATAAATAGGAGCAGATCTATGCATGAGATGTCGATCGCTGAAGGCATACTCGATATCGCGCTCGACAGCGCCCGCGAGAACGACGCAGCGAAGATCACGAAAGTCGGCCTGCGCATCGGGGAGATGGCGGGCATAGAGCTCGAGTCGCTCGAGATGAGCTGGCGCATGCTGATCGCGGGGACGATGGCTGAGGGCGCCGAGCTGGCGGTAGAGAAAGTCCCGCTCGTGGGGCGCTGCAGCAAGTGCGGCCGGGAGTATCATATCGAGAACTATAACTTCTGGTGCCCCGAGTGCAAGGATGGCGTGCTCGTCATCCAGTCGGGGCGGGAGATGCAGGTTGCCTATATAGATATGGACTGAGCGCAGGCCGGGCGGTCATGCTGGCCGGACGGCAGGGAGGAATAAAGATGGAAGTAAGAGTCATGAAGAACGTGCTCGGCGAGAACGACCGGGTGGCGGCCGAGAATCAGGCCATGTTTGCGGCCAAAGGCGTCTATGTGCTGAACCTCATGGGATCGCCGGGATCGGGCAAGACGACGCTGCTCGAGAAGACGATGCAGAAGCTGAAGGACGAGCTGCGCATGGCCGTCATCGAGGGCGACCTCTTTACGACGAAGGATGCAGAGCGCATCGACAGGTACGGGGTGCCGGTCATACAGATCAATACGGCGGGCGGCTGTCACCTCGATGCACCGATGGTCCAGAAAGTAGCACCGCAGCTCGACCTCGACCATCTCGATCTGCTCGTCGTCGAGAATGTCGGCAACCTCGTCTGCCCGGCTGAGTTCGCAGTCGGCGAGGCGGATAAAGGCGTCGTGCTCTCGATCACGGAGGGCGATGACAAGCCGATGAAATATCCGCTGATATTCAAGGAGAGCGCCGTCATCGTGCTCAACAAGATCGACATCCTGCCGTATTGCAATTTCGACAGGACGGCAGCCCGCGAGGATATAACGACGCTTCATCCCGGGGCGAACATCATCGAGGTGTCCTGCACGCAGGGCGACGGACTGGACGCCTGGTGCGACTGGCTCCGGCAGCGCGTGGCGGAGACGAAGGCGCAGGCGCAGAAAGGCTGAATGTGATGAGCGTACTATACGGAGCCGAGGTCACGATACTCGGCGTGGGCAATATCATATTGCGCGATGAGGGATTCGGCGTGCGCGTGGCCGAGTATCTGGCTGCCCACTACGATTTCCCCGACAATGTGCAGGTCGTCGATGGTGGCACGCTCGGCATCGAGCTCACGCAGTATGTGACCGGCACGCAGAAGCTGCTCGTCATCGACTCGATCAACGGCGGAGCTGAGCCGGGGACGGTATTCCGCTTCGCGGGCGACGAGGTCATGGAGCATTTCCAGGATAAGCTCTCGGCGCATGAGATCGGGATACAGGATGTGCTGGCGCTGCTGCAGGTGACCGGCAAAGCCATCCCCGAGGTCGTCGTCATCGGGGCCCAGCCCTACGACCTCGAGGCCGGCGTAGAACTGTCCCCCGGCATGCAGGCCCTGCTGCCGCAGATCGTGGACCAGGCTCTGCAGGAGCTCGATAACTGGGGCATAACGTACAAGGCGAAAGAGGAAGCCGAGGAGGTAGACCTCGGGCGCGTACCAGAGGAAAACGTGAAAGCCGAAGTCGGAAGGCTGTAAATGTACAAAGCCTTCCCCTAAGGGGAAGGGGGACCGCGCAGCGGTGGATGAGGTGTAGCTGAACCATGACTCTATATTTAGCATCAAAATACTAGGTAGCGAGTATCTTTTTTTGATAATGAGGAGAGTGATTCATATGTGTCTGGCGGTGCCAGCTAAGGTTATTGCGATAGATGGAGCCGTAGGCCGCGTGGAGCGGGCGGGCATTGAGCGCGAGGTGTCGCTGATGCTGCTGCCGGAGGCGAAGGTCGGCGATTATGTGCTCGTGCATGCGGGGTTCGCCATGCAGATCGTCGACGAGACAGATGCTGACGAGACGGACGCCTTGCTCGCCGAGATGCATGGGGCGCCGCGCACGGTGGAGCTCGAGGGATTGCACTGAGCGTTCCCCTTAGGTAATCATGGATATGATGAAATAGGAGTGTGTGGTTTGACGAAAGCAGAGGAGAGAGCGGCGGCGCAGACGCTCGTGGCGGCTATTGCCGAGGCGGCGGCAGGCGTGAAGCGCCAGCTGCGCTTCATGGAGGTCTGCGGGACGCATACCGTCTCGATTTTCCGGGCGGGCATCCGTCAGCTCCTGCCGGATAATGTGGAGCTGGTGTCGGGCCCGGGCTGCCCGGTCTGCGTGACGCCGGATGACTATATGGACAAGGCCATTGCCTATGCCAGCCATCCGGATGTCATCGTGACGACGTTCGGCGACATGCTGAAGGTGCCGGGTACGCGCTCGTCGCTTGGTGCAGCGAAAACGGAGGGCGCCGATATCCGCATCGTCTATTCGCCGATGGACAGTCTGCAGATCGCGCGGGACAATCCGGACAAGAAGGTCGTGTTCCTCGCGGTGGGCTTCGAGACGACCGCACCGACGGCCGCCGCGACGGTGCTCGCGGCGGAGCAGGCCGGCATTGGGAATCTCTATATGCTTTCGGCGCAGAAA
The DNA here is from genome assembly GCA_902766095.1 of uncultured Selenomonas sp. Classification (GTDB taxonomy): domain Bacteria; phylum Bacillota; class Negativicutes; order Selenomonadales; family Selenomonadaceae; genus UBA2913. The sequence goes on along the minus strand of CACXCN010000022.1, from coordinate 14,326 downwards.
CTCGTGCCACCGGCCATGCGGGCTCTGCTGGACGATCCGGAGGTCCAGGTCGATGGCTTCATACTGCCCGGCCATGTGGCGGTCGTGACCGGCGTGGCGGCGTTCCGCTTCCTCGAGACGGAGTATCATCTGCCGGGGGTCGTGACGGGATTCGAGCCGTTGCAGATCCTGCGGTCATTGGCGCGGCTGACGCGACAGGCAGCAGCGGGCGAAGCGCGCGTGGAGAACGAGTATGGCAGCGTCGTGCATGAGGATGGCAATCCGACGTCGCGCGCTATCTGCGAGCGCGTGTACGAGGCCGTGGATTCGCGCTGGCGCGGACTGGGGATCATCCCCCGGTCAGGGCTCGCGATGCGGGCGGAGTATGCGGACCGCGATATCGAGCATGTGCTGCCGCTCGCACCGGGCGAGGTGCCGCCGGCGAAAAAGACGGCCTGCCGCTGCGGCGACGTGCTGCGCGGCGTCGCGAAGCCGACGGAATGTCCGCTGTTCGGCAAGGCATGTACGCCGACCCATGCGGTAGGCCCGTGCATGGTGTCCGTGGAGGGCGTCTGCGCTGCCTGGTACAAATACGGGCGCGAAGCTTTCCAATTCGGACAGAAGTAATGAAAGGCAGGATATCATGGCACTTGATGATACGGACAAGATAACACTCGCGCATGGAGCCGGCGGCAAGGTCAGCCGCGAGCTCATGGAGTCGGTCATACTGCCGGAATTCGGCAATCCGATGCTGGAGCAGCTGCACGATGGCGCGATCGTCGGCATGAGCGGCCAGGTGGCATTCACGACGGATTCGTATGTGGTGCAGCCACTGTTCTTCGCGGGCGGCAATATCGGCAAGCTGGCGGTCTGCGGGACGGTGAACGATCTCGCGATGACCGGGGCGGTGCCGCGGTATATTTCCGTGGGACTCATCCTCGAGGAGGGCTTCCCAATTGCTGACCTGCGGCGCATCCTGCACACGATGCGCGAGATGGCCGACAAGGCCGGCATATACATCGTGACCGGTGATACGAAGGTCGTGGAGCATGGCAAATGCGACGGTATCTTCATCAATACGGCCGGCATCGGCGACATCATACCGGGCACGGCGATAGCGCCGCAGGCCGTGCGCCCGGGCATGAAAGTGCTGATATCGGGCAGCATCGGTGATCACGCTGCGACCATCCTCGCAGGGCGTCACGGACTCGAGGTGCCGGATACGCTGCATACGGACTGCGCGCCGCTGAGCGGCATGACCCAGGCCATGCTGATGGTGGCTCCGGATATCGCCGTGCTGCGCGATCCGACCCGCGGCGGCGTGGCCGCGGTGCTCAATGAGATCGCGGATGCCTCGGGCTGCGGCGTGCTCATCGACGAGGCGGCACTGCCGATACACGATGAGGTGCAGGGCGTCTGCGATATCCTGGGCTTCGATCCGCTCTACCTCGCGAACGAGGGCAAATGCATCGCTTTCGTGCCTGCGAACGAGGCCGAGTCGGTGCTGAAGGTGATGCAGGCGAATGAGTATGGCAGTGAGGCCCGCATCATCGGCGAGACGGTGGCCGATGCGCCGGGCCAGGTCGGTCTGCGTACGGCCATCGGTAGCATCCGCGTCGTCGATATGCCGCTCGGCAATATCGTGCCGCGCATCTGCTGAATGCTGTCTGCAGGGCTGGTACGTCATTTGACGGCCAGCCCTTTTCTCTATATAATGTAGTATGTTTTAGAAAACAGGCCAGTGAGATATACATTCGACACCGGGGAATGTCGGAGGGAACACTGGTGCAGGGGCTGGTGGGAGCCGCGCAGTTCGAGTGGTAAGGAAAGAGGCGTTATTTTATGACTAGCAGGCTGATGGTACTCATAGCTACCCTGCTAATTTTTTTCTGCCCGGTGGCCTGGGCCTCAGATGATGATATGCAGTTCGTAGACGCCAGAGATGCGACGGGTTACTACGTAGATGTCAGTACGATCCAGAAAGCGACAGCCGTCGACACGTATGACTTCATAAAGGATGACGGAACGGTCGAGCAGCGCCAGCGCGAGCGGACGGTGATGCAGGCGCGCATCGCGGTCGTGAAGGCCAATGAGGACCGCCGCTATCTCTACGATGTGCAGTTCGATCGGGGGCACCGGACGTATCGCATCCTGACCTCCATCGTTCAGAAATATGATACGAAGGAAACGACGGAATCCTATGATGAACCGTTGCCGGAGGCGCCGTATGGCGTGGGCTCGCCGATGAGCGAGCTGGCAGATTTCGTATATGACTGGCCGAACGAAAAAGAGTAAGAGCACAAAAAAAGAGGAGACGCAAGGCGTCTCCTAAAAACAAGAACATATGAAAATATAAGTGCTTTTGAGTAAGTCGAAGAATCGACTGACCTCATTATAAATGTCAGCGCGCTTTTTGTCTAGCATTATTTTTGCGAATTTCACCGAAAAAACTTTTAAAAAGGTGTTGACAAGTGACGCATATACGCGTATAATACTCATTGTTGACAGCGAGAGCTGAGCAACATAGGGGCATCGCCAAGTTGGTAAGGCACGGGTCTCTGAATCCCGCATTCGTTGGTTCGAGTCCAGCTGCCCCTGCCATATGATTGAAGCATCGTGAAAGCGGTGCTTTTTTCGTATATACATTTTTAAAGAAAAAAAGCTGCCGATATCTGTAGCTTTCGTATTGTAATCGCTTTTGTCCTATGATAGAATGTAAGCACATACAATCAATAATAAACAGTAGCTATATCGAGGTAATCGTATGGACAGAAGCACATTTTTGAAGACATTGGGACTCGGAGCGGCCGGACTGGCGCTGGGCGGTGTGGAGACGGCCTGGCAGCCGCGTGTCTCTGCGGCGGCCGCGGCTGACTACGGCGCGCTGAGCATCTGCTGTTTCGGCGACTCCACGACCTGGGGCGCGAATGGCGAGGCTTCGGGCGGCGGCAATGCTATCGCCTGGCCGGCGAAGCTGCAGCAGCTGCTCGGTTGCAAGGCCGTGTACAACATCGGCAAGAAGGGCTCGCGGCTGGCGGTCAGCGAGGGGCGTGATGACAGCTTCGTGGAGCGTCTGCCACAGGTGCTCGCCCAACCGGCCGACGTCTACATGCTGCTTGGTGGCGTGAATGATTTCCAGCATGACGTGCCACTGGGAACGCTCGGCGATACGGAGCAGACGACGGTGCACGGGGCGCTTCATATCATCATCGAGGGGATCCTGTCGAAGTATCCGCAGTCGCGGCTCATCGTCATGACGCCGATGAAGAACAATTTCCAGCACCCGACGAAGCATTATCCGACGAGCATCGAGACGAATGGCCAGGGCCTGACGCAGACAGCGTATGCCCAAGCGGTGCGCGAGGCAGCAGATTACTACGGGCTGCCGGTCATCGACCTCTATGCCTCAAGCGGGATATCGCCGTTCGTACCGGCCCAGCAGAAGCTCTACATGCCAGACGGCCTCCACTACAGCGAGGCTGGCTATGAGCGCCTCGCCCGCCGTATAGCTGCCGGCCTGCGGGCGGTGCTCTGAATGACGCTGCTCTGATTGACTGGCTACAGCCAATGGCATAAAGGAAAAGCAGGGACAAGTTCAAAAGCAGAAAAACCTCTTTCCGCTCGTGATGGTGCGAGAGGAAAGAGGTTTTTGCTATATATAAAGGGAAAGTATCCCCCTTTGGGGGCGCGAAGCGCGGGTTGCCGGTGGCAACCCCGGACGGAGGACCGCGCTAGCGGTGGATGAGATGGGAATCATTGACGCCACGCGGGAATATAGCTAGAATAGAATAACAGATATATTGGAATCGACAGGGGGCAGGAGTTTGGCGGACAGCATGAAAACGGAGTTCATGAGCTATGAGAACCTGCGCAGCTTGCGGATGCGGCATGCGGCTTGGCGTCTCTTGCGCGCGGATCAGGCGCCGTTCATCGCCTCGTTCCTCTATGCGCAGTTCATTGAGCCGCATCGCCGTGGTATCGCGGAGGAGGAGCTCATAGACCGGCTCGGGGATGCGCTTTTCTCCGGGGCGGTGCAGGAGACGGGGGAGATGCGCGGGCGGTCGCCGTCCGAGTACCTCGAGATTTGGTCGGACAACGATCATGGCTGGCTCATGAAGTACGAGCATCACGGCGAGTGGTACTACGATATGACGGCTGCCGCTCAGAAAGCCGTGGAGTGGCTGCAGGGCTTGCAGCATCAGGAGTTCGTGGGCACGGAGTCGCGTCTGCGCACGGTCTATGCGCTGCTGTCGGAGATCGCGCGCGATACCGATCCCGATGCTGAGCATCGGCGCAACTATCTGCTCGAGCAGCGGCAGGCCATCGATCAGGAGCTGGCCGAGCTCGAGGCGACGGGCGAGGTGCAGCCTCAGCTCGATGCGGTGCAGCTGAAGGAGCGCTTTCTGCAGGCGGAATCTATGGGCACCGCCATACTGGCGGATTTCCGCGAGGTGGAGGAGAATTTCCGGGCGCTGACCCGTCAGGTCTGCGAGGATATCATCTCGTGGACGCGTGGCAAGGGTGAGCTGCTCGAGAAGATTTTCGGCGAGAGCGATATCATCCGCCGCTCGGAGCAGGGGCAGAGTTTCCAGGCGTTCTGGGGCTTCCTGATGTCGCAGGAGCGTCAGGCGGAGTTCGACGAGCTGCTATCGGCCATAGAGTCCCGGGAGTCATTGACCCAGGTGGCAAAGGAACATCCGCTCGACGGCATGGTGAGCGAGTGGGTGCGCGGTGCGGCGGCCATACAGCAGGTGCGCGGCCAGCTGTCGGCGCGCATCCGCCACTATGTGGATGAGGATTATCTGAACGAGCAGCGCACGATATACACGCTCATCGGCCAGGCCGAGCGTCATGCCCAGGAGCTGCGCGAGGTGACGGAGGGGCGCTGCGTCGCCGCATCGATGCTGCCAATCGATGATCCGGCGATACATGTGCAGCTGCCGTTCGAGCGTCGGCTGTTCCAGCCGAAGAAGCGCATCAAGGTGAAAAGTCCGGCGCTCGAGGCTGCCGAGGCAGGCACCAGCGCTACCGGTCTGGCCGCGCTGGCCGGACAGCTGGCGCGCTATGTGGATCCGCAGCGATTGCAGGCGAATATAGAGGATATGCTGCAGGAGAAGCCGGTCGTGACGCTCGCCGAGGTCATTGCGGCCCATCCGGTCGAGCAGGGGCTGGCCGAAATCCTGCAGTATATGTCGCTGGCCGCGCGGGCAGGAGAGCAGGCTTTCCAGGAGGATGAACCGGTGCCGCTGCCGTATGAGCGGGAGGGCCGGCAGATGACAGTCATATGTGAGAGCGTGCAGTATCGCCGGGAGGATTTTAAAAAGTGACAGAAGAGGGAAAACAGAGCCAGCAGGTGCAGTGTGCCTATTCGCGGGCCGCGATCGCGCTGCTGAAAGGCATCGTCAGCCGTGAGGACGATGAGGCGGTATGGCAGGAACTGCTGAAGTACCGGTCCCAGCTCAGCGATTATTTCGCCGTACTGGGGTTGCGCGTCGAGATCGATAAATTTGCAGAATACGCCTGCCTGCGTCAGATAGAGTCGGCGGCGTTGCCGACGCTCGTACCCCGCTACCAGCTCGGGTTCGGCGTGTCGCTGCTGCTCGTGGAGCTGCGACGCATGCAGGAGGAGAATGTCGGTCTCACTGCGGATGGACGGGGCGCGGAGCGGCTGCGCGTGACGCTGGATGACATGGTGGAGCGGCTCGCGCTGTTCCTGCCGCCGCAGGCGAACGAGCAGCGTCTCATGCAGCAGGTAGAGCGCTATATGAGTCAGGCTGTGAACATGGGCTTTTTGCGTCGGCCGCGCTACGGAAAGGCGCAGGAGTACGAGGTGCATCCGGCGTTGCGCAGCTTCGTCGATGCCCAGTGGCTCAGCAATTTCGATAAGAAACTGGCTGAGTACATCGCGTATGCCCGGCAGGGCCGCATCGAAAGCGATGCGGACGAAGGAATGTTCGCTGCGGAGCCGGAGGCGCAAGGGACAGCGGATCGCACGGATGGTGACCATGCCCAGCCCGCGGCTGCAGGCAGCGCGTCCGGTGATAGCGGTCAGGATGCGATTGCGGAGGCAGATGCAGACAGTACGCCTGCGGCCGGCTCTGCGGCTGATGCGGCGATGACAGAGGAGGAAGACTGATGGATTTGTTCGTCGATGGACCGGTGATGGCGGCCGTGCCGCTCGGCTACCGGCTCGAGCGCCTCGAGGTGTATAACTGGGGCACGTTCGACCAGCGGGTGTGGACGTTCACCACGGAAGGGCGGACGTCCCTGCTGACCGGCGAGGTCGGCTCGGGGAAATCCACGCTGGTCGATGCCCTGCTGACCCTGCTGGTGCCGCCGCTCCACGTCACCTACAACAAGGCTGCTGATGCGAGTGCGCGTGAGCGCAGCCTTGCCTCCTATGTGCTGGGCTACTATGGCCAGCGCAGCGTCGATGGCGGCAGCGGCCGCCCCGAGGCCCTGCGGCAGAAGGACAGCTACAGCGTCATACTGGCCGTATTCCGGGACCGCAATCTCGACCTATCCGTGACTCTGGCCCAGGTATTCTGGTTCACCGAGGAGGGGGCGACCTCGCCGCGGCGGCTGTACGTGCTGGCTCAGAAGCCGCTCTCGATCACGCGCGAGTTCTCGGATATCGGCGGCGATATGCGCGCGTTCCGCAAGCGGCTCGAGCATGACAGCTTCATCGAGACATTCGACGAATATCCGAAATACGGTGCCCGGTTCCGGCGGCTTTTCGGCCTGCGCGAGGCGAAGGCCATGGATCTGTTCCAGCAGACGGTCTCCATGAAGAAAGTCGATTCGCTGACGGATTTCGTCCGGCAGAATATGCTCGAGGAGCCTGAGGCCGAGGCGGAGATCGAGGCCATGCTGCGCCAGTACCATGACCTCGAGGCTTCGCATCAGGCCGTACAGCACGCACAGCAGCAGCAGGAACTGCTGGAGCCAATCGAGGGGCTGGCGGGTGAGTACGAGGAAGCCCGGACGCGGAGCGCGGCGGTACAGGGCATGAAGAAGATGCTGTTGTCGTGGTTCGCGGACCGGGACTACCGCATCTGCGAAGGGCAGCTGCGCCAGGCGGAGGATCATCTGGCCGGACTGGAGCAGCTGACAGCCGTCACGCAGCGCGACCTCGAACAGGCGCAGCAGCGCAGCATCGAGTTGGCCGGTGAGCTGGTCCGTCATGGCGGCGACCAGCTGCTGACCGCCCGTCATCAGCTCGAGATGCTCGAGCGCGAGCTGCAGGAGAAGACGGAGTGTCGGCAGAAATATGCGGACACGCTGTCCGAACTGGGCTGGAAACTGCCGGAGACGGCCATGGCCTTTGCTGCGGCTCGTCAGGCGCAGCAGCAGCGTCAGACGGAGGCCAGGCAGGAGACCGAGGGCCTCATCGAGGAACTGGCGGCCTTTGCCGGCAATCGCAAAGAGCTGCAGGATCAGGCCAAGGCCATGCAGGAGGAAATAACCTCGCTGAGTCGTCGCCGCTCGAATATCCCGAAAGTATTTGTCGAGCTGCGCGACCAGCTCGCGGCCGACCTGTCGCTGGCTGCCAAAGAGATGCCTTTCGCGGGCGAGCTCATGGCCGTGCGCGAGGATGAGTCGGAGTGGGAGGGGGCGCTTGAGCGCCTGCTGCGCAGCTTCGGTATATCGCTGCTCGTCCCTGAGGCTCATTATGGCGAGGTCGCCGACTGGATGGAGCATCATCATCTCGCCCTGCGTCTCGTGTACTATCGCGTACAGGACGATATCGGCACGGTCGACTGGGACAGTCTGCCGGAGGAGGCGGCCTGCCGCAAGCTGCAGCTGCGCGAGGATTCGCCCTACCGGGACTGGATCCGGGGCGAGCTGGCGCGGCGATTCGCGCACACCTGCTGCGAGAATCTGGCTGATTTCCGGCGGGCGCGCACGGCGCTGACACGGGCCGGACAGGTGAAGACGAACGGGCGCCGCCACGAAAAGGACGACCGTCATAATCTGACGGACCGCCGGCAGTACGTACTGGGGTTCTCGAATCTGCGCAAGATCGAATCCCTGCAGGAAGAGCTCGAGAACAACAAGCAGGAGCAGGCGTTCTTCCAGAAGAAGCAGAATGAGGCGAAAAAGCGCAGCCAGACGCTGCAGCAGGAGCTCCTGTACCTCGACCGGCTGGCGGCAGTGAAGGAGTTCACGGACATAGATACAGCGCCATGTGAGGCCGCGGTGCTGGCGTGCCGGCAGCGGCTGGCCGAGCTCGAGTCTGAGAACGATATATACCGTCAGTTGAAGCAGGAGCAGCAGGAGCTCGAAAGCCGACTGCGCCAGATTGAGGCGAAACTGAAGGAGCAGCGCAGCCAGCAGACGCAGACGAGCGTCCGCATCCAGAACCTCCGCGACGCCATGCAGGAGGATCTGGCGGTCTCGAGCCAGCACAGCGAGGCGGAGCGGCAGGAGCCGTACCAGCTGCTCGATGCCCGGGCGGCCGAGGCCCTGGCCAAGGCGGGCGGCCGCTATCAGCGTGAGAAGCGCGGCTGGCAGACCGACCTCTACAGCCAGTATCTCGATGCCAGGCAGAAGGAGACCGACGAGCGCCAGCAGGATCTGTCCCGGAAGCTCGAACGGCAGATGCAGCAGTATCTTTCGGCCTGCCCGGAGGTGCATGATCTCGTGGCTGAGGCCGGGACCGCTGCTGAGTACATCAAGCGGCTCGACCGAATACGCCGTGACGATCTGCCGCGGTTCGAAGGGCGTTTCCGCGAACTGCTGCATGAGAATACCATCAACCAGATTGCGCTTTTCTATGCGCATCTGGCTGACTCGTGCCGTGAGATCGAGGATCGCATCGGGCGGATCAACCAGTCGCTGCACAGCATCGATTACAATGAAGGCCGCTATATCAACATAGAGTGCGTCCGGAATCCCAGCCGTGTTATCACGGACTTCATTGACGAGTTGCGGGCCTGCACGAGCAATACGCTGAGCGGCTCGGATGAAGTTTACGATGAGCAGCGCTACCAGGAGGTGGCAGGGCTCCTGCAGCGGCTGCAGGGCCGTGAGGGCAGTACGGAGGCAGACCGCCGTTGGCGCAACGAAGTGACCGATGTGCGGAACTGGTACAATTTCGCCGCTACGGAGCGCTGGCGCGACAGCGATGAGGAGTACGAGCACTACACGGACTCGGGCGGCAAATCCGGCGGACAGAAGGAGAAGCTGGCCTATACGATTCTGGCGGCCAGCATCGTCTATAATTTCGGCCTCGAGGGGCGGCGTGTCAGCGAGCAGTCATTCCGGCTCGTCGTCATCGATGAGGCGTTCCTCAAGAGCTCAGACGAGTCGGCCCGTTTCGGCCTCGAGCTATTTAGGAGCCTCGACCTGCAGCTGCTCGTCGTGACACCGCTCGTGCGCATCGGCACGATCGAGCCGTTCGTGAGCCAGGTCGGCTTCGTCTGCCAGGATGATGAGACACATCGCTCGAGCCTGCACAATATGACCATAGAGGAACTGCATGAGGCGGCCGGCGGCATTTTACCGGTGGAAAAATCTGAGTAAAAGCGGTATAATAGGATAAAAGATATAACTAATATCATGTAAAGAATGTACATTATGAGGAGGAAATATGGAAAAATATCCTATGAAACTAACGGCACCGCTCAAAGACTACATCTGGGGCGGCACGAAGCTCAAGACCGAGTTCGGCAAGCAGACCGATCTCGACAAAGTATCGGAATCCTGGGAGCTGGCCTGCCACAAGGACGGCATGAGCATCATCGCGAACGGCGATGCGGCCGGCATGACGCTCGGGGACTACATAAAGGGCGAAGGGCGCGAGGTGCTCGGCCGGCGCGGACAGGCGTTCCCGTATTTCCCGCTGCTCATCAAGCTCATCGATGCTAAGGACAATCTGTCGGTGCAGGTGCATCCTGATAATGACTATGCGATGCGCGTCGAGGGCGAGTACGGCAAGACCGAGATGTGGTACATCGTCGATGCCGAGCCGGGGGCCAGCCTCATCTATGGCTTCAAATCGGCCATATCGAAAGAGGAATTCGAGCGCCGCATCGCCGACAATACGCTGCTCGAGGTTTGCAACCAGGTGCCGGTCCACAAGGGCGATGTATTCTTCATCGACGCCGGTACCCTGCACGCGATCGGCAAGGGCATCCTCATCTGCGAGATTCAGCAGAACTCGAACACGACCTATCGCGTCTATGACTATGGCCGCGTGGGCAAGGATGGCAAGCCGCGCGAGCTGCATGTCGCGAAGGCCATCGATGTGACGAATCTCACGCCGCCGGCGCGTCCGACGAAGCCACTCGCAAAGCTCGAGATATTCGCCTGCGCCGATGTCGAGCTGCTGGCCCAGTGCGAGTATTTCACGACGTACCATTTCAATCTGAACGGCACCTGCCACCTGCGCGCCGGCGAGGAGTCGTTCCACAGCATTACCGTTCTCGAGGGCGGCATGGAGCTCGCGGCGGCGACGGGCCGCATCTACCTGCAGAAGGGCGAGACCGTGTTCCTGCCGGCGGGGCTTGGCAGCTATCAGGTCATCGGCCAGGCGGAGTTCATACTGAGCCACGTCTGAGCCGGAGGCGGGGTGGTGCACGGCAGGGGCAGTGTGACGGCCGGTCGTCTGGCCATAATATCAGCAATATCTAACAGGGGAAAAGGTTGACTCTAAACACGATCTTATCCTATTGACCTATAATCAGACTTGTGATGTTCCCAAAACGAGAGCTGAAGTTCTTGAGATGTTGAGGGATATCTGTCAAGCTGATGGCGTGGAATCGGCTGATCCGGCGCCAGTGTTGATGAGGGGGATATGTATAATGATGAAGATGAATAAGCGAGTACTCGCCGCGGCTCTGGCCGGAGTGATGTTCTTCGGCGTCGGCAGCGCGGTAGCAGTCCAGACGAGCGTGGCCGAGGCTGCCAGTCAGAAGACCTATACGGATGGCACGTCGAACGAGTATAGCCATCGCATGCACGAGGAAGAGGTCACTCACAACCAGAACGTGCGCGCGATCCGCTATGAGTATCGCAAAGACGGCGACCAGAAGAAATACGACCAGGCCATGAAGCGCGAGCAGAAGCGCCACGACAAGGTCGTGAACGACATCAAGTCCGACTACGCAGCCCATGCCCGTCATGAGAAGCACCATAGATAAGAAATAAGCTAAAAAGCGCCGGCGGCCCATCGAATGATGGGTCGTTTTTTTAGCCTTCCCCTCAGGGGAAGGCTTTCTATATAGTTAACCATAAATAAAATATAGGTTGACTTAACCGCTTCCTCGGCGTATACTGAGTTCGGTTTGATATTATTCATTCTGGTGGGGAGCTGCGGCTCTCAGAAGGGAGTATGTATGCGAAAGTTAACGGTGCGGGAACTGGTGCTCTGCGGCCTGTTCATCGCTTTGATCACAGTAGGAACATTCATCCGCATCCCGATCGGCAACGACGTCTATACGCTGCAGTTCCTGTTCACCCTGCTCGCGGGGCTCGTGCTCGGGGCCCGGCTCGGCGCGCTGGCGGTCGGTGCCTATGTGCTGCTGGGGCTCGTCGGCGTACCGGTATTTGCGACGGGCGGCGGTTTCGGCTATATCGCGCAGCCGACGTTCGGCTATCTGCTCGGCTTCATCCTGCAGGCCGGGTTCTGCGGCTATTTCTCCCGGCGCCTGAAGCGGGTCACGTTCCGGAGCCTGCTGCTCGTCAACGCCGGGGGCATGGCCATCGTCTACGCGCTCGGGCTCGTCTGGTTCTATATCGTCTCGAACTACGTCATTGATGCGCCGGTCTCTGTCTACTGGGTCATCCTCTACTGCGGCGTGCTGCAGGTCGGACCGGATTTCTTGCTCTGCGTAGCCGCTGCCGGCATCGCGCGGCGCATGGAGGCTGCGGGAGCATGGCTCACCGGGCCGGCACGGCCGCAGGCAGTCATGGGACAGCATTGAGCAGGATTCCCGCTCAGCGATTTTCGGAATTTCGGAAAGAAGGCTTTTATTTTGGGGAAGGCATTATTCATCACCGGCACGGGCACGGACATTGGCAAGACGTATGTGACGGGGCTAATCGTCAAGAAAATGCGTGATAGCGGCTACAACGCCGGCTATTACAAGGCGGCGCTCTCGGGAGCGGAACCGGACGCGCAGGGGGAACTGCAGCCGGGCGACGCTCTGCACGTCAACGAGGTGGCCGGACTCGGCGAGACGATACCGCATCTCGTATCATATGTATATCGCGAAGCCGTGTCGCCGCATCTGGCAGCCCGGCTGAATGACCAGCCCATCGATTTTGCCAAAGTCGAGCGCGATTTCCACTGGGCCCGGCAGCACTATGACTACCTCACGATGGAGGGCAGCGGCGGCATCATCTGCCCGCTGCGCTGGGACGCGGAGCAGCACGTCATCCTCGACGACCTCGTGAAGAAATTGCAGCTGGCCACGCTCATCATCGCCGATGCGGGCCTCGGCACCATCAACGCGGCCGTACTGAGCATCGAACATCTGCGCAATCGCGAGATCCCTGTCCAGGGCGTCATCCTGAACAACTACCATCCCGGCGACCTCATGGAGGACGACAACGCGCAGATGATCGAGGAGATGACCGGCGTGCCGATCGTAGCCCGCGTCCAGCATGGCGATACGGAGCTCGACATCGATCCGGCCCGCCTGGCCAGCCTTTATGCTGACTGATGATAAGGCAGCGGCAGGCATGATTCCGGAATGGAGGAACCATGCCTGCCGCGTAGGTCCAAGTCTCACTTTATGCTGACTGATGGTTCAGCCCCCGTTTTCTGTATGATATATCAGGAGAGAGAAAATCATGGACACACTGGAACAACGCGACCTCAGATACATCTGGCACCCCTGCTCGCAGATGAAGGACTACGAGACCCTGCCGCCGATGGTCATCGACCACGGCCAGGGCGTCTGGCTCTACGATGTGCATGGCAAGCGCTACATGGACATCGTGAGCTCGTGGTGGGCGAACCTGCTCGGCCACTGCAACCCGGTCATCAATCAGGCCATCAAGGACCAGCTCGACAAACTCGAGCATGTCATATTCGCGAATTTCTCGCATGAGCCGGCCATCGAGCTGGCCGAGACGCTCGCGAAAATCGTGCCGGACCGCATAAAGAAATTCCATTTCAATGACAACGGCTCAGCGGCTGTCGAATGCGCCCTCAAGATGTGCTTCCAGTTCTACCAGCAGGGCGGCAAGCCGGAGAAACAGCGCTTCATGTGCCTGACGGAGGGCTATCACGGCGAGACGATCGGCGCCCTGTCCGTCGGCAGCATGGACCTCTATGCGAAGCTCTATCAGCCGATGATGATGGACAACATTCACGTCGAGGCGCCGGACTGCTATCGCTGCCCGTACGGCCAGTGCCGCGAGCACTGCCACTGCGAATGCTTCGAGCATGTCGAGCAGGCGTTCCGCGAGCATGCGCATGAGACGGCGGCCATGATCGTCGAGCCGCTGCTGCAGGGCAGCGCCGGTATGCGCATCTATCCGCCACTCTATCTGCAGAAACTGCGCGCGCTCTGCGACCAGTACGATGTAAAGCTCATCTGCGATGAAATCGCCACAGGCTTCGGCCGCACGGGCACGATGTTCGCCTGCGATCAGGCCGGCATATCGCCGGACATCATGTGCATCTCGAAGGGACTTACGGGCGGCTACCTGCCGATGTCGATTACCTGCGTGAGCCAGGAAATCTACGATGCCTTCTATGCGGACTACAGCGAGGGACGCGCATTCATGCACAGCCACACCTATGCCGGCAATCCGCTGGGCTGCGCCGCTGCGCTCGCCGTCCAGAAGGTCCTGCGCGAGCAGCATGTCCTCGAGACTGCCGCCGACAACGCCGCCTGGCTCACGGACGAGATGCAGAAAGCCTTCGGGCATCATCCGAACGTCGGCGAGATTCGTCATATCGGGCTCATCCATGCCATAGAGCTCGTGCGGGATCCGGCGACGAAGGAGCCGCTCGACCCCGCGCGGCGGACCGGCTATCAGATCTACAAGAAAGCCCTCGAGCTCGGTCTCGTGCTGCGCCCGCTCGGCGATGTGCTCTACTTCAATCCGCCGCTGAACATCACGCGCGAGGAACTGACTTGGGCCATCGAGCGTGCCCACCAGGCCCTGACCGAGATCCTGCCAGAGTAACCACGGAGGGGCTGTAACGAAATAAGGTGTTGTCGAGCCTGAGCACATAGTACCGCGGCAGGCATGGTTCCTTCATTGCGCTATTGTGGTTTGGCTAAAATAAAATTTTTCCCGTTTAATAGGTCCCTTGAAAGTACTTAAACGCGCTACGCTTGAACGAAAGTACTTTCCGCGGGATGGTTTGATAGGGAAAAATTTGATT
>CACXCN010000021.1 GCA_902766095.1 uncultured Selenomonas sp. | reverse complement strand
TTCATAAGTACATCACGCAGCAGGGCGGGCAGCAGCTCGTGCTCATGATGTTCGATATCGACCTTTTCAAGGCGGTCAATGATAACTATGGCCACGATGTCGGTGATGAGGTGCTGAAGAAATTCGTCGCCCTGCTGCAGCGCATTGTCGATCAGGATGGCAGGATATTCCGCTGGGGCGGCGAGGAGTTCGTGGTCGCCTGCGAGGATATGCTTGTCAGTGAGGGCTATGAGCTGGCTGAGGGCGTGCGTCATGCGATGGCGGCGGAGCAGGTACTGCCTGACCGGCAGGTCACAGTCTCAGCGGGCGTGGCCAGCTGGCATGGCCGGCTGGATTCGCCGGATATGATTTTCGAGCGCATGGACCATGCGCTTTACCGGGCGAAGAATGGCGGGCGCAACCGCGTGAATATCGAGATGGAGACAGAGATAAAGGAACCGAAGAATTTGCCGGCCCCGGAACCAGAGAAGGAAGCGTCGGAGCTCGCATTGCCGCAGGGGAAGCTCTTAGGCCTTCTGCTGGTCTTTGCAGTCGGTCTGGCAGGGCTTTTCGTCAGCAGCGGTACAGCCAGTGCAGCTCAGCTGAGTGGGAACTGGCAGTATCGCGTAGGCAATGGCTCGCAGACGGAAATCGCACATATGCCTTGGTCGGCCATCCATGAGCCGTCCGCCTGGCAGCACGTCGATTTCCCGCATCAGCCGCCGCTCCAGGAGGGGACGCGCGTGCTGTGGATGACGACTACGCTGACAGATGTTGATCCGCAGGCCGATACGCTGATGTTCATGGCGGCTAGTGAGTCGGTGCGGGTCTGGATTGACCAGCAGCTCATATACGAGAGCGATGGTTTCGGTGATAGCTATCGTGAGGGCGGGAATCACTGGCATCTGATCATATTGCCGCAGCGGCTGTATACCACCAGCCAGCTGACGTTCGAGCTGCATTCGCATGATGTGAAGAAACTGGGGGCGTTCCAGTTCATGCGGATCGATAACGAGACGCAGCAGATACAGCGCCTGTTCTGGTTCGACCTGCCGCTGGTGCTGGCCATGCCGGTGGCCGTGATCTTGCTCCTCATCCTTCTGGTATATGCGCATTTCAGCAAAGATATCAATCAGGAGCTTTGCCGGGCCTGCGTCATATTCCTGTTCGTTTTCGCTGTATGGTGTGTCAGTGCCGGCAGCCTGAAGAGCGTGCTGTTCCAGGCGGATCTGTTCTGGTGGTATGTACTGAGCATATCTGCCTATCTGCTGCCGATCACGGCCAATATGATCCTGTATGAGCTCATGAAGGACCGGCCGTACGCGCACATGAAGCTGATCATCGCGATATTCAGTATGCTGTTCATCATCGCTATGACCGGTGAGATGCTGGGCGAGCATACGATGAATTCGATGATGTTCTATTACTATCCCATGCTGTTGATCTTCGAGGGGCTGGCTTTCGTCTGGCTCTTCCATACGGCGTTCCATTACCATGACCGCATGTGCCAGGCCGTCCTGGTGCCGACGGTGGCGTTCACCGTCCTGGGCTTCATCGATGGCTTGTCGCGGCAGCTGCAGTTTTCGACCTGGCATTCCTTCGTTACGCCTTTCGGTATCTATGCGTTCGTTTATTTCGCTATGGCTATGTTCCGGGAGCATCTGATACGCGAGCATCAGCTGGCCGCCGAGACCTCCGGTCTGCAGCAGCAGGCACAGATCGCGACGGAGCGGTCGGAGCGCGATGAGCTGACTGGCTGCTACAACCGCATAAAGCTGAATGAGCTGCTGGCAGCCGCTATTGCCCGCGCCATGTCGCACAAGGACAAGACGTTCTGCCTGCTCATGCTCGATATCGATCATTTCAAGGCGATAAATGATACCTATGGTCATGATCGTGGCGATGAGGTGCTGCGGGGGTTCGCCGACCGCCTGACGGCTTTCGGAGATCAGTATCCCTGCGTGCGCTGGGGCGGCGAGGAGTTCATGATGATTTTCCATGGCTCGCTTTCGTCGGCTACGATATTCGGTGAGGTCGTGCGCAGCCATATCGAACGGTCACCAATCAATGGGCTGCCGGTGACCGTCAGCATCGGCGTGGCGTCATGGCACGGGGAGCATGATACGCCGGAGGCTTTGTTCCACCGCGTGGATTCGGCCCTTTATCTGGCAAAGAACGGTGGACGCAACATGGTCTGCGACGAGCGGGATATCGTTCCGGAGGCGGAGTAGTCCTGCGGATGTCTCTGCAGCACTTTTTTCTGATGGCGATACGTTGTATAATAACGGAGTAACATGTTTCTTGTATCGATGTTATAAGAAATAGCCAGACGGGGAAGTATGACAGGAACTAGGAGTGATCAGGGTGCGGACGGATTCAGAGAACCGGGTGCTGGAGATGCTGCGGCAGGCGGGGCAGAAGTTCATATCGGGAGAGGAGATCGCCGAGCGGCTGGGCGTGACGCGCACAGCTGTCTGGAAACATATCCGCGAGCTGCGGGCGGCGGGCTACTCCATCGTCAGTCAGCCGCGCAGCGGCTATTCGCTGCAGGAGACGCCAGATCGGCTGCTGGCGAGCGAGATCAAGCATGACCTGGGGACGCAGACCATAGGCTGCAAGATATACAGCTATGAGACGATCGGCTCGACGAATGTCACAGCCCGGGGGATGGCTGATCGCGACGCCGAGGCTACGCCGGACGGCACCATCGTGGTGGCCGATGAGCAGACGGGCGGACGCGGACGGCTGGAGCGTCATTTCTTCTGCCCGCCGACCGGTATCTGGTTCTCGGTGATTCTGCGGCCGGATTTCCTGCCGCAGGAGGCGCCGAAATGCACGCTGTTCGCCTCAGTGGCCGTCGTGCGCGCCATGCGGGAGTTCGGCGTGCCGGGCGGCATCAAATGGCCGAACGATGTGCTGCACAAGGGGCGCAAGATGGTGGGGATACTGACTGAGCTCAGCGCTGAGCTCGACCGCGTGAACTACATCGTCATCGGCATCGGTATCAATGCCAATATCGCCGAGCAGGATTTCCCTGAGGATGTGCGTGACAAGGCGACCTCGCTCATGGAGGCGAAGGGCGAACCGGTGCCGCGCGTGGCTTTCCTGCAGGCCGTACTGCGGGCCATGGATGATCTCTATGCGACGATCAAGACGCAGGGCTTCGGCCCTGTGTTCGCGGAGTGGCGCCGCTACAGCCTGACGCTCGGGCACGAAGTACGCGTCATCGGTGTCCGCAGTGGCGAGGAGATGACGGGCCGGGCGGTGGATATCGCGGATGACGGAGCCCTGATAGTCGAGACGGCCGCCGGGCGGCAGCGCGTGCTGGCCGGTGATGTATCAGTCCGGCCGCGTGAAGGTGGCTACTGGACTGACGATGAGGAGAGCAGCGATTGATGGAGGCGGCACAG
Organism: uncultured Selenomonas sp.; assembly: GCA_902766095.1. Lineage (GTDB taxonomy): Bacteria > Bacillota > Negativicutes > Selenomonadales > Selenomonadaceae > UBA2913. Next base: position 2,079 of record CACXCN010000021.1, on the reverse strand, counting down.
ACCTGCATTTCGTGCTGATTGGGGCAGGCTGTGACCGGAGGAGGAATATCTTTGTTATTAGTTTTTGATATAGGCAACAGCAATATCGTACTGGGCACGTTCGAGGGCAAGAAGCTCATGCGTCACTGGCGCATATCGACCGACCGGCAGAAGACCGGCGATGAATACGGCATGATCATCAACAACCTGTTCACTTATCAGGGCATCAGCATGAACGATATCAAGGCCATCATCATCTCGTCGGTCGTGCCGCCGCTCGTCGTGCCGATGGTCAAGATGTGCGAGCGCTATTTCCATATCCGGCCACTCGTCGTGGGACCGGGCATCCGCACGGGCATCCGGCTGCGCTATGAGAACCCGCGCGCCATCGGTGCGGACCGTATCGTGAACGTCGTCGGGGCGTTCGAGGAGTACGGCGGGCCGCTCATCGTGATCGATATCGGGACGGCGACAACGTTCGATGTCGTGGCGAACAATGGCGATTTCATTGGTGGTGTCATAGCGCCCGGCATCGGGACAAGCTCGGACGCCCTGTTCCAGCGGGCGGCCCAGCTGCCGCGCATCGAGCTCGTGCCGCCGAAGCAGATCATATGCCGCAATACGATCCAGGGCATGCAGGCCGGTATCATATTCGGCTACGTGGGGCAGATCGATGAGATCGTGCGCCGGATCAAGGCGGAGATGGCGGAGAAATATGTCGCCGAGGGCGGCCAGGAGAACATACAGGTCGTGGCGACCGGCGGCTTCGCCCGCATGATCGCGAAGGAGTCGGCGACGATCGACCATGTCGACCATTTCTTGACGCTGGAGGGATTACGGGCACTTTATGAGCGGAACCAACATGACTGAGAAAAATAGCGGATGCCGGCAGGCAGCTCCGGCGCACGAGGCTGAGTTCGCCGTGGCGCGGTCGTTCATGCGGGCTGGGAAGGCCCGTACGCGGGCAGCCGATCTCGTGCCGCCACCAGCCGGTGGTGTGGATATCGGCCGGTTTCATTTCGATTATCCGGTATTCCTGGCCCCTATGGCCGGGGTCACGGATACGGCCTACCGCATCATCGCCCATGATATGGGCTGTCCGCTCTGCTATGCCGAGATGGTCAGTAGTCAGGGCATACATTTCCGCAATGATCATACGCTGGCCATGCTGCAGTCCGAGCCCGGTGAGCGGCCGCTCGCGATGCAGATATTCGCTGCCCGGCCGGATATGGCGGCCGAGGCAGCAGCCTATGTCGAGGCGCTCGGGACAGCCGATATCCTTGATTTCAATATGGGCTGCCCGGCGCCGAAGGTCGTCAAGAACGGTGAGGGCTCCGCGCTGATGCGCGAGCCGGAGCAGGCCTACGCGGTGCTGTCGGCTGTCCGACGGGCGATAAAGATGCCGTTCACGGTCAAGATACGGGCCGGCTGGGACAGTGACTCCATCAATGCGGTCGAGATAGCGAAGCTGGCGGAGGCCGCCGGTGTCGATGCGATAGCCGTGCATGGCCGGACGCGCGAGCAGTTCTATACGGGGCATTCGGACTGGGAGCTCATCGCGCAGGTCAAGCAGGCGGTACACATACCGGTCATCGCGAATGGTGATATACGCACGCCGCAGGATCTGGTGCGCTGCCTGCGCATCACAGGGGCCGACGCGGTCATGATCGGCCGCGGGGCGCAGGGCAATCCCTGGATATTCCGCCAACTCACGCATTTCTGGGCGACGGGCGAGATCCTGCCGCCCCCGACGCTCGCGGAGCGGGCCGAGGTCATCATGCGTCATCTCGATCTGCTGCTGAAGTACAAGGGAGACTACATCGGTCCGCGCGAGATGCGCAAGCACGCGACCTGGTACACGCGCGGCCTCGTGCACGGCGCCCTCCTGCGCGACCGCTTCAACAAAGCCACCACCCGCGAGGACTTCGTAGCGATACTCGAGGAGTTCTTCCAGTGAGAAACAGAGCCTATGGGGAAGGTGGCCCGCAGGGGCGGATGAGGTGTGACGATGAGTGAAGCATCCCCCTCTGGGGGAGGAGGACCGCGCTAGCGGTGGTGGGGGTGGCGAGCTAGTAACTTTACTCGAGTACTATCGCATAA